>CAZMZL010000171.1:0-7384 GCA_964570595.1 uncultured Anaerolineaceae bacterium | reverse complement strand
ATGAGCCCGACCATTCATGGTCGGGCGGACGAGATTGCACTTATTGTGTAGAAAATGTTCCGTTCTCCAAATATGTTGATATTTTGTGTCATTTCGAACCTCCCGCAGGTCTGGAACCGGGAGGTCTAAATCTCGCCGGATGCTTGCTCCGTGCACGACCGGAAAGGGGGCTTCCTTACTCCAAAGCTTGAGAAAATCCCTGGATCACACAAGCTGTGGATCTTGATTTACCGACCCATCGCACAAACCCTTCGAAATGAATAAAAGACCTATCTGGTATAATTTAGAACACCCCGGAATCCCGGGGTGTTTTTACGAACAGCGTAATCATAGAGCAATTTTAGGTTATGTTATGATGGTTCATGCACTCTATGACCGCCGGGATGTGCATCGAGGTTGAAATATGGACAAGAAAGAGTATCTGCGTATCTACCACGAGATGGTGCTTATTCGTCGTCTTGAGGAGCGAGCAGCAGAGCTGTATCAACAAGGAAAAATTGGGGGATTTCTTCATTTATACATCGGGCAGGAAGCCGTTGGCAGCGGCGTCGTGTCGGCACGAAAAACCCAGGATCGATTGATCACGGCCTACCGCGACCATGGCATTGCGATCTCGGCAGGCATACCCGCGAGCAAGGTGATGGCTGAACTTCTTGGGAAGGAGACCGGCACTTCCAAGGGCAAGGGTGGATCCATGCACCTGGCGGATGTTCATCTGAACTTCTGGGGGGGGCATGCGATCGTAGGCGCCCATTTGCCCCTGGCTGCCGGCATGGCACTCGCCGACAAACTGCGGGGATCCGACGGGGTCACAATATGTTTCTTCGGGGATGGCGCTACGAATATCGGGTACTTTCATGAAGCGCTCAACCTATCTATGGTCTGGGGGCTCCCGGTATTGTGGGTATGCGAGAACAATCAATATGGTATGGGGACCGCAGTTGATCGAGCTTCAGCCGTGAGTGAAATTCGCCAGAAAGCCGACGGCTACGGCATGCCGAACGCACGGATCGACGGCATGGACGTCGTCAAAGTCAGAGAGACGGCTGAAGAAACACTCGAACTCGTCCGCGGGAACGGACCTTTCCTTCTTGAGATCGTCACTTACCGCTTTCGAGGTCACTCCATGGGTGATCCCGAGCGATACCGAGAAAGTGATGAGGTGAAGTCCTGGCAAGAAGATGATCCTATCGGCATCTTCAGGAATTACCTGATCGATAACAAGCATATTAATGCCGAAAAACTTGATGCGGAAGAGCAGTTCGTGGAGAAGGAAATCGAGGAAGCTGTCGCCTTCGCCGAAGCCAGCCCAAACCCCGCGCCAGAAGAGTTGTTCACCGACATTTACGTCGAAGGAGAGCTCTAATCATGGCGATGATTACGATGCGCGAAGCGATCTCCCAGGCATTATGGGAGGAGATGGAGCTTGACGAGCGAGTCTTCATCATGGGTGAGGAAGTTGGTATCTGGGGGGGCACCTATGCGGTCACGCGAGGTTTCTATGATCACTTTGGAGCCGATCGTGTGCGAGACACACCCATTGCCGAAGGTGTGATTGTGGGCGCTGCGAACGGCGCCGCCATGGCAGGATTGCGTCCTGTTGCAGAGCTTATGACGATCAATTTTGCCTTCCTGGCGATGGACCAAATTGTCAATCACAGCGCAAAATTACGCTACATGTTCGGTGGGCAGATGTCCGTCCCCATCGTGATTCGTGCCGTGGGTGGAGGGGGGCGTCAGCTCGGGGCGACACACTCCCAAACTCCGGATGTCGTCTTCGCTCATTTCCCCGGTCTAAAAGTTGTCGCACCAGGGACTCCCCATGATGCGAAAGGTTTGCTCAAGTCCGCAATCCGCGGAGAAGATCCAGTCATGTTCATTGAAAATGCCACGCTGTACCAGACCCGCGGCGAGGTTCCAGAGGATGAATTCCTCGAGCCCATCGGCGTCTCGAAGGTTCAACGCGCCGGGGGCGATGTGACCATCATCTCGTACTCGAAAATGCTGCAGTCCTCTCTTCAGGCTGCGGAGAAGCTTTCCCAGGAGGGGATCGAAGCCGAGGTGGTGGATTTGCGAACCTTACGGCCGCTCGACATGGGACCAATCGTAGAGTCCTTCAAAAAGACCAATCGTGCCGTGATCGCTGAAGAGGGTTGGCGATCTTACGGCATTGGTGCGGAAGTCAGTTCCCGTCTTTACGAAGAGGCATTCGACTTTGCCGATGCGCCTATTCAACGGGTGGCTCAAACCGAAGTCCCACTCCCTTACAACCACGACCTTGAACAAATGGCGCTCCCGCAGGTCAAGAACATTATCGAAGCTGTAAAAGAGGTGCTCTAGTGGCCGAAGTCGTCAATATGCCAAAACTGGGATTCGACATGGCCGAAGGTAAGCTCGTCCGCTGGACGATATCGGAAGGTGAGCGGGTTGAGAAAGGGCAGGTCCTGGCCGAGATTGAGACGGATAAGGCCACTGTTGAGGTTGAAGCCAGCATCAGCGGTACCGTCCTCAGACACGTCATCGCAGAAGGCGCCAGCGTTCCAATTGGTAATCCCATCGCAATCGTCGGAGATGAAGGCGAAGATTTCGATCTTGAAGCTCTGCTCGGTTCTTCCCCGGCCGAGGTGGTGGATGATGCGCCAAAACCCACTACCTCGCCAGAACATGCTGCGGTTGAACCACCCGAGGGGAATGGCAAGCTGCCTGATGGTGTTCGAGCCTCTCCGCTCGCCCGAAAACTTGCGAAGGATCTCGGCGTCCCTCTCGGGACGATAGCCGGCAGCGGTTCTGGAGGACGAATTGTCAAGAAGGATGTCGAAGCCGCCGCCTCGGGTCCAACATCCTTGCACAGGACGGGTTCGATGATCTCACCCGCTACGGAACGTGTGCCTCTCACGAAGCTCCGAGGCGCAATCGGCCGCCGTATGACCTCGTCCAAACAGCAGCTCCCCCACTTCTATGTCACTTCCGAAGTCGACGCTGAACCTTTCATGAATATGCGTAAAGAATTCAATGCGATGCTCAGTGAAGAGGAGAAGCTTTCTGTCAACGACTTCATCGTAAAAGCAACAGCATTGGCGTTACGTGAGTTCCCAAATCTGAACGCTTCTCTGGACGGAGATTCGGTCATACGCCATGGAGAGGTTAATGTCGGGATCGCGGTTGCAGTTCCGGATGGTTTGCTCACCGTCGTTGTTCGAAACGCTGATCAAAAGCCTCTTCCTTCAATCTCGTCTGAAGTGAGAGGCATGGTCGCGCGCGCTCGCAAGGGCAAAGTTCGTTCGGAGGATATCGAGGGATCCACATTTACGGTTTCAAATCTGGGCATGTTCGATGTCGACCATTTCATCGCAATTATCAACCCCCCCGAAGCTGCCATTTTGGCGGTAGGAGGGATCCAGGAACGACCCGTGGTCAAGGACAGTCGGATTGAAACTGGACTGCGATTGAAGGCGACCATCTCCGCCGACCACCGCATCACAGATGGCGCCGAGGCGGCACAATGGCTGCAGAATTTCAAAGGCTTACTCGAACACCCGCTTCGCCTCGTGCTTTAATGTCCTTAACCAAGGGGGATGAATCGGATTGTACAATTCATGAGAGACGGATAAAATAGACGTTCAATACGGAAGCCCAAAGGTCTTAGATGCCCTCCCCAGCCAAGATCCTCATCGTCGACGACGAGCCGGACACCGTCGGGTTAATTGAGCTCACGCTCACGCCTGCTGGATACCATGTGGAACACGCATACTCAGGTGCGGAAGCTCTCTCCTGCATTCGTTCTGATAAGTTCGATCTGATCTTGCTCGACGTCATGATGCCCGAGGTATCAGGATTCGATGTGGTTCGTGAACTACAGAAAGATCCCATACCCCTCCCTCCGGTTATCTTTCTCACCGCCAGAGGAAGACAGGACGATATTCGCACTGGTGACAACCTCGGTGCTGCCGGATACCTGATCAAGCCCGCAACTCGTGGCCAGCTTCTGGACGCAATCCAATCAGCCTTATACGAGGCCTCGGATGCCGATACATCGGGTTGAGTATAATTTATCCCTGATCGAAGCGATGTTAGAAAATATGGAGCCATACCTGCTCTCTGATGAGGTTTACTGGCCTGTTGCCTCACAACCCGATGCGGGATCTCCCCCCTTCCCGCGTCTTACCCTGGGCGGTTTTCTGCTCACACAAGACGAGCTCTCGGTCCAGCAAACGACGATGGAATCCAGACAAGCACGTGCTTACGAGGATCTCCTGGACCGATACCGGCAAATCACCAAGCGATGGAAATCCGCGATTGGTCGGAAAGCGGTTCGGGAGATGAACAGCCGCTGCAATCTCTGGCATGCTTACGTTGAAGAACTGGAAGAGAGAGGAAAAGTTCCCTACGATTATCCCAGGGAGGTTCGACATCGAGTGATGTTCGAGAGACTCATGGACCTTGCAGGGATCGAAGGTGATCTCGATCAAATCCTCGATAAGATTCAGAGCGTGGATGATCGTCTTCGAGCGATGAGCGTTCCTTCTGATTTCATATGGGAAGCGGATCTTCAGGCCGTCTATTCCAGAGATAGATTCTGGTTCCTGTACCGTGAGCTTCATGGAAAGAGTTAATTTAAAGAAAGAGCAGGAGCTTGTTCGTTCTCGCTCCTGCAACTCCCTGAATTTTGTGTCAGATTCACCTGGCAGCAGAACTTTTATTTCGCATAATCTACCGCCCTGGTTTCACGGATTACAGTCACCTTGATCTGACCAGGATACTGCATCCCTTCTTCGATCTTCTTTGCAATCGTTCTCGCCAGGCGTGTGGCTTCGAGGTCATCGATGTCTTCCGGCTGCACGATGACCCGGACTTCACGACCCGCCTGTAAGGCATAGCTCTGGTTGACCCCATCAAATGAATTTGCGACTTCTTCCAGCGCTCGGACACGCTTGATATACTGTTCAAGGCTCTCACGGCGGGCGCCCGGTCTTGCACCGCTGATCGCATCTGCGGCCTCCACGATGACGGCCTCGACAGATTCCTGTTCTTCCTCATGATGGTGGGCGGCGATCATGTTGACGACCAATGCTGGAACCCCATATCGTTTACAATATTCTGCCCCCAGCGCAGCATGCGTTCCCTCGACTTCATGATCCATCGCTTTCCCGAGGTCATGCAAGAGCCCGCCTGCCTTCGAAGCCTCGACATCGGCGCCTAATTCCGCCGCGATCACCCCCGCGAGCTGAGCTGATTCTACTGCGTGTGCCAGTTGATTTTGCCCATACGACGTGCGGAATTTGAGCCGGCCAAGTTTCTTCGTGATTTCCGGATGCAGACCCGGTACGTTTGCATCGAAGGCAGCTCGTTCCCCTTCCTCGATGATCTGTTTCTCTACTTCAGTATGCTTCTGTTCTACGATTTTCTCGATTTGTGCTGGATGGATGCGGCCATCAAGGACGAGTGCTTCCATCGACCTTCGGGCAATCTCACGACGTACCGAATCGAAACATGAAATGGTCACCGCTTCCGGTGTATCGTCCACTACGACGTCGACTCCCGCAGCATGCTCGAAAGCTCGAATGTTCCGACCATTCCGTCCAATGATCCGCCCCTTCATATCATCCGATGGAAGTGGGACCACCGAGACGGTAATCTCAGAGACATGATCGGACGCCACACGCTGAATCGCATCAGCAATCAACACGCGCGCCCGTTTCTCACCTTCGAATTGTGCCTCTTCCTCGATCTGGCGGATGATGCGGACCATATCGGCACGCGCTTCCCGCTCAACCTCATGCAAGAGTTGTTCTTTTGCCTCGTCTCTTGTCATGCTTGAGACACGTTCTAATTCGGTGACAATTTCTTTATAATGTGTCTCCACTTCATTCGCTTTTCTGTCCAACGTGCTTTGCATCTTACTTAAGGACTGATTGCGTTTCTCAAGCTCATCAACTCTCCGGTCGATGTTCGCTCGACGCTGTTGAAGCCGCTCCTCTTCCTTTGAAAGTTCGCCTCTTCTTCTCGAAAGTTCATTTTCAGCTTCATCACGGATCTGGAGGGCGCGATCACGTGCTTTTAACTCAATTTCCTTGGCTTGATCTCGGGCTTCCTCAAGTGCCCGATCCGCCTCAGTTTTCTTGCTCTTGATCTGACGTTCTATTTGGATCTGCCGCAGAAAATATCCAATAATGGCTCCTGCGACAAGTGCTATTCCTACACCAATGACTAATGCGATATTCACGCCTCATCCTCTCTTTCCTCTTCTTGTAAAGTGATCTCAGGCCGAAGCCGAGTGATCACGGAAGTTATCATCGAATAGGGAAACCCTCGCCGGGAGAGATAGCCTCCGACTTTCTTCCGGAATTCCTCTTCGGAACAATCTTTCCATCGATAAGCCGCTTTCTGTCCAGCCCGATATGCGGCCTCACCCTCGTCGAAGTCTTCCAGGGCAGAATCGATCTCTGCTTTCGAGATGCCCTTCTGACGGAGCTCGATCGCCAGTGCCCGGGCGCTTCTAGGTCGGAAAATTGTCCGATTTTCAACCCAGGCTCGGGCGAACTCGGCATCGTCGAGCAATTCGGACCTTCGAAGTCGCTTGAGCACGCTCTCTTGAACCACGTGCGATAACCCCCGCTGCTGCATCTTTCTTCTGATTTCTTGTTCAGCATGCGGGCGCCTACTGATCGAGCGCAGCGCCCCTTGATAACCCTTTTCAACTTCGTCTTCTGCCTCTAATTGATGAATATCTTCGTCCGATAATTCCTTTCCTTCATGAAGACCGACCGCCACGTTTTCGCCGACACTTAATCGATATTCCCCATCGATGAAAATACTTATCCGACGGCGTCTTTTCTTTTGTGATTTCAAGGCGGTTATCTTCCCCACCTTGCCCTCCAGGTAAAGAACAACCGCGCTCCGGACGGTCCGGAACGCGGCCTCAGGCATCAAGCCATGAAACGAATCTAAATGTCTCAACGACACAGATTTGCTTCTCCAGTAAATTAAGCTACTGGAGAGAGGGGTTAGACTACCTTACAATCGTCTTCTGCTGTCTGCCCTCTCATACATTATGCTGCTCATCTGGAAGAAGCTAATCTTACGAACGGTGTCATATCTCATTTCAGAGTTGTTATCGATGCCATTGCCGCGCCCGCACAATGTCCTTGCCGGTGCAGCTTTCATCCTCGGATTCTTTGTATCCGAATTAATATTATTATAATACCTCTTCTTCTTCTTGTTGATCGGAAGTTAATCGAATATTTTGCTCCAGTTCTTCAGCTAATTCGGGATTTTGTCGTAAATATTCTTTTGCATTTTCACGCCCCTGCCCCAGACGCGTCTCGTCACATGAGTAGTACGAGCCTCGCTTCTGGATCAGTTCGTGCTCTACTCCCAGATCCAG
>CAZMZL010000170.1:0-7402 GCA_964570595.1 uncultured Anaerolineaceae bacterium | reverse complement strand
GTTTCTTCCTGTTTGAGGGGTGCCCCATGCGCTGTGGATTCACTCGCAATGACATAATAAGAGGGACAAGGCACAAAGGGAGGCGGCCATGAGGGGTCGTGGTTGGATGGGCATCATACCTGGTTTTGAATATGAATATTTCGATCGAGAGGGGTTTTCCGGCGTTACTCGCTGGACATTTTAACGGCCATCAGGTATGATTCTTCACGTCGAGATATTCCCGATTTTGAATCGACCAGGAAGGATTTTCCTTATTCCATCCTGCGTTTTTTATGTCGGCAGGAAAAGACATCGTCGACCAATGATTTCATTCACAAATTAGTGCAGAAAAACCATTCACCTCTAGGGAGGCGCAATGACGAATTTGATGGATAACCTCAGCGATGAGCTTCAACGTCAGATTGATGATTTCTCCTATGACGTGGAGCTGAGGGACATCGGAGCAGTACTTGAGGCGGGAGATGGTATTGCACGTGTTTCAGGTTTATCCGATCTTCAATCCCAGGAACTTGTGCGATTTGATAACGGCATCATGGGAATTGCATTCAACCTCGAGACGAATGCGGTCGGTGTTCTCATCATGGGAGAATATTCCGGCATCGAGGAGGGGATGCTCGTCCAAGGAACAGGTCGAATTGCATCCGTGCCCGTAGGCGACGGCTTAATTGGGCGGGTTGTGGATGCCTTAGGTGATCCCATCGATGGGAAGGGTCCCATTCGTTTCGATGGTTTCAGGCCTGTCGAGAAGATCGCGGCAGGCGTCATCGAACGAAAGGATGTCGATACACCAGTTCAGACCGGGATCAAGGCAATCGATGCCATGATCCCAATCGGGCGTGGACAGCGTGAGTTAATCATCGGTGATCGCCAAACGGGGAAGACAGCCCTGGCTGTGGATACGATCATCAACCAAAAAGGAAAAGACCTCATCTGCATCTATGTCGCCATCGGTCAAAAACGCGCGGCCGTTGCCAGAACCGTGGCGCTTCTGGAGCGTTTTGGAGCCATGGACCATACCATCGTCATCCTGGCTGCTGCAGATGATCCGGCCGCACTCCAGTATCTGGCGCCCTATGCGGGTTGTGCCATTGGAGAATACTTTCTGGATGACGGCCGCGATGCGCTTGTGATCTATGACGATCTTTCCAAGCACGCCTGGGCCTATCGCCAGGTCTCCTTGCTTCTCAGACGCCCGCCTGGTCGGGAGGCCTATCCAGGAGACGTGTTTTACCTTCACAGCCGCTTACTTGAAAGAGCGGTTCGTCTGAGCGATAACTTTGTCATCGTCCCCAAGGATTTTACAGGCGAGGTTACCGAGAGCGACGGGGTTGACGATGCGACCTATAAGGGGCCGATGGGCCGGCACGATGCCGAAGAAGCCCTGAGCGCTATGAAGGACGCATCGACCCAAAGGATAGCAAAGATCGATAAATCGGGCGGTTCTTTAACCGCGCTTCCCATCATTGAGACGCTGCTTGGGGATGTGTCCGCCTACGTTCCCACGAACGTGATCTCGATCACGGATGGACAGATTTATCTCGAATCCGATCTTTTCAACGCGGGCATCCGTCCCGCCATCAACGCCGGTCTATCGGTATCGAGGGTAGGTGGAGATGCACAGACAAAGGCCATGAAGCAGGTGGTGGGCATGCTGCGCATGGACATGGCTTCCTACCGCGAGGTGGCAGCATTCGCCCAGTTTGGTTCTGATCTGGATAAAGTGACGCTTGCGCAGCTTAACCGGGGACAGCGTCTTCAGGAGATATTAAAGCAGGCACAATATGAACCTGTCCATCTGGAATCACAGGTGGTCGTGCTCTACGCAGCCACGCATGGGTTTACGGATGAGATCCCAGTGGATCGTATTCGGGAGTGGGAGGCCGCTTTCGTAAGAAATATGGAAACAGCACATCCGGAGATCTTGAAGGATATCGCTGACAAGAAGGTACTCACCGAGGAAAACGAAGCCAGTTTAGTAAAAGCTCTCGAAATTTTCAATCGGAGTTGGGCCGAGTAGGCGTAACGGAGATCACCTATGTCTTCAGCACGAGAGATGCGGCTCCGTATCCGGAGCGTCGACAACATCGCCCAGGTTACACGCGCACTTCAGGCCGTGAGCGCCAGCCGTGTCCGCAAGGCGGAAGCCCAGGTAAAACTGACACGTCCATACGCCACAAAAGCGTGGCAGGTTTTGCGTCATCTGGCTAGTCAACCCGCCCGCGACGCAGTGCACCCCATGATCGCACCAAGAGAAGATATCAAGAGCGTGCTGGCTGTACTGGTGAGCGGTGATCGCGGGCTTGCGGGAGCATATAATACGAATATCCTTCGCTATGCATCCGAATTGCTTGCCGATATCGACGTACCGGTTCGGTATATGGCAGTCGGTAGGAAAGGCCGGGACCTGCTCCTGCGGCGTGGTCACGATATTCTTGCCGAATTCAGCGATTTGCCCGCAGATCCCTCCTTTTCGGACGTCTCTGCCATTGGACGACTGGCGATTGAGGAGTACCGGCTGGGTCGGGCGGATCAGGTCTATTTGATTTATACCGATTTCGTCAACTTTCTCATCCAGGTTCCGACCTATAAATTGCTGCTGCCAGTGACATTTGAAGAGATTCCGATCGGAGGCAGCGTCACTGAAAAGACTCCTGTGACGGATACTTCTTCTCCAGAGCCTCTGTACATATACGAGCCGAGCGAAGAGAAATTGATGGATGAGATTATTCCACGGCTTACCGAGCTGCAGGTCTACCAGGCCATCATGGAATCCCTGGCCAGTGAGCACGCAGCCCGAATGGTCGCCATGCGCAATGCGACCGAAAATGCACATGAACTGGCTGGACTGTTGAGGCTGGATTACAACAAAGCGCGCCAACAAGCGATCACGAGTGAAATGCTCGATATCGTCGGAGGGGCAGAAGCACTCTCCGGCTGAGGTGATCATCATGAATTATTGGAGGATAGGATGACGAAGTCCACAGGCAGAGTCGTACAGGTTCAGGGAGCTGTTGTGGATTGTGTTTTTCCGTCGGGTGATATGCCCGAGATTTATGAATCCATTGAAGTGCGGAGGGACGATGCGGGCCCCTTGGTGCTCGAGGTCCAACGACATCTGGGGAATCACAGCGTTAGAACCGTTGCCATGGATTCAACGGATGGATTGAGTCGAGGAATCGAAGCTCACGCAACCGGCGCTCCGATCAGCGTACCCGTCGGAGAAAAAACGCTCGGACGTGTATTCAACGTCCTTGGGGATCCCATCGATGGTTTAGGACCCGTGGAATCTGACGTGATTTATCCGATCCATCGATCTGCGCCTCCGTTTGATGAGCAGGCGACCCGGGTGGAGGTATTCGAGACTGGTTTGAAGGTGATTGATCTCATAGCTCCCTTTACCCGAGGCGGCAAGACCGGGATCTTTGGTGGTGCCGGCGTCGGTAAGACGATCATCATCCAGGAGTTGATTCGATCGATTGCGACGGTCCATCAGGGAAATTCGGTTTTTGCCGGCGTGGGCGAAAGAACTCGTGAAGGAACGCAGATGTACCGCGAGATGATCGAATCTGGCGTTCTGAAAGATACCGTTCTCGTCTATGGTCAGATGAACGAACCCCCAGGGGTAAGGCTCAGGGTGGGGCTGACGGCGTTGACGATGGCGGAATATTTCCGGGATCAAGGTCGAGATGTCCTGCTCTTCATTGACAATATCTTCCGTTTCAGCATGTCGGGGTCGGAGGTGTCGGCGCTGCTGGGGCGAATGCCTTCTGCAGTGGGATACCAACCCACACTTGCAACAGAGATGGGAGAGCTCCAGGAGCGCATCACCTCTACCCGCACCGGTTCGATTACGTCGATGCAGGCCGTTTATGTTCCAGCGGATGATTATTCAGACCCCGCGCCGGTGGCTACATTCACGCACTTAGATGCCACCATCGCCCTTGAGCGATCCATTTCGGAGAAGGGCATCTACCCTGCAGTAGATCCGCTCGCTTCAACATCCCGCATCCTTGACCCACAGATCGTAGGGGATGAGCATTATGCGACCGCCAGGGAGGCGCAGCAGGTCCTTCAAAGGTATAAGGACCTGCAGGACATCATTGCGATCCTGGGGATCGAAGAGTTGAGCGAGGAAGACAAGCTCGTTGTGGCGAGGGCGCGAAAGATTGAGCGTTTCTTCTCGCAGCCCATGTATGTCGCCGAACAGTTTACGGGGCAGGAAGGACGTTACGTTCCACTGCGCGAATCGGTACAAGGTTTCCGAGAAATTCTCGACGGAGAGCATGACGATCTTCCCGAGCAGGCCTTCATGATGGTCGGAACGATTGGAGACGCATGCGAGAAAGCAGAACGACTGGAAGCTCAGTAGTCCAGGGGTGATATGATCGATGCCAATTCAATGTGAGATCGTTGCTCAGGACAAGACTCTCTACGATGGGCCGGCTGACATCGTCCTCGCTCCCGGAATTGAGGGCGAGCTGGGCATTCTTCCCAACCATGCGCCTCTACTAACGCTCTTGGATGTCGGGTTGCTCATTGTCCGGAATCAAGGTGAGGAGCAAGCCTTCACGGTAGCGGGAGGAATCCTCGAGGTACGCCCGGATGTCGTCACTGTGCTCGTCGATATAGGCGAGAATGTTGAGGAGATCGATGTCGCACGAGCAGAAGAAGCAAAAGAGCGTGCGGAAAAATTACTCGCGGAAGGCCCCCCCACGGATACCGATGAGTACCTGCGAATCCAGGCCGCAATTCAGAGATCCACCCTTCGTCTCGATGCTTATCGCAGATATGGAAGGGGTACCCGTGTCCCCCGACCTTCGCCACCAGATGAGGTAGCCTAAACACATGCCCCTGTTTGGGAAAGACCTGGGGATCGATCTTGGCACAGTTAACACGCTCATCTGTGATGGAGATGAGATCGCTCTCCATGAACCTACGGTCGTTGCCATTGACATCGAGGAGTTGAAAATCGTCGATGTTGGACATTCGGCGAAGGAGATGGAAGGTCGCGTACCGGAGGCGATCGAAGTCTCTCGCCCTCTACGAGATGGCGTTATCGCGGATTTCGAAGTCACCCATAGGATGCTCGGCCACTTCATTGAAAAAGTTTGTGGTCCCACGCGCCTATTCAAGCCCCGAGCGATGGTGACGGTTCCACTCGGTGTGACCAGCGTCGAAAGACGTGCGGTGCATGAGGCCACGCTCCAGGCGGGATGTCGGGAGGTTGTTTTAATCCAGGAGCCGTTGGCTGCAGCCATCGGTGTCGGATTGCCAATCGCGACCCCCTCCGGGAATATGGTCGTAGACCTGGGCGGGGGAGTGACCCAGGCCGCTGTGATCGCGATGAGCGGTATCGTGGCGTCCAACGCCACTCGAATAGGGGGCATCAAGTTGGATATCGCTATCAGTTCTTATGTCCGAAAGAAATACGGATTAATCATTGGGGCACGTACTGCAGAAGAAACCAAAATCCGCATCGGCGCTGCCCTTCCCCAGGATGACGAAAAAACCATCGAGATCCAGGGACAGGATCAAGTCACCGGTCTTCCACGACCGGTCACCCTGTCCACCGGTGAAGTTGTAGAATCTCTTCAAGAGACGCTGCAGCTCATGGTGGTGGCGATACGACATGTTCTCGAGCAAACCCCACCAGAACTCGCCTCCGACATCATCGATAGGGGGATGGTGATTTGCGGTGGGACTTCACTTTTGCGCGGCATCGATAAATGGCTCACCCGCGAGACTGGTGTTCCCGCCTACCTGGCAGAAGAACCCGTCGCATGTATCGCAAAGGGAGCCTCCAAGGGTCTTGGAATGATCGATCGCTTGAAGAGAAATCTTCCAGAACTGTAAATCCAAACTTTCAAGAGCTAGAGGAGATATAAACGCACCGGGATTTGGTGCGCCTTAATCAGAATCTTCGATCTTATCAAAATTAGGGATATTGTCGATACAGGTCTATCAATTTGAGAGGTAATAGGTCATATGTTGAAGATGTAATACCGGGTCCGTATACTCGATGCGCACATGCTCCGGAAGAGAAAGCGATATAGGCGCATAGCACAGGATCGCCTTAATTCCTGCCTTCACCAGTAGCTCGGAAATATCTTGAGCCTCGCGGGCAGGAACTGCAATCATGGCGACTTCGACATGATTAGCGCCAATTTCTTGCTTGAGATTTGCGATGTCCTGTACAGTAAAACGACCAATCTTTTGCCCGATCTTCTGGGCGTCGTTGTCAAAAACAGCGACGATATTAAATCCCCTGTCCACGAACCCACCATAGTGTGCAACTGCACGACCAAGATCTCCCGCTCCAATGAGGACCACATTCCACACTCGGTCGACATGGAGAATGCGTCTCAACTGATCCGAGAGAAAACTGATGTTGTAACCCGTACCTTGTTTTCCAAACTCACCAAACTGAGAGAGATCTTTGCGGATCTGCGCGGATGAGATTCCGAGGCGGCCGCCGAGTTCCTGCGAGGAAGTGATCTCCTTACCTTCAATAGCCATCTGAGTGATTGCACGCAGGTAGAGAGGTAGACGTCCGATTACAATGTCTGGGATCTTTGAAATGGCCATACGGTCCTCCGCAATGGTTGGTGGATTAGGCACGAATCTAGCACAAGCAGACTGGGGACGCAAACCTGCCATCAGCGCCAAGAGAAGCGCCCTGAGGTTATAATTTTATCGTGGGTTGAGCGAATTTACTTGATAGGATAAACGAATGTTCCTTGATGAAACCAAAATATATGTCACCTCAGGGAGGGGGGGCGATGGCATCGTCCACTTTCGCAGAGAAAAATATGTCCCTCGCGGTGGCCCGGACGGCGGCAATGGTGGAAAGGGAGGCGATGTCATTCTGCTCGTCGACCCCCGTCTGAATACGCTCTCGTATTTTCGGAGAAAGCGCCATTTTAATGCGGATGATGGTTCCTCAGGAGGCGGCAACAACAAAACCGGGCGATCGGGTTCTGACTTAGAGATTCTTGTTCCTCCCGGGACGATGGTACGGGACGATGCTTCAGGCGCGTTAATAGGTGACCTCGTGAGCCCGGACCAAAGGCTTGTGGTATGTCGTGGCGGCCGCGCCGGGAAGGGGAACGCATGCTATGCGACTTCGAGGAATCAAACACCCTACATGGCTGAAAAAGGCGCACCCGGAGAGGAAAAGACGTTGCTCCTCGAGCTCAGACTTATTGCCGATGTTGGCATTGTGGGAGTCCCAAATGCGGGGAAATCGACCTTGTTGGCGGCAGTGACGAACGCCAAACCAAAAATCGCGGGGTATCCTTTCACAACGCTGCAGCCAAACCTGGGCGTTGCAGATTTAGATGATACAAACAGTCTTATCATGGCGGATATCCCGGGTCTTATCGAGGGAGCGCATCAAGGAACC
>CAZMZL010000169.1:0-7451 GCA_964570595.1 uncultured Anaerolineaceae bacterium | reverse complement strand
CTGATCAATAGCATCACGGAGATCGTGAGTATAAGAGGTTGAGAGCGATGAAAAAATCAATCAGCGCCGTGATCGTCGGAGGCGGCCCAGCAGGTATCGCCGCGAGCTATTACCTCCAGCAAAGCCAAATCGAACACATCGTGCTCGAGAGAGACCGAGCATTCTCGGAATGGTATAAGCGTTGGGATTCGTTTCACATGAACACGGCCAATTGGATGAACTCGCTTCCCGGAGCCACGGATGAGTTTGCGGCTGGAGCGAGCAGAGATGCGCTCGGATCGAAAGTGGATGCCCTGCATCACTTTGAAACCTACCTCGCCGCAGTCAATCCCCCGCTACGGGAGTTCACCGAGGTCACTTCCATAAAACAAACTGGGAACGGCGCCTGGAATGTGGCAGCCCCGGATCCCACTTACGAAACCGCGAACGTCGTGATCTGCACAGGCACCTTGCGAAATCCCAGGGTCCCTTCCGTCGCCGCTGAGCTGCCATCAAGGGTTCCACAGCTTCATTCGAGCAAGTACCGCAATCCTGAGGGTATCGAATCAAGGCGCGTGTTCGTCGTGGGCAGTGGGAACAGCGGAGTCCAGATATGTGAAGACCTGGCCAGGTCCGGTAAATTCGACGAAACCATCCTGGCGGTGAGCGGGAATTGGACCATCCCGCTTGAAATCCTGGGCATCCCGATTTACACAATCATGAGGTGGTTTCGGTTGATGGATCTCAAACCCAATTCGTGGCTGGCGAGAAAGCTTGTTCAGGCTAACAAAGGCGACCCGACGATACCACCCTCTCCAAGGCAATTGGAAAGAAGGTACGAAGTTGATCTTGTCGGAAAGGTGATCGGGCTCGACAAAGATGGCCTTCACTGCTCTGATAACCGCACTGTGCCCTATGAGGATCTGAGCGTCGTATGGTGCACGGGTTTTCAGACAAGTTACGACTTCATCGAACCGCTGCATAGGGACGAGGCATTTGACATCGCCGGGCAGCCGGTTCACGAGCGCGGGATGGTACCCGCCGCCCCGGGCCTTTATTTCCTCGGTCTGAGATTCCAATCCACCGTGACCTCTCAATCCATATTCGGCATGGTGAGAGACGCACAACACGTGACTCAAGATATCGCCGCGAACAGCCTTGCGTGAAGGAGATATTTAAGCTGGCGCCAAGAATCACAAGCCGATGACGACAGCGAGCGCTGGAGTTCCAGGAGATCATCGAGTGCGGACACGTTTTTCATCGGTCAGATAGGCGACCGTAAAGAATGGAACGCCGGTTTCATAACAGCGAACCCCTGTGGTTACACACCGGGCAGTGTCGAGGTGGAGGAGGTAATGACGACGATTTGTCTCATAAAGGTTCGATAGAACGGCAGCGATCTTGAAACCAACCGACGTTTGCCGCATCACACCCCGCGCAAAGATCTCAATCCCGGGAGGCGTCATGAAATGTGAACAACCACGAACGGAAAGACCCGATCCCGCTCAACGGATCCGTCACGAGTGATCCGGATGCATACAATACCGTTTACTCATTTGGCTTTGGCTTTTATTCCGGTTGTTGCAGTGATCCTCATCCTCTGGCAATGGAAACTCAACTACAAGAACTCGATCTATGCCGTGTTCCGGATGCTTATCCAGCTTCTGCTCATTGGCTATTTTCTAACCTATATTTTCGAAACGGACAGCGCCTGGGTTGTTGCCGCCGTTCTCAGTGTAATGCTTTTTTCATCAAGCTGGATCTCTTTGCGAACCATGAAAGTTCCCAAGAAGAACCTCTACCCAAAATCGTTTTTGTCGATCGTGCTGGGCGGGGGCGTTATTCTCGTCATCGTGACACAAGGTGTCCTCGACCTGAAACCCTGGTATTCACCGAGTTCGGTGATCCCTCTGGCAGGGATGATTTTCGCGGGCGCAATGAACAGCATCAGCCTCGCGGGTGAAAGATTGGAAGCAGAGATGGATCGAGACGTTCCTTATGAACAGTCGCGTAGCATCGCACTCCAAGCTTCTCTTATCCCGATCACGAACACGCTGTTCGCCGTTGGTCTGGTTTCCCTTCCGGGCATGATGACGGGGCAAATCCTGTCGGGGGTTTCGCCCATAATCGCAGTCAGATATCAGATCATGGTGATGTGCATGATCTTTGGATCGGCGGGCATTTCGTCGGCATTGTTTCTGACGTTGGTCAAGTCTGATGTGACGATTGAAAAGATGCATAAACCGGCTGACACAGCCTCAATCTCCTTATGACACCTTATGGAACGGCGCCTGCGGGCTGCCTGCGAGCCTGATCATTTCGCTCGAAAAAGGATCTTGATCTGATGTGGAAAGACAACTCGTTTCGATAGATCGCAGGGGTCAGTCCTGCCCGAGGAGCATCTTTCGTCGGATTCGGTTAACCCCTTAATTTCAAGAGGATCGAATGGAACAGCAGCTACGGAAAATCGAGCTCATATGAACACTGATCCACAACCCTGGGATGAGATCTATCGAAGAGAGGGGCATGTATTCGAGGAACCGTTTCCGGGTATCGATGACCTGGTCGAAGCCTATCAATCCCATTCATGCACCGCGATCCTGGATCTGGGATGCGGGAACGGACGGCATACCGTCCATCTTGCAAAATCCGGCTTTCATGTCACGGGAATGGATAACTCGATCACCGCACTGCGCATGAGCGGGGAATGGCTCATGGAGGAGGGTCATTCCGCCCCCCTCGTTCTCGCCGATATGCGGGAGGAATTTCCATTCCATGCGAACACGTTCAGCGGTTTGATCTCCACACAGGTCATCCATCATGCGGTGATCGACACCGTTAAGCGAACGATAGGGGAGATCGGGCGGGTGATGAAGAAAGGGGGAATCATATTTGTGACCGTCCCGGCGAAGGTTGATCCCGAGGATGATGCTGTGGAAATCGAGCCCGGTACTTTCGTGCTCACTTCGGGTTGGGAGGCGGGACTTCCTCACCACATTTTTTCACCGGATGAGTTCGCGGCTGAATTTGAGGGTTTCGAAATTCTCGACATAAGCCTGCGCGGCAAGAGCGAGGTCCTCGCCCTCACCGCCCGGAAGCAGTGAAGAACCCCGCAGCAAGCTACAGGGTATTCTGGCTTTTTCCCATAATAGAACAACCAAGCCCCTCCCTGATCATGTTCGTACCTGTCTCCAATATTGCAGGAGGGTCTTGCTGATGAATCTTAAGATGACGGTGCTCTTCATTTCGGGGATGGCTCTGCTCATCGGTTGTGCGTCGAGTGAGACAAAGACCACCGAGCCGCCCACCGGGGAAGTCCTCGCGCTTCTCGATTCAGAGCCCACAATTTCTACGCCGAAGAGCGAGTGGGATACATCCTCCCTTCTTGAGATCAACGCCCAGTCAGCCTCTGACCTCGAAGAGCTGTTCGTCCTGCATGGCGGCAATGCCTATCTTACGACGCTTGCATTCAACCCCACCGGTTCGCTGCTTGCGTCGGGCGATATCGACGGAGATGTGCGCTTCTGGGATATGAGCTCTGGAGACGAAATTGCGGCGATAAAACAAGGTCGTCAGACGATGGGACTCACTTTCAGTCCAGACGGCTCCATCCTTGCGAGCGGTGATTCCGACGGATCCGTCCGCTTATGGGACATAGTCGGTTTTCAGGGGCTGGCGAAATTGGATGGTCATGTCTGGGGCCTATTCGATATCACTTTTAGCCCTGACGGCAAACTGCTTGCATCCGGAGGTGTGGACCAATCCATCCGGATCTGGGAGGTACCGGACGGAACAGAGAAGTTCGTTCTCCATGGACATCAGGAGGACGTAAACGCGCTCGATTTCAGCCCGGATGGCTCGAAGCTCGCTTCCGGGAGCGAGGATCATACTGTCCGAATCTGGGAGGTGGCCTCGGGCAAACAAATACAGCAATTAAGCGCCCATCAGGAGCCGGTCAACGACCTGCAATTCAGCCCCAATGGCAGCTTGCTGGCGACTTGCGGAGGGGGCATCACGGGCAAGGACAACTCGATCCGCATCTGGGATACGGCGAAATGGGATGTCGTCCTAGCTTTAGAAGATCGGAATGAACCGGTGAGTGAATGTATCTTCAACAACGACGGAGGGTTGTTGTTCACTCGGAGCATTGAGGCTCAGCTCAACGTATGGGAAATACCCTCCGGCGAGCTGATCAAATCGCTGAGCGCTTTTCCGACGTTCCCAGCGTCCATGGCCCTGAGCCCGGATGGAAAACTCATTGTACATGGCGATCCAGAGGGAAGAATCCATTTTTTCGGTGTGCGTCGGTAATGAAAACCCTGTTCCCTATTTTCAAACCCATAGCACTTAAACAAACATGGGCGCATTCAGCCTGAGTGCGCCGATGTTTTGATTCTCCTAAAAATCAAACCCATCACTGCAGTTTGATTCTAAACAAGTTGATCCTCACCAACAGGTGTTTTGAGTTGATTTGCGCTAGTAGTAGATCGGGTCCATGTAAACGGGCAGTTCGTTAATACCCAACGCAACGCCGGCCCCTGCAAGCAGGCAGATACATAAGAATATACATAGACATGCCCCGATGAGCACCAGGAGGCTCACCCCAAAAATGACCCGATTGTCCCTCGGTTTTTCTGTAGCCATGGATCTCCTCCGTATATTCTTCCCCGTCGATTAGGGACGCTTAGTACTCTCCGTCCCATTATTCCGGATTGATTAAACCGTTCAATCATCCAATCCCGCGGATAATAGGGCGCGCAGCAATCGCCGCACTTCGAAGGGATCGGACAGATAATAGCGTGCCTTTGAATGACCCGGTATGCCGACTTTCACGGACCAGCAATCCTCAGGCACGGCCTCAAAAAGGGCCTCATCCGTGACATCATCGCCGATGGCGAGGACGAAATCATTGCGTGGTTTTCGCATAAGCCAGGGTTGTGCGGCCTTACCCTTGCTCACCGTGCTCGGTTTCACTTCAATGACCTTATGTCCTTGCAAGATGTGCAACGAAGTGTTCGCTACAAATCCTTCCAGAGTCTGGATGAGTTCGGCCGCCCTGAGTTCCCCCAATCCGGGATCGGCTCGGCGGTAGTGCCACACGAGCGCCGCGCCTTTTTCCTCCAACAATGCCCCAGGAGTGCGGTCTACATACACTTCAAAAACAGGTCGCAGCCGTGCCTTCCACTCGTCCGAGTAATCCTCCTCGGTCAACTGCCAGTTTTCATCTCCTGCGAGCCGCATCTTGGCCCCATGCTCTGCGACCATGTCCACACCCGTGCCGCCGAGCCAGGTCTCCAGGGTATCTGAGTCACGGCCGCTGATGATCACCACAGTGTTCTTGGATGAGGCGGTCAGCGCAGTTAGCAGCTCGATTATTTCTTCATCCGGCTTCGCGCCTTCCGGTGTTCGCGCAAACGACACGAGCGTTCCATCATAGTCAAGAAGCATCAGCCTTTGTTCTGCTTGATGGAAATCGCTGAGAACCTGCTCCTGAAGATCGCCGAGCAGACGCCGTGGCTGTTGTCCGGCATGAAGCGACTGTGCCCATTCGAGCTGGTTGATGAAATCATCTGCCCAACGATCCGTATCGTAGCGACGCAGCCGGGCGCGCATGGCAAAATTGCGCTGTTTTTGTTCTTCCACCGGCATCGATAACGCCCGATAGAGCGCATCGACCATCATCTCCTCGTCATGCGGGTTAACCAGGATGGCCTCACCTAGTTCAGCTGCAGCGCCCGCAGTCTCACTCAAGACCAACACGCCCGTCCCGTCCGGACGAGATGCCAGGTATTCCTTTGCGACCAGATTCATCCCATCCCTCAGTGGCGTCACTAATGCCACATCAGCGAGCTGGTAAAGCGCAATGAGCTCTGAAAACGGTACGGACCGATAGAGGTACCAGATGGGAGTCCAGCCAGGCTGACTGAACTTGCCGTTCAGCCTTCCAATCAGTTCATCGACCTGGCTCTTGATAAGCTGGTACTCCGGGACATGGGTCCGAGAAGGCACCAGAAGAGAAACGTGTGTGACCCGCTCGTGCCACTCCTCATGGTCGAGCAAGAATTGTTCAAAGGCATTCAAACGGTGGAGGATGCCCTTTGTAAAATCCAAACGATCGACCGAAAGAACAACTTTCTGTCCCTCTGTTTTCCGCTTGAGGTCTTTGAGCTCTGCTTGGACAGCTTCGTCTTCGATAGCGGAGGAGAAACGATCCACATTGACGCCCAGCGGGAAGGTGTCGATCTTGACGGTGCGATCGCCCACCATGACCTGACCGAATTCGTGCTCCAGCCCGAGAATGCGCATTAAACTGCTGATGAAGTGACGCGCATAACCGAAGGTATGAAATCCCACCAAATCCGACCCCAGCAATCCTTCCAGGATCTCCTCCCGCCAGGGGACCGCACGGAAGATTTCATAGGAGGGAAAGGGGATATGAAGGAAGTATCCAATCGGCGCATCCGGAAGGACTTCGCGCAGCATTGCCGGGAGGAGCATGAGATGATAGTCGTGCACCCAGATGAGGTCTCCGGGCCGAGCTATACGAACGATTTCATCACGGAACTTCAGGTTGACATCATGATAGGCTTGCCATTCACTCTGATCGTAATGTGCGTACTGAGGGAAATAATGGAACATCGGCCAGATGCTCCCATTGCTAAACCCGTTATAGAAGAGGTTGAATTCCTCCTCATCGATAAACAACGGGACGCACTTATAATCCTCCCAGAGTTTCGCCTTAATCTCGGACTCAGACCGTTCATCTTCCACGTTCAATCCCGGTGTTCCGAACCAGATCATATCCAACCGCTCTCGCAATACATCGAGCGTCGTGGTCAAACCACCCACACTTTGCTGGTATTGGAACTCGCCTTCGACATCCTCGACCCGTACGGGCAATCGATTCGAGGCGACGATCAATCTTCTGCTTCTTTCATCACCCATACAGCTAACTTTCCAATCTATGACAATTAACCCACGAATCCTTCTGCTTCATCGGTACTGCAAGGATGAAGGGCGAAGTTCTTGCTCACTTCAAAGGTGATTTCAGCATGAATGGACCATCGGGTTGCTGGCGATATGATTTGCGCAACAGGTATGACTTCTCCGGAGATCATCAAGAATTCTCCTCGGAACTCTGATCATGCTCAGTTGATCTCAACCCAAGGATTAATCCGTCGGATTTTTTCAATAATAATCTCTTTTTCCTTTAGATCTTTCGCTTGCTCCAGCCTGAGCTTGAGTTCCTTCATCTTTTTATGGCGCCGCTGCCGACGTTTCCGATCGCGATCTTTCTGAGTTAAGGGCATTCTTCTCTAGGACCTCCATGTGGTTTTTGCACCTTCAGAACATCACATTACGAGCTTGTGCGTATCTTGAAGGAACATAGCCATTATACACAACGAGCAAAATCTAACCCACCTCCCCCACGCCCAGGCAATCTCTTATGTCAATTCCCGCGCCCCACCCAA
>CAZMZL010000168.1:0-7466 GCA_964570595.1 uncultured Anaerolineaceae bacterium | reverse complement strand
CATCCCTTGATTCAGCCGTGGACATTGCGGACCTTCGGTTTCCCTCACGCCATTTATCGCTGCCGCTCCTCGAAATTACATTAATGGGTGTTCAAATCTCATCGTATAGATCAACCCATTCGGGATTATGCTCTTCAATGAGATCCCATTTAGCTTGACGTGAACCCCCTTTGATTTGTTTTTCACGTGCCAGAGCAGAACCAATATCACCCGTAACCTCGTAATAGACCAATTTCTTAACGTTGTAACGGCTTGTGAAGCTGCCACCTCTTCCATCTCGATGCTCAAAAACCCGTCTTTTTAGATCGTTTGTGACCCCGGTATAGAGTACAGAATTGTATTGATTCGTGACGATGTAGACGTAGTAAGCGTGGTTCACGGTTTGCTTCCCCCTTGAATAATGTCAGCTCGAGCGAAGGAGCTGTCTCTCTTCTCTCGGAATACGCTCCGCTTAACAATCCCCTGCATCGCAGAGGGAGATCGCTTTGTCGCAACAGCTTCTCGCGATGACATATTGAGGTTAATGTCTTTGCGATCCAGTTTTACCGCTTAAGCAATCCCCCGCATCGCAGAGGGAGATCGCTTCGCAAAAAGACACTCGCGATGACATGAACGTAAGTTTCTTAGTAGCGAGGGCGCCCGCGCCGGAGCGTGGCAATCCCCAACTTCGTATCCCTCGAATGAGCATTTGAGCTTATTCCACGGTCACGCTTTTCGCCAAATTCCTGGGTTGGTCTACGTCCGCCCCGCGTTGGACCGCGATGTAATAAGCGAGCAACTGTAGCGGGATGGATACCGTAATGGGATACATGAGCCAGGGTGTCTCAGGAACCCAGATCACATAATCTGCGATCGAAGGCAATAATTCGTCGCCGTCGGTTGCGATAGCCACAACCACGCCCCCCCGTGCCTTGGTCTGCTCGATCTGACTGATCATCTTTTCATACCAGGGATCCTGGGGGGAAATCGCTATCACAGGCATCTCCTCATCGATCAAGGCGATCGGCCCGTGCTTCATTTCACCCGCTGGATAGGCCTCCGCATGGATGTAGGAAATTTCTTTAAGCTTAAGCGCGCCTTCATAGGCAATCGCCATATTGATGCCCCGTCCAAGATACAAGCAATTGCTCACATCCCTGAGCTTCCAAGCTACCTTCTCGACATCATCGGCGCGATCGAGGCATTGCCCCACCAAATCCGGTATCAATCGCAGGTCATTGACCATTTTCAACCTGTCACGGTCAGGGAGTGTTCCGCGAATTTCACCCAGCAGGATGGCGAGCATATAGAGATCGATCAGGGGCGCCGTGAAGGCTTTCGTGGATGCTACCCCGATTTCGGGCCCAGCCTGCATGCTAATATATCCATCGGCTATGCGCATTGCTTGAGATCCGATCGAATTCACGATGCTCCACAGCGTCGCCCCGCGAGTTCGTGCTTCATTCATGGCGGCGAGCGTATCTGCCGTCTCACCCGATTGACTGATCGCCACCACGATCGTGTCATCATCGACCAAAGGGTCTTGATAGCGAAACTCTGATGCGATATCTACCTGCGTCGGGATCCTCGCGATCCGCTCAATATAATGCCTCCCCACCATTCCGGCATGAGCCGCGGTTCCACAGGCCGTAATCACGATCCGCGAGGTGCGCTTGACCGCATCTCGGTCGACGTTCAACTGCGGGAGCACGATGGTTCCCCTCTCGAAATCCACACGTCCTGCGATCGTGTCGGTCGTTGAGCGCACCTGCTCGAAAATCTCTTTAAGCATGAAGTGCTTGTACTCACCCTTCTCGGCCGAGACGGGATCCCAGGAGACACGATGCACTTCGACCTCAACCGGTTCACCGTCAAGCGTCATCGTACTGAATCCATCCGCACGCACGACGGCCATTTGACCGGATTCAAGGAATACCATCCTGCGAGTGTGTTCGAGGATCGCGGGGATGTCGGAAGCCAAAAACATCTCACCTTCCCCAACACCCACGACCACACCACCCGCATTCCCAATGCGAGCCGCGACGATTTTATCGGGTTCATGTACGGAAAGAAGCACGATCCCATGAGCTCCCCTCAAATGCGTCAGGGCTCGTCTCGTCGCCCCCTGTAAATCGTGTTCCATGGCCAGATACCGCTCCACAAGATGGACAATAATTTCAGTATCCGTCTCAGAATTGAACTTGACGCCTTCAGCGATCAGTTCATCGCGGAGCTCAAGATAATTCTCCACGATGCCGTTATGCACCACGACGACATTTCCGGATTCTCCAATGTGCGGGTGGGCGTTCCTCGCGCTGGGTTCGCCATGCGTCGCCCAGCGAGTATGACCGATGCCGACATTTCCGTGGACGGGCTGCGCATCAAGCAGCTCGCCCAAGCGTGCAAGCTTACCGGCATCGCGTCGGATCTCGATATTTCCATTCTCGATCACTGCAAGCCCAGCGGAGTCGTAGCCGCGATACTCCAGGCGTTTCAGCCCGCTATAAATGATCGAGGTTGCGTCGCGCGTACCAATGTAGCCGACGATACCGCACATAAATCGCCTCCCTATGCATTTTGATTGTGCTTGAACGCCACTCTTCACGTGATTGTCCGGCATGTTGCCACACCAGCATTGTCCGTGGATTTTCTGCTTCGTGGGAAAGGTAATGGGATGTGGCTGACCCAGAGGGCATCCGCTGATCTCTCGATTTTCCTGGTCCGGCGGTTGGGAGCCGCGCAGATGATCCAGTTAGCTCCGCCTTGCGACGGAAGACCCTCATCCTCGTCACCCCGCAATATCTGGGGCCTTGCGCTTCCTTATCCCGATTTATTTTTTTCCCTGATCGCCCTCCAATCGAATGATGTGACCATTATACCGATATTCACTTATCCGGGACCTAGCGCCTACCCTGCTCTTCCCCCACGAGCCAGCATAACGACTTCAATCAATAGACAATCGTGTCTTGTGTCGCTTTTCCAAAGTCGCTGTAAACACCGCGTAGTTCCTCCGGCAGCATCCCCGCGAGGATGTACATCGCTTCATCTGTCATCTTCCTCAAGTTTTCATGGCCCACCCGATCCGCCGTCGCACGAAACCGGAAAGGTTTGCCCACCCGTACGACCCCACCTTCTTCACGCCATCGTCTCAGGTTTACGGACGGAAAGCCCTTCGTCCCGTAGACCGCGATCGGTACAACCGGGGCACCGCTCTTGATGGCGAGGTACGCCATGCCCTCTTTCCCCTCCTGTAAATTCGGATTGCGGGTTCCCTCCGGTGCGATCAGGATCGTTTCACCTGCTTGAAGGACATTAAGCATGGCTCGAATTGCTCCTCGGTCAACTTCACCGCGCCTCACAGGAATTGCGTTCCAGAGCTTAGGGAAAATCCCCCATATTGGCTCATCGTAGGATTCTACCTTCGCGATGGGAACCACATTTCGGGGAAGTAATCCCATAATCACGACTGGATCGACAAAGGCGATGTGGTTGTAGATGAGGATGGCCGAGCCCTCCGCCGGTATATTTTCAACACCTTCGATTCCCGCGACCTTCACCAGGATTCGAAACCCTATATGGCGCATCATCCAGCGGAGGATATTTCGCTGGAGCTGTAAGGATTCGTGGTCGTATGGCAGTGTTCGCTTAAAATTTATCGATGCCGTGCCCATCATCATCTCCGTTCACTGCACGAAGGGCAGCTTAAAATATTGGGTAAATTGATTTTCCACAGACACTCACGTCCTGATCTGTCAAGGAAACACTCCCTCGATATCGCCAGCATCGGCCTCGGCAAGTTCGAGAACTTTTTTTAAGACCTGTCCTTCGTTTAACTCAGAATTATCCACGATGACGGCATCATCGGCTGCCTTCAATGGCGCCAGTTCCCTCGTCGTATCGAGGCGATCCCTTGCACGCATGGAGACCAGGATATCATCAAAATCTACGTGCTCACCACGTGCAGACGACTCTTTATACCGCCGCAAAGCTCTCTCTTCTACGGATGCATCGAGGTAGATTTTTAAATCAGCTTCGGGCAAGACGACCGTACCAATGTCACGTCCCACCATCACGACATCACCGCGCAACCCGATTTCCCGCTGACGCACGGTCATCGCTGCCCGAACATCCGAATACATCGAAACCTTCGAGACTTTGGCGTCAATTTCGGGCGTTCGAATCGCCCAGGTCACATCCTCGCCATCCATGAAGACATCATACGGTCGACCGTCTTCGATGCTGGGCGCGAGGACATCCAGGCTTATGTTTTGGGCCACAATGGAGACCTCGCCTTCATCCTCGATGCTTATCCCCTGGCGCAAAACAGCGAGTGTAACCGCTCGATACATCACCCCGGTATCGAAATAGAGATACCCAAGGGATGCAGCCAATGCCTGAGCCAACGTCGATTTTCCAGAGGCGGCCGGTCCATCAATAGCGATGATCTTAGCCGTGGTCATTGATCCCTCATGGGGCCGCCGATTCTAGCGCGCCTAAATATGCCAGGTCGGCGCGAATGAGAACCACCCATGTTTCAGATTTTGACGGAGCATTACGAGCAAACCACCACCCCACAACATCGGGTGGAAGCGCACCCTCCCAGGCGCGTCGTTCCACAATGTTAAATCCTTGGCCGAGGTATTTCGCCTCGGTAACGGGCAATTGCTCATCTTCCAACACCAGTGCGGCAGGCGGAGGACCCACATCAGCGTTCACACCTTCGAGAATGATATCAAAATCCCGTAAACCCCAGGCAAGCGCCGGAATGACGGGAGATCCAAACTGAATGGGCATACGATCCGTTCGTCCCCTCTCCTTTATGGAAATATTTTCAAGTGTCTCAACGACCAGATCGACGCCCCTCGTCGTCGCCTCGGAATTCCAGAGCAACTGAGACGTCGCTGTCCAGGATGAGAAGTTCAATCTCCAGGCAGCCGCAAGCGTGATCATAAACAGTAGGACGGCCAGGACAGCACCGCCACCCTCGACCACGAGCGACCAAGACCAACCAAGCCCAAAAAGGACCATGACAAGGACAGCAAGACCAAACAAGGCAAGCGCAAGCACCAGACTCATCGTGGGGTCGAGCGTCGCGAAAGTAGGACCGAATCCCGCTGCGAAACTCCGGAAGAACAGATAGGCGATGCCAATGATAACAGTGATCACCGACACAAGCCCAAGAAATTCAAGCCATGTTTTTCTTCTTAGTATCCGGTCCAACAGCTCTACAAGTATTTGAGCGCTCAGGAAGCCCATGGGTACGATGACCCAGACCAAGACGGAGGGGGTTCTTCCGGGATAGATAAGACCGGTAATGAACGCCCCTGAGGCCCACCAGATTGCCGCTTTCCCGTAGACATCCCCCTTCAGGATCGCTCGGACCCCGCCAGCCACGCCGAAGACGAGCACCAATGGTTCATACAACAGCAGCGAGATCAGGTAGGTTCCAATCGATAGCGTACTCTCTGCCGTCCAGCCCTTCATCCACAGGTTCAGCGCTTCAGAGAACCCCTGGAACCCTCCGATGATGAGGCCAAACCCTGCGGCGATGACCACCATGCTCAAGAGTGTGATCCAGAGATTTGACCAAAAACTTTGAACGGTGTATTCACTAAAAATCGATCGCCAGGACCACGATTTCGATAACCTCGAAAGTAAATATGAAAGCGCCAGGCCCATCAACCCAACAAAGGCGGATACACCTGAAACAATAGCCAGACCCAACGCAGCAGCCGCCCATTTGTACCTGGTGGTTGAATTTTCGGAATTCTTCTCGCGGAGGAGTAGGCTGATTGTGAGGGTGATCCCAAACACTGAGATTGCAGTTCCACCGGCAGTTCGACTGGTGGTAAGGAGGACGGGCGAGACAGCAAAAATCGCACAGAGCATCAGGAGTTGCGCGCCCTCGAGCCTGTCCCTCAAGAGAACCAGGCTGAGGACGATGCCAAGGCCTGATATGGCCGCGATCAGTCTGGCGGTCGTATTTGAATCCCCCATCAACTCAAACAGAAAGACCGTGAACGTGTTGTAGGCTGCACTCATGGGCGATGTCTCTTCAGGCGGCGGCCAAAATGGCGAAGCGTTATCCGTCTCACTCAGAGCCGTCAGAGCATGGATAGATTCCTGATTCGAGAGGGGTAAGCTGCCCAGATCCACAAACCTCGTGAGCATATAAATGACCAGGAGCAGACCGAGCGCGACTGTTCCTACCGTGAGATTGGCCTTCCGATCGGTCACCTGCCGCTCCTTACCCGATAAATTCTCACCTGATCGTTCTCATAAATAAGGTCGGTGAACGTCTCAAATTTCCGTTCGAACACCGGATCGTACTGCGTGCGTTCCAGCCCGCCAATATACACATAGTCGATGCCGTATTGATCGATGATGTTTTCTGTTTGAGACCAATCCGACGTCATGTAAAACGTGCGAATGTCACTCTCGCGTGACCCTTGTTCAGCCGCACCGCCTCGCCACTGACTCTCATGCCCCGGCCAGCCAAGCACCGTTGATAGACCTGTGTGAACGGAGACGCGGCCATAATACGTGTAGCTCCCGCCAATGGCTTCTGCAATCACACCATTATCAAGATTCTCGGAGATCCACTGGATGGCATCATAATCCTCGGGATATATATTCGCAATATACTCCGTGCCGTCAAGAGTGCGATCGAACGGCGGGTTGAATCCACTGGTCTTTGTCCAAACCGATAGAAGTGGATAGAGGAGACCGAACAGGAGCGGGATCGTGATGATGATCTTCGCGGCGGTCCACCAAACGCCGCGCCGGCTCCATATCTGATAGGTCGCGTAGGCAGCAGCGAGCCCCCACAGGATCCACGCAGCAAAGTAGAACTTGAATATCGTGTTCATTCGCAGGAGAAACTGATCCTTAAGATAGACAAACTCTGGTGTGATGATGAGCAGCGCGCCGATGAGGATAAAAAAGGTGACAAGCACCCAGGCTCCGGGCCGCTCAGGATCTTCGCTTGGCGTTGGCGGCAGCAATCGTAAGAGCAGCACAGCAGCTGCCCCAATCATGAAACCAAGTAATATCGCCGTCCAGGACTGCGTGATCCGACCGATGATCGTCGCACCGATCCCGGTGCTGATATCCATCGCGCCAAGGGCACCGAGCAGACCATTAAAGGCGGTGGGATCAACCCGGTACTGAGACCAGCCCACCATAACCGCCAAAAGCCAGGAAAATAGAAGCAAGCCGACCGGCAAACCCATCCCAATCAAGAGCAGGCGCTTGAGTTCCTTCTTCTGCCAGTTATACCGGGTGCGATCGACGAGCCAGACAAGGATCGGGAGGAGCAGGACGAGGAACATCACCAGAAAGTGGACGAATCGGGTTGGAAGCATCAAATGCGGGAGAATTCCCCCCGCCTGCGAGGAAAAAGAGGGGTACCACGGCAGATAGAGCAAAAACCCGGCCACTGCCACCACGAGCGTGGTCAGCAGGGTGTTTTTTGCAGCTCGCAGGAT
>CAZMZL010000167.1:0-7512 GCA_964570595.1 uncultured Anaerolineaceae bacterium | reverse complement strand
GCGCCGCCGCGGCAATAGTTTCCGGTTGAAGGCCAAACTGCACGTTGTAGGGTTGGATCGAACTGCCCGGTCACCAACCGAGGGACGAGGCAGCCAAAGGCAGCGCCCACCTTATGCGCGCCGGTGGGGAACCACTTTCCGACCAGACCGATAATTCTCGCATCCACACCGGTGAGCGCCGACGGGAATTCGATGTAATTCACGTCGCCAAAACCGCCCCCTGAATCGACGGGTTCGTTCTTCCACGTAATCCGAAAAAGATTTCTGGGCGCGATATCCCAAAGTCCCAAACCGCCCAACTCTTTTTTGATCTTATCCGGGATCAGGGAGGGATCCTTCATCTGAGCAAACGTTGGAATAATGATGTCCACCTCACGAGCCCGCTCTACAGCCCGCTCCAACCGCTCCTCAATTACTTGTAAATCTATCATCTTATTTCTTCACTCCTCGCGCAGTTTTTTGTGATGGATCATCTCGTACGATGTAAAGCGGGCGCCCTTTCGCTTCGTCGTAAAGACGTCCGATATACTCGCCAAGGATGCCCAGTGAAATGAGCTGAACCCCCCCCAGGAACAACACGGCGGTCAAGGTGGTGGCCTGTCCAAAGAAGGCTTGATTTCCGATGAGGCGCATCACGATGACCACCATGATTGCCAGGGCGCTCACTCCCGCGCAAATAAAACCAAGATAGGTCGCAAGTTGAAGTGGAAAATAGGAGAAGCTGGTGATGGCGTTGAGCGCGAGGTGAAACATCTTTCGAAACGGGTATTTCGTCTCGCCTGCTGCCCTTGCCTCCCGCTTGTATTCCACACCGATTTGCTTGAACCCCACCCATGAGGCCATCGCCCGCGGGAACCTGTGCTTCTCTCGCATCGTATTCAAGACATCCACAACCACCCGGTCCATCAGTCGAAAATCTCCGGTGTCCAGCGGGATGTCCACATCCGTGATTCGGTTGATCAATCGGTAGAATAATGCCGCAGTGGCTTTCTTAAAGAAGGTTTCGCCCTCGCGCTCCGCGCGCACGGCATAGACGACCTCGAATCCCTCACGCCACTTCGCTATGAGAGCGGGGATAACCTCCGGCGGGTCCTGCAAATCCGTGTCGACCACCACAACGGCCTGCCCACGGCTGTAATCAAGGCCAGCCGTAAGCGCAATCTGATGACCGAAATTCCGCGAGAATATCACCGGGCGAACACGAGAATCACCCCTGGCCAGATCCTGAATTATTTCGGTTGATCCATCGCCACTGCCATCATCCACAAGGATGAGCTCCCAGGGCTCCCCGATGTCATCCATGACATCTCGAATACGAGCGTAAAACGAAGGGAGGATCTCCGCTTCGTTGTAAACCGGACCGATCACCGAAAAGACTGGAGAGGCTTTACGATTCATCTCGTGTCTCGCTTCCTGTGGTCTATTTACCTATGACGGCTTTCAGCGCTTTCAAGTTCGGCTCAATCACATCAGCAGCCCCGGCAGCATCCATCGCTGCATCGATATCTTTCAGCCCACTGCCGGTATTCATCACCACAATTCGTTCTTGTGGTTCGATCAGCTCTTGTTTCAACGCCTCGATCAAACCGGCATAAGCTGTCGCACCGGCAGGTTCAGCGAAAACACCTCCGTCCCGGGCGAGGTCCCGCATCGCGCTCAGGATCGATTCATCAGGAACCGCCAGGTATGCACCTCCGGTTTGTGTTGCGGCGCGCAGGGCGCGTAACCCATCCCGGGGCAGATCGACCGCGATGCTGTCGGCCAGCGTATCGGCCACGACCGGTTTGATATCCTCCGTACCCGCTGCAAAGGCATTCGTGATCGCCGCTGATCCCGTTGACTGGATCCCATAAAGTCTTGGAACTTTTGCGATCCACCCAAGTCGATGCAGGTCCTTAAACCCTTTGTGCAAGCCGGAAATAATATTGCCGTCCCCAACCGACACAAAGACGGCATCCGGGGTTTGCCATTGACCCGTGGGACCATCGACTGTCTCGTCCGCTCTGGACAATTGCTCACACATCTCGAATGCAGCCGTCTTCTTTCCCTCCGCCGTGAAAGGGTTATAGCCGGTGTTGCGGCAATACCAACCAAAAGCATCCGCGGCTTCAATCGTCAGATCGAAGGCGTCGTCATAAGTGCCATCCACAAGGAATACGCTCGCGCCGAAGATTAAGAGTTGCGCGACCTTGGCCTTCGGAGCGCTCTCCGGCGCAAGAATTACGGCTGAAACCCCGGCCGCAGCTGCCATGCCGCTTAACGCAGCACCCGCATTTCCCGTTGAGGCCGTGACGACGACATCGGCCTCAATCTGCTCCGCTCTCGCTATGACCACTGCGCTGGCACGATCCTTAAACGATGCCGTTGGGTTGCGCCCGTCATCCTTCAGCCACAGGTCCGTCATCCCTAATGTATCGGCAAGCCGGTCAGGCTTGTAGAGCGGTGTCCACCCCACATCCCGCAGCGGTGAACCCCGGTGCCCGGGGTCCTGAACGGGAAGAAGCGGCAGGTACCGCCAGATGGAAGCGTCATCGCTTTCGGCAATTCGTTCAAGAGAAAACGTGGACTCGATCCCATCATAATCAAGCACGACATCCAGGTTCCCGCCATCGGATGGACATGTATACATGACCTCCTCAGGCCGATAAGTTTCAGAACAAATGGAACACCGATATCCAGTAAATTTATCTTTCATCAAGCGCCTCGCTCACCGCGGATGTAAGGCAGCCCCAGGGAGGCAGGCGCGCCAATGCGCTTGCGGATCGCCTCCCGAGATCCGATCACGAGGACCACGATTGTGAATGCATACGGGAGCATTTGCAGGAAAAAGCCATAATATGGATTGAAGAAGAAAGGGTTTTTCAGCCCAAACAGCAACCTGGGTCCCTGGATGTCGAGGATCAACCGGCGCAGTGCGCCAAATGAGTACGCACCCAGGGCGGCGCGCAGCGGGTCCCATTGCGCAAAGATCACAAGCCCGATCGCGATCCATCCCTGTCCCGAGGTCGTGAGGTGGCTGAACCATCCCGGCGACACCGCTAGACTGATCGTAGCGCCCGCCACACCAGCCAGCATGCCCCCCACCAGCACATAGAAGTAGCGCAGCGCGTATACATTGATCCCGAGCGCATCGGCAGCGGCCGGGAATTCTCCCACCGCTCGCAAATGCATCCCCGGTCGTGTGCGGTAAATATAGTATCCGCTTAAGGGGACCAGCAAGAAACCCAGGTAGACCATGATGCTCTGATCCATGAAAAGAATTGGACCCAGGAAGGGGATGCTCGACAAGAGCGGGATCGAGAAACTTGGAAGCAGCGAAACTGCGCCGGCCTTGCTTAATCCTTCCCCAAAGACCAGGCTCAGTCCCGTACCGAGGAAGGTGAGCGCAAGACCACTGACGACCTGATCGCCATGAAGCGTGATGCATATGAGAGCGTGGACCAGGCTCAGCAGCCCGGCGGCGATGATAGCCGCGAGCACGCCGAGCCACGGGTCGCCTGTCGCCAGGGCCGTGCTGAATCCACTCATGGCCCCGATGAGCATCATACCCTCGACGCCCAGATTGAGGATGCCGGACCGTTCAGCGAAGATTTCTCCGATGGTCGCGAAGAGGAGGACCGTCCCGGAAGCGACGCCTGCGTGGAGGATGATAACGAGATCCATGATCAGACCTCCTTCCGCAAGTTAATCAATCGGACACGGAAGCGCATTAGAAAATCACTTCCGATCAAACAGACGAGCAGGATTCCTTGCAGAAGCATGGGCACACCTGAAGGCTGGATCTCTCTTCCCGCGAGGATCAAAGCGCCAAACAACACTGAAATAGGTACGACTAAGAGAGGGTTGAGTTTGGCCAGCCAGGCGATGATGATCCCGGTGAAGCCATAACCGGGGGAAATGGAACCCTGGAGACGGTGCACGACCCCAGTAATCTCAGACATACCGCCCAGCCCCGCCAATGCACCGGATAACAGCATGACCAGGATGATATTGCGGGCGATGTTGATGCCGGCATACTTCGCCGCCCGCGGATTATCCCCGATCAGTCGGATTTCATAACCCCAGCGACTCCGGTAAATGATCCACCAGACAATGATTGCCGCGATACAGGCGATGATCAGGCCAAGATGGGTGGTAAGGCCGCGCAATTCGGGAATTTGCGAGCCGAAATCTGTCAGCCTTGGCAGCCAGGCATTCTTGGGGAATTGCGGGCTCATCTGGAAGCCGCCTTCGGACCACACATCGAAGACGAAGTAGTTCACAAAGGAAATCGCGATGTAATTCATCATGAGTGTGGTGATAATTTCATTGACGTTGAGCTTCGCCTTAAGATATCCGGGGATGAATGCCCACAAGGCGCCGGCGAGTGCTCCTGCCAAGATCATCGTCGGGATCATCAGCCATCGCGAGGCCTCTTCCGGGAGGAGCGGCGCCAGAACGACCGCGCTTGCTCCCAGGGCGCCCATGTAGAATTGTCCCTCGGCGCCGATGTTCCACAACCGCATTCGGAAGGCGACCACAGCCGCAAGGCCGGTGAAGATGAGGGGTGTCGCTTTCGTCAGTGTATCCGAAAACACCCCGATATCGCCAAATGCGGCTTTAATCATAAATCGGTAAGCGAGCAGCGGCGATCCGCCGACGATCTTCAATACCAACGCTCCGAGAAGAAGCGCCAGGATCACGGCCCCCAGCGTAACCGCGAGGGAGAGCCATCTCGGCCGTTTTAACCGCGGCTCGAGCCGCAGGGAAAATGGAAGGCCGAATCGTCGTTTGTGCACGGAGCTGCTGGAATTGTTCATCCCTGCACCGCCTTCTCATCCGTGATCTCCGAGAGCGGGGTCCCCGTCATCATCAACCCCAGAGTTTCTGCATCGGCGTCCGTCATCTCGCCCATGATCTCTCCCTCGTAGATGGCATAAACCCGGTCTGAAAGTGCGATGAGTTCCTCCAATTCTTCTGAGACAAGAAGGATCGCAGCGCCGTTCTTGCGCTGCTCAAGCAATAACCGCTGCACACCTTCAATGGCCCCAACATCGAGGCCGCGAGTCGGCTGCATGGCTATCATCAGATCGGGCTCACACGACATCTCTCGGGCGAGAATCAAACGCTGTAAATTCCCTCCAGAAAGGAGCCTGGCCTGGGTCTCAATGGTGGGCACAATGATATCGTACGACTCTTTAAGACTCTCGGCGTGTCCCCTTGCCTCGATCCTATCCAGCGACCACCTTTTCGAGATGGGAGGCATGCGGTAATTCTTCATAATCACGTTATCGGTGATGCTCAAATTTGGTGCAGTTCCCACATGCGTCCGATCTTCAGGGATATGGGATACACGGGCGTCGATGACCTTCCGCACACGATGGGCTTCGTTTTTCGTATCAGCGCCTTCACCGATCAAAGTCTCACCATGCACGATCACGCTTCCCCCGGTGGGCGCCCGCAATCCGGTGATCACCTCCGCCAGCTCTGCCTGCCCATTCCCCGCAACCCCGGCAAGTCCCACGATCTCCCCCGATCGCACAGATATGGAAAGCCCTCTCAGGGCTGGAAGTCCTTTATCATTGTCGGCTTTGATGTTCTCGACTTCCAGGACAATGTCTCCAGGAGATTGTTCTTCCTTCTGTAAATCGAAGAATACCTCCCTGCCCACCATCAGATTGGCAAGCTCCTGCTTGGTGGTCCCATCTACAGGCACATTCGCCGCGCTAACCTTTCCTTTCCTTAAGACCGTAATTCGATCCGCGATCGCCAGTACTTCATCGAGTTTATGGCTGATGAAAATGATGGATTTGCCTTCATCCGTCATAGAACGCAGGGTGACAAACAATTCGTCGATCTCCTGAGGTGCGAGGACGGCCGTAGGCTCATCCATGATCAGGATTGTCGCTCCCCGGTAGAGCACCTTCAGGATTTCAACCCGCTGCTGCTCACCCACCGAGATTTGCCAGATATTGGCGCTCGGGTCCACGTGGAGCCCGTACTGCACGCCGAGATCGGAGATCACTTCATGATAATGGGATAAATTCAATCGGAACTTTGGCTCATCCAGCCCGAGCAGGATATTTTCCGTGACCGTCTGGGTAGGTACCAGCATGAAGTGCTGATGCACCATACCTATGCCGTTGCTAATCGCATCATTGGGGGAACGGATATCGACCTGCTCACCATATACCCGTATGGTCCCCCGCTCGGCCATGTATAACCCGGTGAGCACATTCATGAGCGTGCTCTTTCCCGCGCCGTTCTCACCGAGGAGCGCATGGATTTCGCCCCGCATCAACGTGAAATCGACGTCCTCATTCGCCCGAACACCGGGAAACTCCTTGGTGATCCCACGCATTTCAACGGCTACGCTGTGATCATCCATCGCAATCCTCGCTGGTTCTACAGATCTGCTTTTTGAGGAAGGGTCGGCGCCCTTCAACGAGCGCCGACCCAGTGTAATCAACGTGTTCGTCGATTATTCAGGCAGCTCAGCGGTGATGCCCTCAGCCCACCACTTCATGCAGTACTTGCAATCCAACCCGAACTCAGGGAACGCGTCCAGATCGATTTGTTCCAGAGCTTCGCCTTCAGGGACGACCAGGTTGCCCTGGTTGTCATAGATCGGGCCGGAGAAGACGTCGAAACGAGTGAATTCGCCCGCCTGCGTCGCTGCAACCAGATCACGCACTTTCTGGATGACTTCTTCTGGGAGCTCGGCGACCCCAGAGGTCAGTTCCTCGCCCTCCATGAAACCGTATAAACCGAGCGCGCCTGTGTCACCATCGAAATAATCCCATCCAGGGACATAGCTGCCATCGATGACGCCCTCAGTGATACGTACATACTCGGGACCCCACACCCAGTAGGGGGCGGTCAAACAGGCGTCCACTTTACAGGAGCCATACCAGTCGTACGTGACGCCCCACTTGCCCTTCTCCTGGGCGACATCCGCGACCGCGGGTGTGTCCGCGCCGGTGAAGACAACCTGAGCGCCGGCATCAAAGAGGGATGCAGCAGCTTCCTTCTCGATGATGGGATCGTGCCAGGTGTTAATCCAGCGCACATCCATCGTGCACTCCGGGCATGTTTCCTTCATCCCCAGGGCAATGGCGTTGCCGAGGCGAATTTCCTCGGGAATGGGGAACGTGGCCATATAGCCCAGCTTGGGATTCCCATCCATCTTTGCACGGGCACCAGCAAGCATCCCACCCAGGTACTTCATGTTCTCCATCGCGCCCATCAGATTACCGAAGTTTTCCATGTTGGACTTGATACCCGTCAGATGGATGAACATTGTGTCCGGGAATTCACTGGCGACGATCTCCATGGGATCCATGTATCCGAAGGACGTCCCAAAGATCAAATCAAACCCCTTGCGGGAGAGGCTGCGGAATATCTGCTCCGAGTCAGCACCCTCGGGTACGTTCTCGATGTAGGCGACGTGCGTGTTGGGGACAGTCTCCTCGATATACTCCAGTCCTTCGAAGTGGGCTTGCGACCAGCCGCCATCGTCATGCGGGCCGATGA
>CAZMZL010000166.1:0-7552 GCA_964570595.1 uncultured Anaerolineaceae bacterium | reverse complement strand
CTAGGGTCTTTTAGCAAGGTTCGGGCAATCGCGAGGCGTTGTTTCTGACCTCCTGAAAGTGTCACGCCCCTCTCACCTACGAGGGTGTCGTACCCGTCCGGAAACTCGACGATACTCTCGTGGATCGCAGCGGAGCGAGCTGCCTCTTCGATCTCCCCCTGAGATACCTCCCGATGGACTCCAAGGGTGATATTCTCCCGAATACTCCGAGAAAACAAGAAGGGTTCTTGTTCGACGATGCCAATATGTCTTCGTAGATAACTGCGTGAATATGTATGAAGTTCAGTTCCATCTAGGGTGACTGAGCCGGACGTATATTCATAAAAACGGGGGAGCAGATTGACCAATGATGTTTTCCCCGAACCGGTTGGACCGAGCAGGGCGATCGACTCGCCGGGAGCGCACTTAAATGAAATCTCCTCCAATACTTTGCTCTCCTTCCCATAAGAAAAACCTACTTTTTCAAATACAAGCTCTCCCCTCATCTCGGCGATATCAGGATCTGTACCTTCCTCGATGGGCTCCCTCTCTTGTCGCAAGACCTCGGTGATCCGGCTGTAGGAGACCATGCCCATCGACATCTGTACAATCAAGCGGCCGAGATTACGCATCGGCCAGATGATCCAGATGAGCATGCCTGTATAAGCTACGTATTGTCCCAGCGTGATGGTTTCATTGATCGCCATCACGGCGCCGAGGGTCAGCCCGGCCAGCATCTGGAAACTGGCGATGATGTCGGAAGAGGGCCAGTAGAGTGCGTGCATGATGAGGAGTTTTCGGCCTCGTAAAAACTTCTCCCAATTCTCTTTCTCAAACTTATCCATTTCAAATGATTGTCGGGCAAAAGCTTTAACGACGCGCACCGCTGAAAGATTTTCCTGCAACGTCGTCGAAAGGACTGCCTCCTGTTCCTGGTAGGCTTCATATGCGGCGGATATTTTTCTGAAGAAGTAGATGGACAGAATCACAATGAAAGGTATTGCGATGATAGAGAGAAGCGCGAGTTGAATGTTGATGAATGCGATGGCGATGAAATTTGTGATGAAGAGGACCAATATGCGACCTACACCGAGCATCTGATCCGCGAAGAAACGCCGGATTGCATCGACATCCGATGTGCTTCGCTGAATGAGGTCACCAGTCGGTGTCTTGTCATGATAACTAAACGACAGGCGCTGGATATGATCGAACAAGAAATTGCGGAGCTCTCGTGCAATTCCCTCCGCGCTGCGTGCAGCGAGCGATCCGCTGGTGAATGTGAAGAGGCCCTGGATTACGGCGAGTAGGACGAAGACTCCTGCGACGAGAAGGAGTTCGCTCGATGAAGGACCGCCGGGAAGAATGTCGTCGATAAATATGCCTAGAAAAACCAGGGTGCCGGTTCGTATGAGGGCAGTTAGGCCCAGGCTCACCGTCGCCACCAGGTAGATGAAGCGATAGCCCTCCAGCAACCGCATAAGACCCAGGAAACGGTTGGTGGAGACGTTCTTGCTTAGATCACGAGGATGCTGCTGACTGTTTTTCCGCAAAGAAGCTCTATCCGGATCAGCCGGGCCGTAAGAAAACCGGAGCTCATGAGTTCGGTTATGGACACCGGCATCATTGTGGTTTGAAGCCAGACGTCATTCAGTAGAAAGTGACATGATGGTCCGACGCAACCGAAATTATACCCTCAGAATCCATGCCTTCTTGCGAGCCGAGGCGCCCTGTTACCTTCAAGCCATGCGGGCCTCCTCGGAGACGATGGCCCGATGGGAAACCGACTGTAGAGTCGGATCCCTTCATTGAGAGTGGGTATGCCTGCTTGACACAGGAAAAACGAGTATGGTATTCTCATGCGACTTTTCGGCCTGGCAAGGAGGGGGACATGTTACCGTACTGGATCGGGTTTAATCACGTCAAGGGCATTGGGCCTGTCCGCTTGAAATCTCTGATTAAGGAGTTTGGTGATGTCGAGCGAGCATGGTATGCCTCCAGGACGGAGCTCGAAAGATGTGGTATTGGGTCGCGGGCAGTCGATGCGCTGATCGATACCCGACAATCCATTGATCTTGATCAAGAGATAGTGAAACTTAACAATCTAGGTGTGGACGTCCTGACGTTTGAGGATGAAGGATACCCTTGTAGGCTGCGAGAGATCGACGCGGCCCCAATGGTATTGTATATACGAGGGGAGATCGCGCGTCAGGATCATTTAGCCGTCGCAGTTGTTGGCACTCGCAAGACAACAAGCTACGGTCGTTCGGTTGCTAAAGAAGTCTCATCCTGTTTGTCCCGGAATGGGATCGCCATCATATCAGGTATGGCTCGAGGCATTGATGGAATTGCGCATCGGGCCGCACTGGATGCAGGTGGAAGGACGATTGCGGTGCTCGGCTCGGGAATCGATCAAATCTATCCGCCCGAGCATCGTCGTCTTGCCATGGAAATCGAATCTTCGGGTGCCGTTTTGACGGATTATCCATTGGGTACAAAACCCGAGGCTGGGAATTTTCCACCGCGAAATCGCATCATAAGCGGTCTCTCACTCGCCGTGGTCGTGGTCGAAGCCGGTGCCCGCAGTGGAGCTTTAATTACGGCAGATTTTGCTGCCGAACAAGGACGTGATGTCTTCGCCGTTCCCGGGGAGATCCACCGAAGTGCAAGCAGAGGGACCAACAACTTGATCCAGGCCGGGGCTCACCCGCTCCTTCAAGTCGAAGATGTCATTGAGATGCTGCAGCTTGAGCTCGTCGCGAGACAGGAGATCGCATCGACTTCCTTGCCGCATCAGCCCGCGGAGCATCTTCTCATGGGGGCATTGAGTGATGACCCCATCCACATCGATGCGCTGCAGGAATCGACGGGATTAAACAGTGCGGAGATCAGCGCGGCATTGGCGATGCTCGAGTTAAAGGGTGAAGCCCGTCAAGTTGGCGGGATGAATTTTATAAGAGCACGAGAAGGACGGGTAGAATACCGGGTGGATTGAGTATGATGACGATGGAACACTATTACGCCATGATCATGGCCGGAGGTGGGGGCACCCGTCTCTGGCCGCTTTCACGCCGAGCTCGACCGAAACAGTCGTTGAGGTTGTTCGGTGAGGATACCTTGTTCCAGGCTGCAGTAAAACGCATCGCGCCTGTGTTCAAGCCTGAAAATATCACCATTCTTACCGTTAAAGAACAGGCCGGTATTTTGCAACCACAGGTGGATTGGCTGACCACCGATAATTTTCTCCTTGAACCAGCCCCAAGAGGGACTGCCTCCGTGATTGGCCTGGCTGCGATGTCCCTGCGTGAGAAGGATGAAGAGGGCGTCATGGCCAGCCTGACGGCGGATCATTTTATCGGAGACGAGGATCTGTTTCGATCCCTGCTTCTTGCTGCCTATGATGCGGCGACAGAAGGGCATCTGGTCACGCTTGGGATAAGGCCGGATTATGCCGATACCGGTTACGGCTATATCCAGCAGGGTGAATCTGCTGGTCGTTATCATGATTTTGAGGCTTATTGCGCCATGCAATTCAGGGAAAAGCCCGACCAGGAGACGGCTGAGGCGTATCTCTCTTCGGGAGACTATGTATGGAACTCGGGGATGTTTGTCTGGCGTGTGGATCGCATTCTTGCAGAAATCGAGCGACAGATGCCCGCGCTTTATAACGCCCTGGAACGTATCAGGGAAGCCTGGGATGGCCCAGAGCGTGAGGCAATACTCGCGCAATCCTGGATGGATCTAGAGAGTGTGACGATCGACTATGGGATTATGGAAGGCGCCCGAGATGTGGTGGTGATACCCGCACAAGGGCTCGGCTGGCTGGATGTTGGGGACTGGAGACGTTTATTTGATATCCAATCAAAGGACAAAGACGGTAATGTGATATTGGCGGATGAAACCATCCTGGAAGGGGTCGCCGATACACTCATTCTCCAGGATGGTTCTGGAAAAACGGATCGTCTCATTGCAGCGCTCGGCGTCGAGGACCTCATCATTATCGATGTGGGTGATGTCTTACTTATATGCAAACGTGATCGCGCAGGAGAGGTGAAGCGGCTCGTGGATGAATTACGAGACAAGGGTGATGTGAAGTATCTATAGGAGATCTTGTGGAAGCGTATTGTGTAAAGTGTAAACTAAAGAGAGAAATCGCAAATCCTGAAGCCACATTTACATCGACAGGCAACCCAGCTACGAAAGGCATTTGCCCCGTCTGTGGTACGGGCCTGTACCGCATGGGTAAAACACCGGCGCATGAAGGCCTCGAGCCTCCCCCGGTTTCTGAGCGTAAACGATCAAAAACCAAGGTCAAAAAACGAAAGGGCAGGCTCGTGATCGTGGAATCGCCTGCGAAAGCACGGACGGTTGGACGAATGCTGGGTAAGGGGTATTCAGTCAAAGCATCTGTTGGGCACGTGCGGGACTTGCTACGATCGCAAATCTCCGTGGATGTCGAGAATAAATTTGAGCCCAAGTATCGCGTGCCAAATGACAAGCGCGATGTTGTTAAAGGGCTGAAGGCTGACGCATCGAAGGCGGAAGAGGTGTTTCTTGCGACTGACCCCGACCGGGAAGGCGAAGCAATAGCCTGGCATTTGATTGAAGCCGCCGAAATCGACCCCGAAGTCATTCGAAGGGTCGTTTTCCATGAGATCACCAAGCCGGCGGTTGAGCACGCGTTTGGATCGCCGCGGGCTATTGATATGGACCTTGTCGATGCGCAGCAAGCCCGCCGCATACTTGATCGGCTTGTCGGCTACAACTTGAGCCCGCTTCTCTGGAGAAAAGTACGAGGAAGGCTCTCGGCCGGCCGTGTGCAGTCTGTGGCACTAAGGTTGATCGTCGATCGAGAACGCGAGATTGAGGCGTTCGTACCGCGGGAGTACTGGACGATCGATGGGGAGTTCGTTCAGCCAGACAAGCCGCCAAAGTTTAATGCACGTCTGGTGCGCGTGGATGGCGCCGAGCCCGAGCTTGGAGGTGAAGATGAGGTAAATCACCTTCTTGATGACCTTAAGGCGGCGGTTTACATTGTCTCGTTGGTCAAACCTGGCACCAGACGGAGAAAACCAGCAGCGCCATTTACCACGAGCACCTTACAGCAAGCCGCCTCCCGTCGTTTCGGTTACACGGCCAGAAAGACGATGGCGATCGCACAGCAATTGTATGAAGGCGTGGAGTTTGGCGAGGGCGAAGGGGTTGGCTTAATCACATACATGCGTACTGATTCGACTCAGATATCCGCGCAAGCCATCCAAGAAGTGAGATCTCATATCCAAGAAACTTATGGGGATGAATTCTTGCCGACCAACCCAGTTGTTTATAAGAAAAAGAGCAGAGGAGCCCAGGAAGCGCATGAAGCTGTGCGACCAACTTCGGTCGGCCGCACACCTGAGAAGATGAAACCTCACCTGTCCTCAGACCAGCACAAACTCTACAACTTGATTTGGAGGAGGTTTGTAGCATCTCAGATGGCACCGGCGGTATACGATACACTCACCATTGAGCCGCTCGGAAAGAGCGAAAAACATGAATACCGCTTCCGCGTGACCGCCTCAAGCTTGCGTTTTTCGGGGTTTCTTGAGGTGTATAAGGATTCTGAAAAGGATCCCGCCAACAATGCACAATCGGACGGCGCCGGGAAAGGACTTGTCTCAAAGTTGGCGCAGTTACCCGGCTTGGTCGAAGGGGATGTGCTTAACCTCTTGGCATTGATCCCGGAGCAGCATTTTACACAAGCGCCACCGAGGTACTCCGATGCAAGTCTGGTGAAAACCATGGAAGAACACGGCATTGGACGGCCGTCCACCTACGCCCCCACGATTTCCACGCTCAGGCAGAGGGGATATGTTTTCAGGGAGAAACGTCGTCTGAACCCGACGGAAATTGGAATGACCGTGAACGATCTCATCGTAGAATATTTTCCTGAAATCGTGGATTTTGGATTTACAGCCCGTTTAGAAGAGCGGCTTGATGATATCTCCACAGGTAAGCAGGACTGGGTTGAGGTCGTGCGCGATTTTTATGAACCCTTCTCTGTCCAACTGGAAATTGCAGCCGAGGCGATGCCGGAGATAAAGGCCGAACCCGAGACGATTGATCGGCTTTGCCCTGAATGCGGGAATCAACTTGTAATCCGGCATGGGCGTTATGGGAAATTTATTGGTTGTTCCGATTTCCCAACCTGCCGTTTTACGGAGCCATGGTTGGAAAAAATCGGCGTGCTTTGCCCCCTCGACGGAGGCGAGATCATCAAACGCCGTACGAAGAAAGGCCGCACTTTCTATGGGTGTGCGAATTACCCTGAATGTGAGTTTACTTCGTGGAAACGACCCATCGCACATGCGTGTCCAGCTTGTGGGGGGCTTCTTGTGGTAGAAAATCGGACAAGTGCGGTCTGTACTCAATGTGGGGAAAAATTCGATTTGGAGTCCTTAGGCCATACTGTGGAGGATCTGGCATAGTTCTTGTATCCCATTTGTTGCCTTTCATTTTGGAAAGGTCTAGAATTCCTGCGGTCGATGGACCGCTAGAGGCGCATGAGGATCACCCAATGCGTCTGGAAATGAGGACTTATGGATAACATGCGAGCTTTCTTTGACCGCAAGACCGCCATCGTTCTGGTCGTGTCATTATTGATTGGCATTGGCGCAGGCTTGCTCTTCGGTTGGGTAATCGCTCCGGTGGAGTGGGTGGATGCGACGCCCGATGTGCTCAGGGAAGATCTGCGAGTGGACCACCTGCGGATGATTATCGACTCGTACGAGGTCAATCTCGACGCGGAGCTTGCGCTGGAACGGTATAACGAACTCGGCGAAACGAAGGATGCGACTCTTGAAATGGTCGCTCAAGATCCCGCTGAGCTAGATCCGAGTTCCCTTCAGAAATTCCAGGCGCTTGTCGCGGTCGAGGGTCTCGATATTGCTTCAACCGAGGAGGTTCCTGCGGTTGATGAACCCGTCGAAGGCGAGGTTGTCGAGGGCGAATCTGCAGAGGGCGAGGTCGCCCCAGTTGTGACGCAAGATGTCCCGGAGGCGACGACTTTTGCTACCGAGGCTGCAAGCACAGGATCGACAGCGTCTAAATATCTCTTGCCTGTTTGTGGAGCCACGCTCCTCATCGGGCTCTTGCTTGCTGCTGCGCTCTTCATCCGACGTCGTGTAGAGACGAGTGAAGCGCAGGGGTATGATGATTATGACATGGCAGTCCCCGTAGCTCCTGAAGATTCCGCAGCGCATGCGGTACCGGCGGATGAGATGCCGGACTGGGTAAGCCCGCCACCAGCACCCGCTGAACCGACTCTGGCTACTTTCAGGACAACCTACACCATTGGTGACGATCTTTATGATGATTCCTTCAGTATTGAAAGCCCAGCATCAGGTGATTTTCTTGGAGAGTGTGGCGTCGGGATCGCCGAAGCCATAGGAACGGGGGAACCGAGGAAAGTATCCGCGTTCGAAATATGGCTCTTTGACAAGAATGACATCCAGACGGTCACGAAAATACTTCTAAGCAATTACACCTACAATGATGTGGAGACACGATCCCGCCTGAGCGCTAAGGGGGATCCGGT
>CAZMZL010000165.1:0-7577 GCA_964570595.1 uncultured Anaerolineaceae bacterium | reverse complement strand
GGTTACCACCGGAACCACGCAGCACCGTGGTGACAAAAAAATGTCGAAAGGAGTGAGGCGTTATCGCGGCGGAATCGGTCTCTCCAAGAGCCTCTCCGGAACGCTGGTGCACGATCGTCCTGCCTGTGGTGGTCGAGATCGGCAGGATCTTCTTTCCCGCACCCTTGTCGTGACGCGCAAAGACCGGCAGAGCCGCCAAAGGACGACCGGAGCCGCCATCTCTTGCAGCGCGGACGCTGAGGTAGTCTCTCAGGGCGCTAAGGGAGCGTTTTGAAAAGCGGACGATGGACTCACGATTACCCTTACCGATGATTTGAGCACGACCTTCATTCCAGTCGACATCCCCGCGTCGCAGATTGCAAGCCTCGTGTACACGCAGTCCCGTATCGGCGAGCGTGATGATGAACGCACGATCTCGATAAGCGCGCATACGCTCGCGCTCATCATCCAGGTTTCCTGATGACGATAGCTCCTGGGCGTAAACCAGGACGCGCTCGATCGCTTCTCTGGGAAATTGAGGCAACCGCTGTCCCGGGCGTCGTGCTCTCTGACGAATAAGGAGGCGGACGCGCGGGAGATTGACATCTGCGAGTTCTTCGGCGGCAAGGAATTCGTACCATCCGGCGGCGGCGGTGAGGTACAGACGCTCACTCGCAGGTGCATACATCTTAAGGAAACCGGCAAAATCAGCGATCCAATCTTCGGAGACGTCCGCGACCGGCGTGTCTTCCGGTGCGATGTCATGCGTGCATAAAGAACTTTCGAAAGCGCGCAAAGCATTACGGTAAGTTCGAGCCGTATTTTCGCTACGGGAGAGCGCCACACTTTCGAGATACAAAATTATGGTCGATTCAACGGTGACCGGGTCCATGAGGCCTCATTTATTTCGTCGATCAGGCGCAACCCCCAATACTCCGGTGCAAGACTGAAGGTTGCTATAATGGTACTTATCGCAAGCATAACAATTGTAGCTGATCTCGCGCTGACCTGTCAAGCCACCCTCTCTTGTGTGGTTCATGGGTCGTTCAGGGCGAGATTGCGTGTGGATCATTCTGATTTACGAGAGGCTGCTGACCAAGTCGTATACATCCCTTGGAGAGACGTTGCATCCTAGCGCCCTACCCTTCATCCGCGGATGTGCGCGATGTGAGACGATTACGATGAAGGACAATTGTTCTATTGTCCGGTTCCAGACGAGGTGCCTGGGTCAGGGATGGTCTCTGTGGTATGAGGAGGGGTTCCCCTTGGACATGAATTACACAGGTTTCTGACGGACTTCTTCCAGGATTTGGGCAATCACGCCATTATGCCAACAACGATCGAGCGCTTCGACGACAAGTGGGTCGAATTGCGTCTCCGATCGGCTGACAATTTCTTGATACGCTTCATTGGCTTTCAGAGCTTTTCTATAGGGTCGATCCGAGGTCATCGCATCGAAGCTGTCTGCGACCGCTAGAAGTCGAGCGCCTTCAGGGATCTCTGTTGATTGGAGACCATCTGGGTATCCCGATCCATCCCACTGTTCATGATGGTGAAGGATCATGGGAACTGCGGAAGCGAGGTATGGGATGTCCCTTACCATCCTGGCTCCGACCTCTGGATGTTTCTTCATATCGACCCATTCTTCTGGGCTTAATTCGTCCGTTTTTTGCAGCACCGACTCAGGAATATAGATCTTACCGATATCGTGCAGAATGGCGCCAAATTCAAGCGAATCGCGTTCAAGGTCGCCCCATCCCATCTCTTCCGCCAGGGCCTGTGCATACGCGTTCAGTCGGTGCATGTGCTCATGCGTATATTGATCACGGGCTTCGATCGCACTTGCCAGCACGAAGAGGCTCTCTTTGTATGCGTTCTGGAGTTGAGCGACCATAAGCTCATCCGAGCGGGCAAGACGAGCCTTTACGGCGGCGAGTAGTTCACGCGTGGTCACCGGTTTCGTAATGTAATCATCGGCGCCGAGGGATTTTCCAGCGAAGATATCCTCACGAGTGCCCCGTGCGGTCAGGAAGATGAAGGGGATGGTTGTTCCCCCTGGGATCATGCGTACAGATTCAAACAACTTGTAGCCATCCATGACGGGCATGGATATGTCCGAGAGGATCAGGGAAGGTCTGTGCGAATGTAATAATTCCAGGGCAATTTCTCCGTTCGGGGCAGCGAGTACCCGATATCCGGCACCTTCAAGAACATCACGGAATGCGACGCGCATCGCCGGATCGTCTTCGACAACCAGGAGTAACGCATCATACTCGACTTCGACCACGCTTTCCTTTTCAGGTTTCATGGGGCTCAATGACCATCCTCGTGTAGCATGATTTATGGCATGCTTCTGCTCTGTGCACAAGGGGCTAAAGAGTACTTCTCCTGATTATACAGGTAAAGCGCCCCCGCGCTCTCAAATCCCTCCTACAAATGAGAAATACAGACTCGGGCATGGACCAAGGCCCCCTTCACAGGTATACTCGAACGCGTCGAATGGGGATAAATGGGTCAGGTTTGAATGCGAGCATTCTTTAAATCCACATTATTCAAGGTGATCGTTGTGGCTGCGCTCCTCGCGGCCACACTCAATCTAATCGTTGCAGTCTTCCGCCTTGGTCAAGGCGAAACAGGAGAATATGCTCTTGTCGAGGAAGCTTATTCATTTCTCGACGACCATTACATTGACCCTCTACCCGATGAGCTCCAGATCGAGCAGGGCATGGTTGAAGGGATGGTAAGCGCACTCGATGATCCCTACACGACCTATGTAGAGCCGTCGGAGAGTGAGATTCAGCGCGACGAGCTCATCGGCGAGTACGGCGGAATTGGAGCCTTTCTCGCGATCAACGACGCCGGCCAGGTATACATGGTCCCATTTGAAGGAAGCCCGGCAGAGCGTGCCGGGGTGAACGAGGGAGACATCCTGCTCAGCGTGGATGGTGTTGGGATAGGACAAGACCCTCAACTTGATGTCGTCTCTGCCGCTTTAAGAGGTCCAGAAGGCTCGATGGTGAGAATAGCTGTTCGGGCCTCAGAGGATGTGGCCGCGGAACGTGAATATGAGATTACGCGCGAAGTCTTTCCGCTCCAATCCGTCACATCGTTCATGCATCCGAACGATGCATCTGTCGGAGTGATCGCTGTAGGATTGTTCAGTGAACGGACCCCATCTGAGCTGGATGAAGCCTATCGCGATCTGGTGGATCGGGGCGCGGAATCCTTGATTCTGGATCTGCGAAATAATGGAGGAGGTTTGCTGGGGTCGGCCTTGAAAGTCGCCGAATTCTTTCTAGAAGATGGCGTCATTCTTCACGAACAACAGCGTGAGGGAGATCTTGTTACACACACCGTTAGCTCTCCCGGGGTTGGATCGAGTGTACCTCTCGCCGTACTCGTCAATCGATATACTGCCAGTGCGGCTGAGGTGGTTGCCGGGGCAATTCAAGATCACGATCGGGCAGCCCTAATCGGTGAAACTACGTTTGGAAAAGGGTCGGTGCAGGTAATCGTCGAACTGCAGGATGGTTCGAGTTTACACATTACGTCGGCAAGGTGGTTTACGCCCAATAAAAGGACACTTGACGGGGTTGGCTTAACACCCGATCATCCGATCATGCAAGGTGATTCCGGGGATGCCGCACTTGAGTTTGCATTATCCTTGTTAAGTAATCCGTAACAGGTATTTGAATGAAAAATTCCGGGCAGAAGATCGTTGCGAGAAATCGGAAAGCTTCGCATGATTATTATTTGGAAGACTTTGCTGAGGCTGGAATTGTCTTGTTGGGAACTGAGATCAAATCCGTTCGCGCCGGACAGGTGAGCTTGAAAGAAGCGTATGTGCGATTGAACGGCCAGGAAGCTTTCCTGGTGAACGCTCATATCGCGCCCTACAATCCAGCCAGTCACTTCAACCACGATCCAAGGCGCCCTCGAAAACTGCTCCTGCATAAGAAAGAAATCCGACGGTTGTTTGAAAAAGTAACGCAACGCGGTTATACGATCGTGCCGACGAAGATGTATCTGTCGAGAGGCCGGGCGAAGGTAGAGATTGCGACCGCGCGTGGCAAAAAGCAGTACGATAAACGCAAGGAAATTGCGAAGCGCGAAATCGCCCGTGAGATCGAACGCGAAATGGCGCAAAGGAGAAAACAATAAAAGCTCACTCGATTGCTTCCGTAAATAAGCTTCCCAGCCCCGAGAAGGAAGCCATCTACCGGAGATTCATCCCAGCGTCATTGATGGACCAGTTTCATATCGATCCGGGGCTTGTTGATGCAGAGGGTCATCCACTATTGACGCTGCGGTGCCGAGAAGGCACGACCGATGTTGTCTTGGACCTGCGCCATCGTGCTGATGATCCTGATCCACTTCTCTATGTTCACCTGACGGATACCATTAATGGACAGATCCATGTCCTGCTCTATGTGGTCAATGATCCGGAATCACCGCGATTTGATGTCGATCGAATGCCGGATGGTACGCCAACAAAATTTGGCACATCGATGCGAAATCTGGATGCCGAAATGGCCGCATTAGAAGCGGGCCTTGCTCCCGGACAGGTTCATAAAGGTCTCAGGATCCTCCGTGAGTCCATCGAATCCTTTGAAGAATTTATCCGTTCTCTCTCGCACCATACCTATTTCGTCGAGCCGCTCTATTATCACAATGCCATCATTTTTGAGAAATACGGTTTCGCGTACGAACGAGGCAGACGTTTAATGGAGCGGATTCAGGAGGGCTTTGCGGATGGTGGGGATCTTCATAACCTGTTGACGCCGAGCTCCCTCTTCCGGTTGCCCACATTTTCCAGCTCCATCCGAGGGCGATCCTGGGCGCTGCACGACGGCATACTGGGCGAACACTTCAGCGGCGTGACGATGTATAAAATAATTGGCGAACACGCCGGGATCAGCACCTTCCCCGATGCGGCCTGGTGATAAAAAATGAAGCAATATTGCGCATAGCCTCTTTGTAATTAATGGGATGAATATGTAGTATTATAGGCAACGACATATATGGCTATGCGCATTATATGATCGGTCGCATTGTGTGCTATACTCTAGTCAGAAATGGGGATGAATGGTTTCGACGGAGGTGGAGCACCGCAGACTGCAAGCCGAGAGGCGCCGAGCTCGTTAAACCAGCGCACACCTTAAGTGCCAATCGCACTGACTATGCAGCACTGCCAGTAGCGGCATAACCCCGTAGCTGAGTGCTTCAGGCTCTCTCGAGAGCCCGCCCTCCACAGCCCCCTGCTTCCGGCTCATGGATACGGCGACCCAAAGGAAGCAGTGCTTGATAGAGCGCCACGATCTGTCAAAAAGAGGATTTTCGGATCCGAGTGGATATCTGTCTAGTGCGCTTGTCTCTTTACAGCTAGCCAGAGAAACCAAGAAGAGACCAAGCTTGTAGAAGCCTGTAGGTTGAATCCTTCGGACGCGGGTTCGAATCCCGCCATCTCCACAAAGCGCTCATAGAAGATATGGGCGCTTTTTCTATATTGGATTTGCCAATCGAAATCCATGCCCGCGGACAGTTTCCACATAGTTATGCGCAGGATCATCCGACGAAAGTCGGTCACGCAACCGACGAACAAGCGCATCGATGGCCTGATCAGAGACGCCTACGCCATGTGTTCCCGGCCAGACATACGATGCAATCTCCTCGCGGCTGACGACGCGCTCTGAATTATGAAACAATAGTTCTAACAACCGAAACTGAGGAGGAGATAGCGGAGGATCGATCTCGATATCCTGCACCCAGACCCGGTGCGCCTCGGCATCCATACGCAATCTCCCAAGCCCCATATTAGCTGCATCTGAAAGCGAGAGCGGCAGCGTCGCCTCGGTGCCAATAAAGGTAAGTTTGACGGCCAGAGCAACCTGTATTTCGTCACCATCCTGTAAAACCGCCGGTGCGCTTAACAACTTGCCATTAACATGCGTTCCATTCTTGCTGCCCAGATCCTCGAGAATATAGCCTTTTTCAGCTTTTCGAATTCTTGCATGGTGCCTGGACACTTGTCGGTCCTGAATAACCAAATCGCAATCTTCGCCTCTGCCAATGAGAAAATGGTCTCGGTCCAGCAACCAACGAGAGTCATGAAGCTTTCCAGGTGGGGCAACGAGGACGGGTACATCACCCGATTCATTCACGATTTACACTCCGATTAATGAAAAAGTGCTCACTAAATAGTATAATCTGATATTGAACTTGGAGCGAAGTGATTTCTGTTTCTTGAAAGCCTACACCGCTGGCATCATCACGCAGCAAATCATTCCATATCACCCATTTTATACACAGATGAGGTTTCCTTGCCAGAGCCATTGACGCCTTACGATCTCCTTAAAGATCGCTACATTATCCTGAAAACGATTGGGCGCGGCGGAATGGGGTCCATCTATCTAGCCGATGACAACCGCCTCGTTGGACGCCAATGTGCGATCAAGGAAGTTCAACAGGAATCCGGATTGCCGTCGAAACTTATCAAGCAAGGGCGCGATCAATTCTATCGTGAAGCATCCGTCCTCGCTATGCTCGATCACCCCACCCTACCTAAGGTCTCTGATTTCTTCGCTGAAGGTGATCGCGATTATCTTGTAATGGACTTCATCCCGGGCGATGATCTAAAGACTCTGATGGACAGGTCTCGAAGAAAAGGGGATTTCCTCGACAGTGCCGTCGTGATGTCCTGGGCCGCCCAAATCGCTGATGCACTGGAGTATCTGCACAACCAGGATCCTCCAGTCGTCCACCGCGATATTAAGCCTAGCAACTTGAAGCTCACTCCCCGCGGTCAAATAAAACTGGTCGATTTTGGACTGGTTAAGCAAATGGTACCGGACGAAATGACGATTACGGTGATCCAGGGACGCGGGACAGCTTTGTATACGCCTCTTGAGCAATATGGCGGGGATGCTGGTCATACGGATACCCGAAGTGACATTTACGCCTTTGGTGCGACACTCTATCACTTGTTGACGAATCAGCCACCGGTTGAAGCAAAACAGCGCTTTCTAAAACCCGGATCTCTCCTGCCCCCGAGTGAGTTGAACTCAAATGTCGATCGTGAGCTCGAGCGGGGAATAATGTGGGCGATGGCGCTGCATCCTGACAATCGTCCTCAGTCGATTACCGAATTAGCTGAAGTTCTTTTTTCAGATAGGAGTATCACTTCCTTAATTCAAACCGAGCTGCCGGTTGGCCTATCATGGATGATGCAGGATCCATTAAATACAATCCTGGCCGTGGTCGCCGGGATCCTTCTGATTGTTGCAGTTGCAGCATCCTTTTCCTAGTTTTGTGTCCCGGCCCTGCACAAATATAATGCGACGATTAATCCCGCAATTCCCCCAATCAATGCGACGACAAATCCTGATAAATCCCCCGCAACCATCAAAATTTGAGTCGTTCCTGGAAGCGAGAGGGCGATGAGGTTATACCCCAGCAAGGCTCCTATCACTGGAATCAAAGTGCACCTAAACCGAAAATCGTGCAGTTCCGGAAACCGAGAAGCCGCGCCAAATCCAATGCTTCCGACGACGACGGCTGCGATGAGACCGAAAACGAGATCCACAGCTCCAACGGCATTC
>CAZMZL010000164.1:0-7581 GCA_964570595.1 uncultured Anaerolineaceae bacterium | reverse complement strand
CGAGCACCACGGGAGGGTAGGTCACCTGTGCGCCTTCCATGACCGACTCCATCACCTGTTCTGCATAAGCAGAATCAGCTTCCTGTGTGGCTTGTTCCGTGAGACTTTCGCGGATTTTGATCCGAAGATCCAATAAATCCTCAAATTCTCCAACGCTCCGGGCAAGATCATCCGACCACTCAGGGACCAGGCGTGATTTCACACCGCCACATTTGAGTTGAAAGGAAGCGCGTTTGTTCTGCAAATCCTCGGAAGTGTAATCATCCGGGAAGGTATGCTCGACGGTTTTCTCGTCCCCTTCCACGATGCCCAGAAGGTGTTCATATATTCCCTTAAAAGGGAAATCCGTCTCTTTGTCCAGCAGGATGGAAATTCCTTCCTGCTTAACAAGTTCTACATCATCTTCATTCTCTTCGTCGATGAGTTCACCATGGATATCGAGGACGACGATATCGGAATCTTCTGCTGGGCGTTCGACCGGCTCAATCAGGGCCTGCCTCTGACGGAGTTCTTCCAGCATCGACTCGACGGCTTCATCGGTGACCTCAGGCGCCTCAAATGGGATCCTGATTTCGCGATACTCCCCGAGTTCAACCTCGGGAACGAGAGGGACCGTGAAACGCAACACGAGCGGATCACGACTTACGACTTCTTCTAGCGAACCAGGTGCATAGGGATCCAACTCGGCATTCTCCAGGGCATCCCGGTAAGCTTCCTGACCGAGGATATCCAGGGCTTCATCGAAGATGACCTCTTCGCCGAATTTGCTCACGATGACCTCATATGGAGCCTTCCCCGGGCGAAACCCGGGGATGCGGGTGTCTTTGCTCAGGCGTTTTGCGGACGAACGCTTCGCAGCCGTGACGCGGTCTTCCGGCACCTCTACGGTCAGCTCAACCTGACGATCTTCGAGTTCCTGCGTATCGATTTTCAAGTTTCCTATCCTCCAGACGGACATTTCCCATGTCCGCAGTATGTTCATGGTTTTGACCGTGGGTTCCGGGCAATCTGTTAAGGGGTGGTGGGGAAGGTGGGATTTGAACCCACACGCCCTAGGGCACGTGATTCTAAGTCACGCCTGTCTGCCAATTCCAGCACTTCCCCCATCAGGAAATTATATCCCAAATGAGGTTAGAGATTTATGCAAAAAATCCAGAATACCTTGTAGCCGCTGCCGGGATGGATGGCGAGCGGGGGTATGGGCGTGGCAACCCCTCGGTGAGCTTTTTCCCTGGATGGATGCCCCGACTTGTTGCGGGGTACTTCACCAGATCAAGTGAGGGGGAATTGTGTGAGTTGATGTTCTGGTATCAGCCTTTTACTTGCCCGAGGGCATCATCTGGAGGCTTGTTTGAATTTGGAGGCCCGTGGCGTTTCTGTACCAGATTCAGATGATCGCGAGCGTCCTGCGGAGTTGATCGACGTGTATGAGATCGTGTTCAGTCATGATGGATGCAAGCTCACCCAGTGTTGTTGGGCCTAAGAGCGCATGAATTGCGGGGCGCTCCAAGTCTTTCGGATCGAGTGATCCCATCGTGTCGATGAGCTCCTTTCGGATTCTTGTGAACGATGTCAGCGCGTCAGGTCCTGATTCCTTGATATAACCTCGCTCCTCGGTCCAGCTATCCGGATCGACGGCTTGAATGAGCGGTGTGTTTTCCGATAGGATGGTGTGGATCCTCGGTAGCGAGACCTCTGCGTCCACGTCGCGAAGATGTGCGACGATCTCGACAGGCGCCCAGTTGTCCTCGGTTGGACGAGTGTTCCATGTCGCCTCGTTACCATCCGCCATCATGCTACGAAGGGCGGCGAGATGTCCCTTGAGGCATGCTTCAATCACCAGTGTATTTGGTTTATTAGCGGGGCCAGTGATTTCGGGCATATCTTCAATCCATGAAAGAAGCTCACGAAATCCACCAGCAGGATAATCATCGCTCGGTGCTGCATCGACATGGAAGACGGCCATCCCAAGAGTTTGAGCTGGAACGAGATCGTTGGCAGGATCGTTCCCAACCATGACGGTTGAGCCAGGCATCTTTCCGATCCTTCCGAGGATTTCGACATAATATAAAGGTGACGGTTTCGAAAAATGGTAGTGCTCATAGGACGTCACCTGGGCATATGGGAATTTATCCGAAGGTACTCCCGCCCAGGCAAGTCTTTGTTCCACGGCTGTCCTGGGAAAGACCGGGTTTGTGGCGATGACGACGTCGAGATCAAGTTCGAACAAGGATTCAACCAGATCCACAGCATCGGGGCGAGGGCTGGTGAGTTCGCGCAAGGAGGGGAAGACCTCGGAATAGAACGATTCAAGCCTGGGGAGAAGTTCAAGAGCGGAATACCCCACCGCAGGATAGAAGTGATTTGCAAACACACGTTCCAGAGTGAATTCTGGATCATGATTTGCGTACATCTTCTGGGTACCGTTCAGAATTTCCTCGATAAATTTCTCAGGCGGAATGATGTCGGCCATATAACGCCCGAATTTCTGAAGATACACGGGCAGGAAGGTATCCATGTCATTGTGTAACAGGGTGTCATCGAGGTCTAGAAGGACGCCTGTGATCATGAATCGATATGCGAGGCGTTGAAGGGTGGCAGGTCGAGGTGGCACTGACCGCAGCCGATTTCAGGCTCTTTCACGTCGGCCTCAGATCTTGTGCAGAAGGCAGAGACCTTTACCTTTTTCTTGAAACCTAAAAACGAAGAAACCACTCGGGCCTCAAGGATCATGTGCGGGCAGGCGTTCGCAAGCACGATGCGCGGCACCCGGCAGTTCGTACATAAGTCGGGACTGTAGGTTCCACCATTGGGTGTCCGCTCGATCAGGCGGCATTCCTGATCCCCGCGTCCACGGTGAAAATCCTCGTAGTAAAAAGGACACTCCGATCCGGCGGGTGTGATCACAATCCGATATCCATTCGATGGTTACGCGCGGGTGACGTAGACACCGGAGCGTGTATCCACACGAATCGTATCGCCTTGTACAACGAACAGAGGTACCTGGACCCTGAGACCGGTTTCTGTGGTGACCAGCTTGTTCGCGCCAGTTGCAGTATCGCCTTTCAATGCCATCTCGGCTTCGGTCACCTTGAGATCAACTGTCGTGGGGAGTTCGACATCCAGAGATTCCTGATCATAGAAGGTGAGCTTGACCTCCAGCCCATCGATCATGTACTGTGTGGCATCTCCGAGGATTGCTGCGTTCAGGACTGGTTGTTCATACGTCTCAGTATCCATGAAGTGGTACATATCACCTTCCCGGTATAGAAATTGGGCGGTGCGGTAATCCAGGCGAATATCTTGGACTTTGTCCCCAGACGTGAAGGACTTTTCCAAGGTGGCGCCGCTGCGCAGATCACGGACCTTGGTCTTGATCGTAGCCTTGCCGCGTCCAGGTTTATGGTGGGCGTATTCAAGTACGCGGTAAATATTTCCATCCAATTCAAAGGTGACGCCGTTACGCAGTTCGTTTACGTCTTTCACGTGTGCATTTCCTTAAATTAAGATGGTGGGATTATAGCTGGCACGTGATGCAAGCGTCAATGGACATCTGAGTTGAATAAGTGGTATGAGCCGGCCCGCGTTTTTTTGGTAGACGGGTGAGAGAAGCTGGCTTCGGGGTTCGCTCAAATGGTTTCTGTCATACGCCGATCCATTTTGCCGCGGCGGCGGGCAAATCTTTGAAACTTCCCGCACGCGTTGTACAACGGGGAAGAGAGTCGATAAATGCGCGGCCATACCGTTTGCTCAGAATGCGGCGATCGAAGATGACGACAACCCCTCGATCCGATCGAGTTCGGATGAGGCGACCAAAGCCCTGACGAAAACGCAGAATCGCCTCGGGTATCGTGTACTCCTGGAATGGCGACTCATAGGTCTCAGAACGAGCTGCGATAATCGGATCGTTGGGTACATCAAAAGGTAATCGTACGATTCCCAGCACCGAGAGCGCCGGCCCCGGCACATCAATCCCTTCCCAGAACGACCTCGTACCCAACAAGATCGAGTTCTCCGTGGAACGGAAACTTTCAAGAAGAAAATGACGTGATGCACCGCTGCTTTGTTCAAATACCTGGATGCCGTTCAAACCAAGGTCCTCGGATATTGCCCGTGCCGTTGTTCGAAGATGCGCATTGGATGTGAATAAGACGAGGCCCCGTCCCGAAGTTGCCTTGAAAAGCTCTTTCAGGCTGCGCTCGAGCACCCGTTGATAGGAGTCCCGGTCGGCGGGTTCAGGGATGTCGTTGACCAGATAGAGCAGGGTCGAGGATTCGAAATCGAATGGGGAGCCGAGCGCGAGCTCATCCGCATCGTCAGCCTTCAACCGCCCGCGTATGAAATCGAATTCACCTGCAGTGGTCAGTGTGGCGGATGTCATGATGATCGATTCCTTCTCGTGCCAGAGAAACCGCTCTACGAGGGATCCGATTTCCAAAGGGGCAGCGTGCAGCGATAGCCGAGAATCTACCGCCTGGAGATTGATCCAGTAGATTTGCCCACTGTCTGGTTCATAAATCATATTCTCCAGGTTCGTATAGATTGTGCTCAAGCTCCGATGGGCGATACGGGTCCCAACGGAAAGGTTCTCTACGCCTTCGATGCCGGCTTCGGTCAACGAGGCGAGATCGTCACTCATATTCAGCAAGGATTCGATGATGGTACCCAGGGGTCCTCTCAAATCATCCCAGATTATCTCGACCTGCTCCCAGAGGGGGAGGGTGCGGGTGGAGGGCATGATCCGGTACTGCACGCCATAGGGACCGGGTGGTTTCCCCTCGCGCTGATCGTCCACAAAGACCTTGATGGCTTCAAATAGATGGGTTGTCATCTCCGTGCAATCCGCGATCCGATCAGATATTTTTCGAATTGCACTCTCAACTTGAGAGGAGGCCTCTTCAGGCAATTGTGATTTAGCGAGACGCTTGATCTGAGCAAGCAAACCGCTCGTTCGCCCGCCAAGATCTCGAAGCTGTCGAAGGACTTCGAATTCGGTCACTTTGAAGCTCATGCCGTGGGTCGTCGCGGACTCGAGATGATGGGCCTCGTCCACAATGAGATACTCGTATTCTGGAATGACCCGATTTCCAGTGATGATGTCAGCCAGAAGGAGTGCATGGTTCACAATTACGACGTCAGCCGTCTCGGCGCGCTGTCGGGCTTGATAGTAGGGACATGCACCGTCCATGTGCAGCACACAGTTCTCCATGCTGCAGTCTTCATCATCGGCACTCAGGCGGGTCCAGACACCTACCTCTCCCGGGGGTAAATTGATCTCACTCCGATCCCCAGAACCTCCATTCGATAGCCATACGAGCATTTTGGCAAGGACACGCACTTCCTCAGCAGATCGCGGACCCAACTGGCGAAGAGCATTCAGTCTCCTCGGGCACACGTAGTTTCCCCGTCCTTTCAACACCGCTGGACGGTAGCTCTTATTCAGCGCTCGATTCAAATCAGGTGTGTCTTTGTGGACGAGTTGATCCTGGAGGTTCAGCGTGTTCGTCGAAATAACCACTCGGCAGTCGTTCTGGGATGCCCACGCAAAGGCCGGTATGAGATAAGCCATTGATTTGCCCGTTCCTGTGCCCGCTTCCACGAGGAGGTGCTTACTTCCTGATAAGGCTTCGGCTACGGAACGGGTCATTGTGACCTGCTGGGGACGATGTTCATAGCCATCGAAGCGTTGTGCAAACGGACCACCTGGTTCGAGCAGGCTGACGATCTCCTCGACATCGAAGGGCTCCGAATCTTCTTCAGATGGTTTGGGTTCTGGTGCCGGCGTTTTGGGGAAGGTAATTGAAAAAGGACCTTGGTCCTGATCTTCCTCTTCCTGTATCCTGAGGTCGTAAGCTGTATCAAACACCCAGCTTCCGCCCCAGGCGACATCCGCACTGAAGCGAGAGATTTCTTCGAGAAGTGGATGAGGCAGGGCAAGAATCTGATCAAATAGTCGTAAAAATACCTGCCGGGTCGTCTCGGCGTCATCGAGCGCCCGGTGGGAGGTAAGCACCGGGATGTGCAGTGCTTGTGCAAGTGAGACGAGGTTGTAGCGGCTGGCGGTGGGCAGCATCACAGAAGCAAGATCAAAGGTGTCCAACGTTTCGTTGTCCTTGAAAAGATCCCATCGGTTCATAAAGCCGACATCGAAGCGGACGCTATGGCCGAGGATGGGGCAATTGCCCACAAAGGCTTCAAGTTCAGGTACCACGCGCTGAAATCTTGGAGCGCCGGCAAGCATGGCATCCGAGATCCCCGTGAGACTTTCGATCAAAGGGGAAAGTGGGCGGCCGGGGTTGATGAGGCTGGAGTAGGTATCCTCCACACGGCTACCGCGAAATTTGACCGCGCCCACTTCGATCACAGAATCTCGTCTGGGATCGAGGCCGGTCGTTTCGATATCAAAAGACACAAGTGTATGCATGGAGGATGGATTATAGCATCCCCGGGATTTAACCATGCTATACTGACGCCATTATGAAATTTGACTGTGATATTGGAAGATCACCCCAGATCGAAGTGAAACGAAATGCGACCCTGGGGGTTCTCTCATACAAGAAACATTATGCCGGTGCAAGGTCAAACTGATGCCCAGCGAGAAAGATGATCTCTCACTGGTGCGAGATGCGGGCAGTGATCCGGAAGCGTTCGGTGAGCTCTATGAGCGACATGTTCGGAAGATCTATAACTATATCTATTACCGGACCGGCAATCATCACGAGGCCGAGGATCTAACCGCCAGGGTATTCCAACGTGCCCTTCGGCATGTCGGTAAATTCGAGGACAAAGGCGTACCGTTTACGGCCTGGCTCTATCGGATTGCGCATAATCTGGTGGCAAACTGGCATCGCGACAGAAGCCGTCGACCGGTTGTACCTTTAGACAAACATATTGCTGTAAGTGAAGCTGCAGAGCATCCGGAATTCGAAGCGATTGCACAGGAGGAAAAGCAGATGCTGCTGAGAGCTGTGCGACGGCTTCCTGTTGACCGACAGGAGCTTCTCATTTTAAAGTTCGTCGAACGGCTCTCGAACTCCGAAATCGGTCAGATCATGGATCGGACCGAGGGAGCGATAAAAAGTCTCTACCATCGTACGTTGATCGCGCTCCGGGAGGAGGTCGAGGCGATCGCGAAGGGCACCGAGGATGGTTCCGAAGAAGATGATTAACCGTAGTGCTCGCGGTTTGTGATATCAAGGATGCCGAAGATTTGAAATGTATGAGAAGAATGAATTAGAAGCGAAACTCTCCAAAGTACTGGTGCCTGTCGAACCGAGCGACCATTTTGCTCGAACGTTGCGCGCTCGGCTGGTTAATTTTGAGGGCGGTCAGCCGATTTCGGGATGGACGCTTCTCGTCCTCCTGGGAACCGGGTTTCTGCTCATCCTTGCTTCGTTCGGATTTTTAATTCGCATTCTCCTCAGCCTCATCGCCCTCCTGGGTTTCCTCGGAGATAGACGCCGACGTTCTTCAAATAGGCAGATCATCGTTTCCTAAAGCAGGCCTCTCATAAAGTTCCCCCATTTTGAATAACTGCGGCTCTGTCCCCAAAGATTTTCTTGTGAAGATACCCCTTTGATT
>CAZMZL010000163.1:0-7588 GCA_964570595.1 uncultured Anaerolineaceae bacterium | reverse complement strand
GCGGGAGGGAAGTCGGCTTGGGCGCCATGGTGCTTGCAGGATTTGCGTATTGGCCCAATGTAATCAGTCGGGTGGGTTTACGATTTCCGCTTTATCCGCTCTTCGTCGCTCCAGCTTTTTACTACCTGGTGAGGGGGGTCCGATTACGACGAAGAAATGATTTTATCCTGTGCGGGCTCGCCGTAGGCATCGGTCTCCATGGCTACAGTCCTGTCAGGGTTTTGCCTATTGCGATCGCAATGGGCGTGGGCCTTTACCTTCTCCACAAAGATGCGCGTAGCCAACGAACCGCATTCATCGGTTATCTGGTCGCTACGGGGTTGGTTGCCCTGGTCGTGTTTATGCCGCTTCTTCGTATCGCTGTCCAGCGACCGGATGATGTGATTTTCAGGATGATGACCAGAGTGGGAAGCATGGAACAGGAGATTGCCGGCTCGCCCCTCCTGATATTTGGTAAAAATGTGTATAAAGCTCTGATCATGTTCGCCTGGGACAATGGAGAGGTGTGGGTTAACTCCATCCCTGGAAGACCTGCACTGGATTGGATCACCGGTGCATTCTTTCATCTGGGAGTCGTCATCCTGGCAGTACGCTATGCCATGAAACGTTACTGGGTTGATTTATTTCTGCTTCTATCGATCCCGATCTTGCAGCTTCCCTCGACACTATCCATCGCGTTCCCTGGTGAAAACCCGGCCACGAATCGAGCTGCAGGGGCGATTATTCCGGTGTTTATCGCTGCTGGAATGGGTTTAGGAGCAATTCCGGCCTGGGTAAGATCACAATGGGAATCCCGCAGAAGCAGGGTGATCGCGAGCATCTCGGTGTTCTTTCTCATTCTCCTTGCCGCCAGAATCAATTACAATCTTGTGTTTGTGGAATACAAAGAGCTCTTCCGGCGGTCGGCATGGAATACCAGTGAGATCGGTGGGGTCATCAAGGGATTCGCGGATTCGGTAGGGGATTATGATACCGCGCATGTTGTCGCATACCCTCATTGGGTCGATACAAGATTGGTGGGGATAAACGCAGGCAGACCCACGGTAGACTATGCAATCTCGAGAGAGCGGCTTGTTGAGCTTGTTCTTGAAGATAGGGCGCAGTTGCTGATCTTGAATACCCAGGATACCGAATCGCTCAATTACTTACAGGCGCTCTATCCTTCAGGGGAGATTTCTGAATGGCATTCAGATCTTGAAGGGAAGAGCTTCGTTCTTTTCTTTGTTCCTGCTGGAGCGGAGAGCGATCCGAGTGTTCTCGCTGAGCCGGAGTCTTGATGGATCACCTCACCGAAACCTCTCCCGAAATACATCCAAAGAAGAAATTCCTTGAGCGCTCGCAGACGACGGACATACTCGTAGGGCTGCTCTTGGTCGCTGTTCTGGCTCTGGCAGCTTATCTGCGGTTTACGGGGATCAACTGGGATGAACTCACGCATCTTCACCCCGATGAGCGGTTTCTCACGATGGTTGAGACCAGTATCAAACCTCCCTCTTCTATTGGAGAGTACTTCAACACAGACATCTCTCCACTTAACCCTCACAACGTAGGCCACGGTTTCTTCGTTTACGGAACGCTTCCCATTTTTCTTGTCCGTTTTGTCGCCGAGTGGGTGGGCAAGACGGGTTATGACGAAGTTCAATTGGTGGGCCGTACGCTCTCAGGGGTATTTGACCTCATCTCGATCATGTTGATTTTCCTCATAGGAGAACGCCTTTATTCGCGGCGGGTAGGGTTGCTGGCGGCTTTGTTCCTCTCCCTGTCTGTGCTCTTAATCCAACACGCCCATTACTTTGTCGTCGATCCGATTGCGAATACTTTCATCCTGGCCGGGCTATATTTTGCAGTCCGGGTTTTTGATACGGGTCGATTGCTGGATTACGTACTCTTCGGCGCAGTCCTGGGGATGGCAGTCGCATCGAAAATTAGCGCCGTGCCCATCGCAGGCGTGCTCGTACTTGCAGCAGGCGCTCGATTCATTCAGACCCCCGCGGAGGAGCGGCAAGGGGCTGCGCTTCACACTGTCGCGTATCTGGGTGCAGCCGCCGTGCTGTCTCTCGTGGTGTTCAGGATCTTCCAGCCGTACGCGTTCTCGGGTCCCTCCATTTTTGGAATCGGACTGAATCCGAAATGGCTGGCGAATATGGCCGAAATAAGGAATCAGCAGGGCGGGAACACCGATGCGCCTTACGCGCTTCAGTGGGCGAATCGGACGCCCATCCTTTTTTCCTTGAAAAACATGCTGTTGTGGGGAATGGGATTACCGCTCGGGGTGCTTGCCTGGTTAGGATGGGCGTGGGCTTTGGTGCAGATGTTGAAGGGGAGATGGCACCGTCACTTCATCCCCGTGGTTTGGACCGGCGCGTTCTTTCTATGGCAATCTACCGGTTTTACACAAGCCATGCGCTACCAGCTCCCGATTTACCCCACACTGGCACTGATGGCTTCCTGGGGGCTCTGGGAAGCCTGGGGTCTCGCCACGAGGGTTGCCCAGGGATGGCGCAGGATCGCTCAAGTCGCAGTGGCCGTCACAGGGATTGGTGCGGTACTTCTCACCCTGGTCTGGGCGTTGGCGTTTCAATCCATCTACACCGAACCCTTCACCCGAGCCGAAGCTTCCCGCTGGATATACGCAAATATCCCGGGGATCGTTAGCCTCGTCGTGGATGATGGGGGTGAATCAACATTGGAAGTGCTCCCCATGCCCGAGGATTTTCTACTCGGGGAGGGGGAATCCCACGTCGTCAAGATCGACACGAATCTCGAAGGTGAGATTAGAGCGTTGGTCGTACCGTACATCTCACTTCAAGAGGGAGAGCCTTCGAACGCGGAAGTCACCTTCCGCCTCTTTCACGATCCGGCCGATTCGGCGCCTCTTGCCACGGCATCTTTTTCCGGCGCACTGTCGATGGATGAAGAAATTCCACTTGAATTGAGTTTTAACCAGAGCGTCCCTCTCGACCCGGAAACGCCTCTCTTCCTTCGGATTGATAATACCGGGAATGCTCCTGTAAAAATGCGTGGATCTGTGATCGTTCACGAGACGACCTGGGATGATGGATTGCCATGGGGGATCGATGGGAAAGGTCTCGGTGGTCGTTACGGCACGCGCAACCTCGAACTCTATTGGCCTGATGAGCAGGACGAGGATCAAAATGGTGTATCGGATAAGCTCGAACGGATCGCCGACTTTTTCGAGCAAGGCGACTATCTCACCATATCCTCCAACCGTCAGTATGGCACCATCCCACGGGTTCCCACACGATATCCATTAACGGCAGCGTATTACCGGGCTCTCCTGGGTTGCCCTGCGCCGCTCGACATTCTCAAGTGTGCACAGGAGGCGCAGCCTGGGGAGATTCAAGGCGAGCTTGGATACTCGTTGTACAAAGTTTACGAGAGCAATCCGAGACTTGGCCCACTAGAGATAAAGGATCAACTCGCTGAAGAGGCATTTACGGTTTACGACCATCCCAAAGTCTTAATCTTTAAAAAGGATGACTCCTTCTCGCGTGAACGCGTCGTCGAGTTATTGTCCACGGTGGATGTGTCCAAAGCCGTGCATGTTCTGCCCAGGGATGCCGGTGAACCACCGAAAGACCTGCTCCTCCCGGAGGATCGCTGGGAGGCTCAACAGCAGGAAGGTACTTGGTCCGAGTTATTCAGCCGGGATGGGTTCATTCGCAGTTCGGGCATCCTTACTGCCATCCTCTGGTGGGTCACAATTGGCGTCATAGGGATTCTCCTCTACCCCATCACACGGGTCGCATTTAAAGGACTTTACGATGGGGGTTTCCCGCTCGCTCGACTATGTGCCTTGCTTCTTCTCGCCTGGGGAGTTTGGTTTTTAGGGAGTCTCGGCGTAAGTGTGACCATTCCCCAGATACTCCTCGTTCTGTTGCTGCTCACGGCGATCTCACTTCTCTTTGGTTACCGAGATCTGGAGGAAATTAAACGATTCTTTCGAGAAAATCGACGGGAGATCCTCATCATCGAAGGCATCGCCATCGGATTTTTCCTGCTTGATTTGATCATTCGCATCGCCAATCCGGATCTGTGGCATCCTGCAAAGGGCGGGGAAAAGCCCATGGATTTGGCCTATCTTAACGCGGTACTAAAAAGCTCTACCTTCCCTCCCTATGATCCCTGGTTCGCTGGTGGGTATATTAACTATTACTACTATGGCTTTGTGATTGTGGGGGTTCCGGTCAAGCTGCTGGGGATTCCACCGACCACGGCCTACAATCTCATCATTCCGACACTATTTTCGCTTCTGGCGCTGGGCGCTTACAGCGTAGCTTACAACCTTGTAGCCGTATCGAAGAGATCGCTTATGCGCTGGCGTATCGCCAGCCCTCGATTGGCGGGTATTTCAGCCGCGTTCATCCTCGTCGTTCTCGGGAATCTCGGAACCGCGCGCATGTTCTATGAGGGTTTCAAGCAAATGGGCACCGTCCCGGGGACGGAGACGAGTACTTTTGTGGTCGGTGCGACACAAGCAGCACGAGGGGTTGGAGAGTATCTTACCCGGTCCGATCAGATGCCGTACCCTCTCGACCAATGGTACTGGAATCCGAGCCGAGTCATCACGCCGGGGGAGGGTGAGGTCGGCCCGATCACCGAATTCCCCTTCTTCACATTCCTTTACGGCGATTTGCACGCGCACATGATCAACCGACCCATCACTCTCCTGGCGCTGGCATGGGGGATCGCATGGCTTATTTCGGCAGAAAAACGCAAGCCCCGGAGGTGGATCGACGTCGTCGCGGCTTTCGTGATCGGGGGTGTGGTGTATGGAGCTCTGCGGCCAACGAACACGTGGGACTTCCCTGTATATTGGGTTTTGGGTGTGGCCGCCCTCCTTTATGGGGTACGACTGAAACATCGAGAGTTGGGGTGGAAGCAAATTCTCGAAGCGGTCCTCTCCATCGCCGCGCTTATTGGATTGGCTCAACTGCTGTACCAACCCTTTTACGCATGGTACGGACAGGGTTACGTGTCTGCGGACCTTTGGAAAGGGTCACTCACGCCCCTCAAGGATTACCTCACCGTTCATGGGTTATTTCTATTTGTGCTGATCTCATGGATGACGCTGGAAACAAGAGCCTGGATGGAGGAGACTCCTCTGACGGCGCTCAAGCGTTTCCGACCTTATATGGGTTTGATTGGAGCTGGGGTTCTCCTATTTTTCGCCGGCGTGGGTTTGATGCTGGGTCTTGGCTATGCCGTCGTCCTTTTTGTAATTCCCTTAGGCACATGGTCTCTGATCTTGCTATTCCGACCGGGCATGCCGGTAGGGAAACAAGTCGCTCTGGTGATGGTCGGTGTGGGTCTGGCGCTTACCTTTGGGGTTGAGATTTTCGTCATACGCGGTGATATCAGCCGCATGAATACGGTATTCAAATTCTACCTGGAGGTTTGGGAATTATTCAGCTTAGCAACCGGCGCTGCAATAGCCTGGTTAATTGCCGACTTCCCGGAATGGAAACCCAACACTCGAAGAGTTTGGGGCCTGCTTCTGGGTATCCTGATTTTCTCGGCTGCGCTCTATCCCCTGCTCGCGAGTATCGCGAAGATCAGGGATCGTATGGCGCCAAGCGCCCCCGCCGCATTAGATGGGATGGAATTTATGCCGTATGTGACCGATTACGGTGAACTGGGGAAACAAATTGATTTTGGCGAAGATTACGACGCGATCTTGTGGATGCAGGAGAACATCGAGGGCAGCCCCGTAATCGTGGAAGCGAACGTGCCCGAATACCGTTGGGGTTCTCGAATCACAAATTACACTGGACTTCCATCTGTTCTCGGGTGGCGCTGGCATCAAACCCAGCAGCGTATCTCGGCTGTAAATAATGGTGTGGATACGCGCCTCTTCGACATCACCAATTTCTATCTCACCCAATCGGTGGACGAGGCCCTTCAGTTCCTCGCCGCTTATGATGTGAAATACATCATTGTTGGGGGTTTGGAACGAGCCTACTATGATCAGGTGTTTCCATGCCGACCGGATCTCGAAGGAACCGGCGTAACATGTGATCTACGTGGTTGGCCGATGGGTATGCCGACGTCCTTCGATGTCCCTCCAGCAGAATGCGAGTCTATGGATCCCAGTAATGACGATTCTGCCTTGCGCTGTTCTCCCAACGGTTTCGCTAAATTCTCCGACTTGGAGGCCACGGGATTGATCAAAACCGTCTATGAGGGTGGAAATACGACCATCTATGAGGTCGTGAAGTGATCATCACCATTTTCAAGTGGTGGTTCCTGGCTTCGCTTCTTGGCGCATTCGCATTCCCAATCTCCGGGCGTCTTTTCAGCCGTCTTCCTGATCGGGGTTATGGCCTGAGTCGTATTCTTGGCCTGCTCATCACAGGATACATCTACTGGTTGGGGGTCACATTTTCATTGCTGGGAAATAGCGCTGGAGGCGCTTTCACGGGAGTGCTCGTACTCCTGGGATTGGGTCTCTGGAGCGCGAAAGGATCATGGGGCGATTTGCGCCAATGGCTGCGTAATCATTGGCGTGCTGTTGTGGTCATCGAGCTCCTTTTCCTGGTAGCTTTCAGTGTGTGGGCATTTGTCAGGGCAAACAACCCTGATATTTCTGGGACCGAAAAACCGATGGAATTGGCATTTATCAATGCAATTCTTGGCTCAGATAGTTTTCCCCCGAAAGATCCCTGGTTGTCAGGGTACGCCATCTCTTACTATTATTTTGGTTACATTCTTCTGGCGCTGCTGACTTTGCTGACCGGAGTTAATGCCGGCGAGGCATTCAACCTCGGGAACGCGCTCTGGTTTGCGTTCGTAGTCGTGGGTACTTACTCAATCATTTACAACTTGATCGCTTACAATCGAGATGGAAAAGAGAAACTTGGGGCGCCTTTGCTGGGGCCTCTTTTTGTCTTAATCACAGGGAATCTGGGTGGATTTCTAGAATTGTTGCACGCGCGCTATGTTTTCTGGCGGATGACACCCAGCGGTCAATTGTCTTCACCTTTCTGGACCTGGCTTGGACTGGATAATCTCGATCTCCCTCCAACTGCTGAAATCTCATGGATGCCGACGAGACATTGGTGGTGGTGGCGTGCTTCGCGCGTCATCCGGGACCGTGATTTATTAGGCGTCCCCATCGGGAATCAACCGATCGACGAATTCCCGTTCTTCTCCTTTTTATTGGCGGATAATCACCCCCATCTGCTTGCGATACCGTTCGTGCTCTTGTCGATTGCCTTTGCCCTCCAGGTTTTTTTCCTCGGGCGTCGGGACGGTTTCCGGTTAGGTTCAGTGAGGGAATTCCCAATCTGGAGTCGAAAGGTCGCCCTGGGTGCCTTCATCCTCGTGCTCTTCGCCGCTGCCCTCAGTCAAGGCAATATCGCCGCCCGAGAGGGTCTTGGTTTCGGCGGGGCGCTGCTCTCTCTGATAAAGAATATGACCTTCGTGGGAATAGCATTTGCCCTGATTGCGTTGTTGATCGCGATGCTGACTGGTGTGCTGCCTTCATCCCTATCACGGATCGAACTTCTCTTTGCAGCGTGGTTGTTCGGCGGGTTGGCTTTCTTGAATACTTGGGACTTCCCCATCT
>CAZMZL010000162.1:0-7636 GCA_964570595.1 uncultured Anaerolineaceae bacterium | reverse complement strand
GTGGGGATGAATGGTAGGGCGGGGAAGCTTTTTCCTGGGAAGATGCCCCGCTTTCTCAGATGCTGCGGGGTTCTTTGACGGATGACAGTCTTTTGTTAAAGTCAATCCATGAATCTGGCTTTATGCCGCATGAATGGTTTTAGAACAACCCCAGAAAGTTATCCAGGCTCCATGTTGAACCAGCGAGAGCAGCGAAGATCACGATCTCAGAGGCGATCATCATGAGATTTTGTCCCTGTTCACACAGGTAGCAGGGGTTCACGCTGGGATCTCTGGGTTTCACGCCGGCGAGCAGGAGGTAATTTATGTTCAGGAAAATTGCACCCAGGGCCGCGATCGGTGTGAGAAGACCAAAAGTGAGACCAATCCCGATGGCAAGCTCCGCCCCCAGGATGAGGTAGGCAAACCACCCACGGGTGGGCTCGACGACAGCCTTGACCAGGTTCCCATATGTTCGACTTGGGTGGTTTTCTGCCAGGGCGATCGTCCAGTCGGCCATCTGCCCGGAGACGAATTTCTTCAATGGTTTATGGAAGAAGCTCTTCAACCACCATAAACCGACGGCGATCCGTAAAAATGCAAGCCACTCTTCTGTATTTAAAATTCCAAAAACTGTTTGCATCTCGCCTCCATTTGAATCGATGATCGATTTCCCGTCAGCGAACGTACGCTGTTTTATCAGGGCGCTTTCAATTGTGTATACTAGACTACATCAGAATCAAAGGTTCTTACTTCGGATCGTGCGAATCTGCCGCGTACCTTGGGCCGCTGAAAGCTATGGTAAAACCACGAGTTGTGCTTTAATACTCATTGTCCCATTCAGAAACTGGGTCATCAGAAAGAGAGGAAGTTCATTTGGGCGACAGGACCAATGAACAATGGGTGGCTGATCTGGCCTCCTCCGGGCCCGATCAGGAATCAGCGATTGAGGATCTTCGAGCGATCATCCGCTCCGGGCTGCCCTATTCACTCTCCAAATGGTTGACTCCAGCCGATCCCAATTTTGATCCCCTTGCAGATGAGGTCACCCAGGATACGATCCTGCGTGTCCTCGATCATCTCCAATCCTTCGAAGGTCGCAGCAAGTTCACGACGTGGGTGCATAAAATTGCAGTTCGAATTGCCCTGACGGAGCTTCGAAGAAAGCGCTGGAAAGACGTTTCCCTCGATGAACTTATGGATGGCGATGCAGCTCCTTCCGCTCCTGGGTTGATCGCAGATACGACCGGAGATCCAGCACTCGCCGTGGAACAAATGGACATGATGGCGCGGATCCAGAGAGCGATCGAGGAGGAACTCACAGAAAAACAGCGTACCGCGCTCACCGCTGTGGGAGTCCAGGGCATGCCCATGGATGTGGTCGCAGACCGCATGGGAATGAAGCGGAATGCGTTGTATAAGCTGATGCACGATGCCCGGCTGCGGTTGAAACGAAGATTGGAAGAAGAAGGCTTAAGCCCCGAGGATGTTTTGGCTGCCTTTGGGGGCGGGTAAGAATTTCAGCCATTTGATCGTCTATGTAGAGAAGGTAATTTATATGCAAGCAACCAAAGAAAATCTTGAAAAATTCATACACTCGATCGCGCATACGCAAGAGCAAGAGCTCGATTGTAGTGAAGTCTACGAATTGATGGATATTTACGCCGAGGCTGTCAATTCAGGGCAGGAATACACAGAAGTGCTCCCCATGGTGAGGCAGCATCTCGAAGTATGCACCTGCTGCAAAGAGGAAATTGAAGCGCTGCTTCGAATATTGGAGCAGGAAGCGAGCTGAAGATCGACTGCTCGAAGAACAGATAAATCTTAAATTTCCCGAGGGATTTCGCCCTCGGTTTTTTTATATCTCATTCCAATTCTATCGGAAAGTGACGCAGGCACCGATAGGTCCGGGCCTTGCGATCAAATATCCTCGAAGCGATGACCCGAGGCCGCTCAAACCCAGGGAGTCAGGAAGCCCCACTACCGGTCGGGTGCATAGCCCGCGCCTGTAGTTTGAGCCCAAACTTCCCGCTGGAAACTTGCTTTGGGGCCGGAGGTTTTGCTCCGGGCGACGCCTCAAGGGTCACTTCGATGAAGCGTGCAAACCCCTCCGTCTATTTATTCATCCGAGAATACGAATAAAACCTCTCGCAGGTTCCAACCTGTGGGAGGTTCAAGATCTCGAAGCCTCGAATTCAGCCCCGGCCGGCTCTTTAGGATCAATAGGGTCTGGGCGTGGATGTCCCGCTCCTGTCTTTCGACCCATGAATATCCGCAGTTGTTCGGATTCGAAGCGAAGGCGGCATCCATCCATGTGGTTCCAAATCCCTTCAGAAGTGATGGTGGGTAGCGCCGTGATCCTCGACAAAGAATGAGAACTTATCTCCCCCTCTTTCAAAGTAGGCTTTGGGTGACATGTCTCCCGTATTTGCAGGCATGGCGCCTCCTGTCTGTTCGAAAGCAAATTCGTAGAAAGTGAGATGGGATCAAAGTGCTTTTTTCGCCCCTCACTACGTGTCCTGGGTAAGAAGCAGCTTGCTGGGTCCGTCATGAGACCATAGCGCAAGATTTATTGGGCTCGGATCGGTTGGAGGAAGACTCAATGATGAATACAAATTGGATCGCTTTTTTATCCCTGCTCACAGGTGTTTTTACCGGCATTCTTTTGTCCCTGCGTTATCGACCCGGGTCAAACCCAACTCGAGTTCCGATTCGAGTCATGTCCGATCACAGGAGCGACAGGATGCTCAACAGGTTCCGATCGCGCTCGGGAAGTGCATAAACCGAGGAGGTCGGATTGAACCGATCTAAATAACTTGCCGATGATTCTGTAAAGGAGGCCGATTGCGACTTGATGGAATTCATTGTTCGATTGTTTTACGAGAGATAATCGTAGATTCGGAGGTTCAAATGCAGAAATTAATCAGTGGTATGTCAAAAATGTACCCTCTTTTCATCGTTATGGGTGTCATGGTCGTGATTGCAGCTGTAGTAATCGGGTATCAAAACTCGCAAGCCGCAGCCGAATACTTCACCCAACCCAAAGTCGTCCGGGAGACGACCTTGATGGCGGAACGAGCAGCGATTGAGGGCACAGGATTATGGCTTCCATACTTTAAGTTTTTAGGTTTGGGTCTGATCTTGAGCGGCATCGTGATGGCATTGAGAGTCATCATCGATGACCTTCAAGGCGCTGGAAACAAGGTGATGTCGAACCTTCCAGAGGGAAAACGTCCCGCACCACCTTCAGCTCCATGGTACGGCATGCTCATGCCCATCACCATGATGGTGGGGTTGCTTATTTTCATCGCTGCTCTGGTGGTGAGCCTGGATTTGGCGAATACGGCCAGCGCGCTCTTCTCTAATCCGGTTCCAGACATCGACGCGGCCGCGGCGGGAAGTGTTCTTCTGACTCAAGTCGAGACAATCCATGCCACCCTCGCCTGGCTGGTCCCCTTAAAATTCTTTGGAATTTCAACCGAATTCATGGCCATCGTCATGGGTCTGGGTACGATCATCTACATACTTTCAAATCAGACCCAGATGCTTGGTAAGGGGATTGAGGTCGCTCGGACTCTCGGACGTCAACCTGAGAAAGTTCAACGAGATACTCGAGACAAGGTTCTTGCGTAGTCTCGAGAATGAGAACGGCAATAAGAATAGGAGAACGTAACATGGCTACAATTACAGTCCCTAAAAGTCCCTGGCAGCTCAAAGTTTATCCGATTTTCACGGTCCTCGGGTGGGTGTTGGTTGGATTAGCCTTCCTGATCGGATTGATCGTACTCTCTTCCACAGCGAACAGCTACTGGGGGGGAAATGCGAAATCGGTGCGGGATGCCGCCGAAGCTGGTTCAGTTCTCTTGGGCCAACTACAAGTTCTCACCGTGATCCCCCGATGGCTCGAGCCGCTCATGTTCCTTGGCGTCGCAGCTTTCATGACAGGCATCGCGCTGGAATTCTCCTCGATCCCGACGCTGTTGAAAAATCGAGGCGATGTGATGCAAGTTTGTTTCCCATTGGTGGCGAAACACGGTGAAGAGTAAGGAGAGCACACAATGACTGAAAATATGATCCCTCAAGAGAAAGCGAAATTTCCGTTCAGCATGATTGAAGGCATGATGCCCTGGTATCCCTGGATCGGTCTGATGGGCTGGATGATCGTACTGATATCTCTTCTCGTTGGCATATTCGTCCTTTCTCCAGCAGTTCAGACCTTCTTCTCGGATGCAAAGGTCGTCCGTGAAGCTGCGGGTGCAGGAAGCGCTTTCGTGGTCGCCAATGTTGCTGCCCATGTAGCCGAAACCTGGGTTCCCAGTTTCAAGATCTTTGGTTTAGGGCTGGGGTTGCTTTCGATCATGATGGCACTCGGGACGATCGCGAAGCGTTTGCGAGAGATGGGTTTTGTCATCGTCAACAACATCAAGGTGAGCCTGCGTCCCGCACTTCCATCGATCCCGAAGCGTGTGCGAGCGTTTCAGATCATCGCGCTTATGGGTGTGATGGTTCTCATGATCGCGGTGATCGTCGGAATCGTGCTGGCAGTCACGGTTGTACCGAGTTACTGGAACAACTCGATTGCCAATGATCTCAATCCCGCTCAACCAGGTTCGGCGCTGCTGGCGCAATTAAGCACCATCGCGTCGTATACGTTCTGGCTGAACCCGCTGCGGATGGTCGGTATGGCATTCCTGTTTACAGGGATCACGATCGCACTTACGGTCATCCTGGACACGTTGCGTGTGCAGGCCAAGTCGCTGGTTGGGTTCTACGAGAAGGTGACGGGCTAAAACAGGAAGGTAAGAATATCCGGGAGAGAAGCGTCCATATAGATAAGAAGGTAAACCCTTCTCTCTTCTCCTCCTTACAAAAGCCCCGGCAAACTGTCGGGGCTTTTGTGCTTAATACAAACCGGATTGAGGAGGTTGCTTGAAATTGTGGAATTCGTCCACCACAATTCAGACTTTTTCCTGGAGGAAGGTGCGCGGATCGCTGCGGGGATCTTCACCATTCAAAGAAATGATTTGAATCAACGGTTTTTCTTCAGAATCTCGATTTTTCATGAGGACTATGAGTGAGCGTGGGCCGCTTTATGGGTCGAGTTGTCCTAAAAGTGGGTGATGGTACAATTTGCTGTAGAAGCACAGAGGTTCCTTCCTGCTCTGGATGGATAGATTGCGTCCGTGATGACGATAAATTCGAAAAATAAATCTTGGAGGAAATCGCATGACTGAACAACCGGTACAACCACAAGAACCACAACCATCCGTTCCCCCGGAATCGAATAGTGGAGGCGGCAATAAACACACCCTGCTCTACGTTCTCGTAGGCATTGTAATTGCGCTGATCCTCATCTTGATTCTTATCAATTTAACCGGGGCGTCCACACAGCCACCTTCCACAGAAGGTCCAGCCGTACCGGTCGATACAGCCCTTCCCCCACCGCTGCCCACAGAAGGACCGACGCCCACTCCGATCTCGGGTGATCCTCGCGACATCCTCGGATCGCCCGTGTTCCTGGATACGTTCGACGATGACCGGAACTGGGATGCTTACAACAACGATTGCTTTAAGACTGATATTACGGGTGGTAAATTTCAGATGACCGCCAAGGGCAAGCAGGAATTTGTCAGCATCACGTGCTGGGAACTCACCTGGCCCAAGGTCACCGATTATTACCTCGAAGTGAACGCCACCGCGCCAAATTCATGTGAGGGCATCGATCGTTGGGGGCTCTTCTTCCGCGGTCCCGATACAAATCGAGGATATGTCCTGCTTCTCACGTGCGATGGCCGCTACGTGATGGCCAATATCGATGGCACTGCAGTGCATTACATCGCAGGACCTGAGACCAGCGGCGCGATCAACGCTGGACCGGGTCAGACTAACCGGATTGGCGTTGGAGCAAAGGAAAACAACTTCTGGATCTACATTAATGGCGTCAAGCTTGCAGAGGTGCAGGATAGCGCCTATACGGAAGGCGTCAGAATTGGCCTGGCTGTCGGGTCGACAAACACCGAGAACATGACCGTCCTTTTCGATGACTATGCCTACTGGGACTTGCCTGAGTAGACCGGAACGATAAACACAGATCGTTATCTTCGGTGTTCCAAACCGGGGACGAAACATGGATTTACAAATGGTGCGCTGATCTTGCCCCGATCAGCGCACCATGTGGATGAAAGCAGCATCGACTTGCTGGAGTGATGGGGGCGTTTTCAGCATCTAGTATTTCTGGAGTTAACGGACGATCGAGGCGATCAACTGACGAAGGTCCGATGGAGAAGTCCATGGACTATTGTTGCTCGCCGCTCTGGCGGCTGGTTGCAGAATCCAGGATTACGCCTCAGGAGGACGGTCATGACGGCTTATGTCGGACCGGAGGGATTGGTCGATATATTGGATCTCGTTAACCCAGATAATCCTGGGTCTTTCATGTTAGGTGTATGGATGGCTTGGACAAGTACGTTTCCGGTCGTAGGCTCGCCTGAGCTCTGGATTAACTCAAGACCTCAGCATTCCAGCCGGCGCTGTTGATGCTCAGCTTCCGACCCCTTGGTCCCGAAAGATGTGCATCGATAGGAAGAAACTATTGGATCGGGAAGACGGAGGGACCTTCCGGAGTATTTGACCTATTGAAGATCTTGAAAACGCGCCGGAGGCCAAACATCTTGCAATGTCAAACTCGATAGATAAGCACTGGATACTGGATGCTTAGAGAAGATCCGGATTGATAATTGGTCAGGTCGGAGGTATACGTCGATGCAATACGAGGTTCTGGAAATATCTCTTGCGGATACGCAGCGCATCTTTGAATATATGCAGGAGGGCGTATATGGGGTGGAATTCAATCTAAAAGGCTTTGACTATCCTTGGATCATAAAATCCCGCCCTTGGAATAAGGGGGAGCGCGTCCTCGACGTTGGGGCGGCATACTCCACGCTTCCGGTACATATCGCAAAGACCTACGGATGCGAGGTTTGGGTGGCAGATGATTTTGGCTGCAGTGTGGAGGATTCGTTTTGGTTGAGACATCAAAGCCACCAGGAGCACATCCAACGCAATCCGGAGGTTACGTACGTATTGGAGAGGTTGGGAGATCCTCAGCGCTCATCCCTTCCAGCCGGCTACTTTGACTGCATTTACAGCGCATCCGCGATTGAGCATGTCCCCCCCAGCCAACTGAGATCCGTTTTTCGCCATATGGATTATCTCCTCCGTCCTGGAGGGGAAATGCTCCATGCAGTGGACATCGCTTTGCCGACGAATCGGGGGCTCTCCCATGTCGTGTTAGCGGTCCTGTTTGATTTCCTTTACCCTTTCATTCCTTTCGGGCTTCGGCAGCGCTTCGCGTACGAAACACCTAGAAGCTTTGTCCGGTTCGCACTAAAAGGTTTGAAAATCCTTCCATATCGACAGAGTCGGAATCTGTCTGTGACCCATATGGTTCTGAATCCGGAAATTATGGTTGAATCGATGCAGCATACCTACAACCGGATCGTAAAGGATGGATTCAAAAATCAAAAGCATTTCCGCGTCGCGTCGTTGGTTCTACACATGAGGAAGAAACCGATATCAAATGATTGAAGTTTCGGGAACTCTTTCATCACAAAATGCGTCTACAGTTAATGGTTAAAGGAGGTCATCAACGCATGAA
>CAZMZL010000161.1:0-7657 GCA_964570595.1 uncultured Anaerolineaceae bacterium | reverse complement strand
AGGTGGCATAATCTTTCCAGCTTGTCGATATCTTCAAGTTCTCCTTGCCCGGCGATCAGCTTATCGAGCAGGGCGCGGATTTGGACGGTACCGACACGACAAGGCACACACTTTCCACAACTTTCATCGACACAAAAATCCATAAAAAAGCGTGCGAATTCCGGCATACTTGTCGTGTCATCGATGATCACCAGCCCTCCAGACCCCATGATGGAACCGAGCGCCTGCAGGTTTTCGTAGTCAACAGGTGTGTCAAGATGTTCTGCGGGGATGCAGCCACCACTGGGTCCTCCGGTCTGCGCGGCTTTAAAATCTGCATCTCCCGGGATGCCGTCGCCGATCTCGTAAACGATCTCGCGCAGGGTGATGCCTATAGGAACTTCGATCAGACCGGTGTGGTTGAGATGGCCGGCGAGAGCAAACACTTTCGTGCCCTTGGAATCACGGGTACCAATCCCGGCATACCAGTCGGCGCCTTCCGTAATGATGCGAGCGATATTGGCCATCGTCTCGACGTTATTGATGACCGTCGGCTTTCCCCAAAGCCCGGATGTGGATGGATAGGGTGGACGCATCCGGGGCATCCCGCGTTTCCCCTCGACGGAATGGATGAGGGCTGTCTCCTCCCCGCACACAAATGCACCCGCGCCGATGCGGACATCGGCATCGAAGGTAAAACTCGTTCCAAGGACGGATTTTCCCAGGATCCCGCACCGCCTCGCGTCCCGGATCGCTCGACGTATCCGGTCGATGGCGATGGGATATTCCCCGCGGATATAGAAATAGCCATGTTGCGCGCCCACGGCGTAACCGGCGATCATCATACCTTCAAGGACTTGATGCGGATTGTCCTCCATCACTGTACGGTCCATAAACGCGCCGGGGTCGCCTTCATCGCCGTTTACGACGATGTACTTAATGGCAGAATCCTCCCGCCTTACAAAATTCCATTTAAGACCGGTGGGAAACCCGGCGCCCCCGCGTCCCCGAAGACCACTCCTTTGAACCTCGTCGCACACTTCCTCTGGGGTCATCTCTTCAAGAATGTGTGTGAGAGCTGTGTAACCCCCGTGAGCGATGTAGTCCTCGAGGCGTTCCGGATCGAGGTGTCCTACATTACGGAGGACGATTTTGTTCTGAGATGAAAAGAAAGGAAGTGATGTCGAAAGGATGTGCTTCTGCAGGCTCCTTTTCCGCCGGGACTTTTTCAAGTTTTCGTGGATTGCGAGCCGTTCGTCAGGCATGTCATCACTCTTGCCCCCGATTTGTCCCAGGGACACATTCTTCGCAACGACTTGGTGGGATAACTCGACATCCACATCTGCATATAACACCGCATGTTCATCACGTTTTTCCACGCGGACGAGTGGACCTCGACTGCAGAGGCCCATGCAGCCGGTCTGCACGAGTTCAACTTCGTCGGGATCGCAGCCCGAAGCTTTGATGTCGTCTTCGAGAGAGCGTCGTGTTTCGCCGGCGCCGGCGGACAGGCATGCTGTGCTGATGCAGCAGAAAATCCGGGTCTTATATTGGGCTTGGCGCCCGAGTTCCCGCTCGGCGATATCCTGAAATTTATTGACTGTCATCGTGGACCCCTTGCGCTTATGCGTCAATCTCGGCTTGTAAAGTTTCCTCAACACGTAAGATCATCGATTCGGATGTTTCTTTTCCATGAACCTTTCCGTCGATGACGGTAACTGGAGCCAGTCCGCAGCTTCCCAAGCATCTTGCTATTGTAAGACTAAAGAGGCCATCGTCGGTGGTTTTTCCTTCGGTCACGCCGAATCGTTCCGATAGCGCATCAGCGATCTCATCTGAACCTTTTACATGACACGCCGTTCCCCTACAAATAATACAGTTGTGTTTGCCAAGTGGCTCGAAGGTGAACAAATGGTAGAAGGTCGCAACTCCATACACCTGACTCATCGGCACGTTCAAGTGGCTTGAAATGTAAAACAACAAGTCTTCCGAGAGATACCCGAACGTCTCCTGGGCGGCATGAAGAACTTCGAGCAGGGCATCCTTCTCGTGCTTAAAGCGCTTCATGGTCCGATCGATGGTGATGTAGCGCTCATCACCGCTTGGATGGCTGTGGTTGGACCCTCCGCTTGCCGTCTTCTCGGGTTTACTCATCGGAACCCTCCCATGTACATAAGGCGATTTGGCACACGCTCGACCCCACATAAGCCTGCTGTCGACCTCTCGAAGGAGTGTCCTCGTGAACCTGGAACTCGAACGACAAGGGGCAAGTTGTAGGGTGAAGACCTCAATAAATTATAGAGAGGTCAAGCGGGCTTCCATAGTGAAGGAAGTCATGCTTCGTGATTTGGATATTCCTCACCTTTTCGGGGTCTTGCGGCAGCAGGGTGAGGAGGCCCTTGACTGACGGGATCAAAATTGACCGGGTGTTTCATCCGACACCGATCGAGTCGGCGGGGTCAACTTATTCTCGCTTGCCTCAGCCATGGGTAGAACGAGGGCATCATCGGATCATTTATTCGATCGTCGATCTCGAAAGGTGAGATGCTCGATCATATCGCTTGATCCATGTTGGCTGGACTTCATGGATACAGAACCCGGGATGTCCGTGGCTTCAAATCCGGAAATTCCAGCCCTCGAGAACCTGGATCATGTCGGCAGCGGTGAGATCTAGACTAAGCGGAGTGATCGACGCATACCCTTCAGATAGAGCGCCGATATCCGTGCCCGGTTTTGGAACCCCGGTAGGTGGTTTTCCGCCGATCCAATAATACTTTCGTCCTCTTGGATCCTCCCGTTCAATGAGTTCATCCCGGTATACGCGCAATCCCTGTCGGGTGATCCTTACCCCATGGACCTCGGGAAGTGGTTTGTTCGGGATGTTTAAATTCAGGAGAACTCCACTCGGGAGAGGGCGGTCTATGATCGTGCGCACTAGATTGCTCGTGATTTCCGCCGCCGCTTTGTAAGCGATATCCCCCCCATCTTCACGATCAGAATCGATTGAGACAGCTACCCCGGGGACGCCAAAGATGGTGGCTTCCATCGCGGCCGTCACAGTCCCGCTATAGGTGACATCATGGCCTACATTTGCGAATGGATTGATCCCTGAAACCACGATGTCGATCGGGTCTTCTATCAAGCCCAGCAAAGCCAATGCGACGCAATCCGATGGAGATCCGTCTGTGGTGAGCGCGGGCGATCCGTCCTCCAGGGTTGTTTCCCGGACGCGCAACGGTTTGTGGAGTGTCTTCACGTGCCCGGATGCGGACCAATTCCGTTCCGGGGCGAAAATGGTTACCTGGCCAAGTTGGGAAAGTGCCTGGGCCAGAGCGAGCAGACCGGGATGTGTGACGCCGTCGTCGTTGGTTGCAAGAATGTGCATGATCTGTCCTCCCGAGTATGGATTCTACACCAGTGTTCCAGAAGAGCTTCCATGAAATGAGCCCTTCTCGGAGGAATCAAATTTTGGTGGGATGGTGACCGGTGAAGTTCGATGCCGATCGAACCGAGGGTGGTCATAGAGGATGCCGAGCGTGTAAGCCTCGTCCATTCTGTCCCCCGATTTTCGAGAACTTTCCCCATATTCCCCTCGTCGTTGACCGAGAAGAAGCGCCATGATAAGATGATCGTGCTGCGGCCAATTATTTTATTTCATACCCGCATGCCTGGTTTCATTATTATCTTCATTCATCCACATTTGAGTTTCCCGGGGTCTGAATTTTTGGACCGAACGACGCACTAAAAATCGGATACTTTAGGGAAGTGGGTTTCAATATTTTGAAGGTGAGCACCGGAACCAGGTGGTCATCTTATTTATTTAAAAAGGAAAGGCAATATGAGTTTTGAATTTGTAGTGCGGATCGTAGGAATGATTGTGTTGTTTGCTGGGGGTTACTACATTGGATCATTGCTGGGAGAATCACTGGGCGATCAACCGCTCTTATGGGCTTTGGTGTTTGCATTCGTAGGAGCTCTGATGGGCTTAATCGTCACGCCGTTTCTTACCACCCGCCCGATTAAGAGCATTCGATCACAAATTGCCCAGCTTTCTGCACGGACGATGATTGCGGGATCTGTGGGTTTGATCGTGGGGCTGGTGATCGCCGTCCTCGTCGCGCTCCCGCTTTCCCTGCTTCCGGAGCCTTTCAGTCAACTTCTGCCCTTCGCAGCCGCACTCTTGTTCGGCTATCTTGGCCTGACCATTTTCGTCATGCGTCAGAACGACATTGCTAATCTCTTCGGAGCCAGATTTTCTGGAGGCAGGTCGGAAAACAGAGACGTGGAGCGGAGTGTGCTCCTCGATACCAGTGTCATTATCGACGGGAGAGTGGCCGACATCGCCCGCACTGGTTTCATCAGCGGATCGATGTTGGTTCCATCATTTGTGTTGAACGAATTACAACATATCGCCGATTCATCGGATGGATTGAGGAGGCAACGCGGCAGACGCGGATTGGATATTCTCAACCGTCTTCAGAAAGACACATCGATTTCATTCAAAATTACAGATATTGATGTGGAGGGTGTGAGGGAAGTTGATGACAAACTGGTCGTACTGGCCAAGCAATTGCACGGACAAATTCTCACAAATGACTACAATCTCAATCGTGTGGCTGAACTTCAGGGCGTTGAGGTCTTGAACATCAACGAGTTGGCCAATGCGGTTAAGGCAGTGTTCCTCCCGGGCGAGACGATCGAGGTCCATGTAATCCAGGAGGGTAAGGAATATCGACAGGGCGTGGGGTACCTCGATGATGGCACGATGGTCGTTGTAGAAGACGGAAAAAATCATCTCGATACGGTCTTGAAAGTCACGGTCACAAAAGTGCTCCAGACTGCTGCAGGACGAATGATTTTTGCCCGACCAGACTCGACTTCTGCGAGCGAGCGAATTGCGGAGTAGGATCCTATGACCTTAATGATTTACAACACGATGACGAAGTCAAAAGAACCATTTGAACCGCTGGAAGCAGGTAAGGTTAAGATGTACGTCTGCGGGCCAACGGTTTATGACAATGCGCATGTGGGGCATGCCATGTCGTCCATCGTGTTTGATGTCATCCGTCGCTACCTCGAACATCGCGGCTATAAAGTCAGGCATGTGATGAATTACACGGATGTCGATGACAAAGTTATTATCCGGGCCAAGGCCTTAGGCGAGGATCCGATTGCGATGGCGGATCAATATATCCATCAGTATGACGCACAATTGAAAGCCCTGAATGTCCTTCCTGCGCAAGCTTATCCGCGTGTATCCGAAGAGATCGATCAGATCATCGAGATGATAAGTGGTCTCATCGAACAAGAATACGCCTATGAAGTCGATGGAGATGTTTTCTTTCGAGTTTCCCGCGATGAAGATTATGGCCGTCTCTCGCATCGCAATCTTGAGGAAATGCAGGCAGGGGCACGCGTGGGGGTCGATGACCGGAAGGAGGATCCCGCGGATTTTGCACTCTGGAAATCTGCAAAACCTGACGAACCTTCCTGGGAAAGTCCTTGGGGGAAGGGGCGACCGGGGTGGCATATTGAATGCTCGGCGATGAGCCTTCGCCATCTTGGCGAACAGATCGATATCCACGGGGGTGGGAACGATCTTATCTTCCCGCACCACGAGAACGAAATTGCGCAGTCGGAGAGCTTCACCCATAAGCCCTTTGCGAGGTACTGGGTACACAATGGCATGATGCAGCTCAGTGGTGAAGCCATGTCAAAATCCACTGGAAATGTGTTCAACGTTAACACATTTTTAGAATCCTACGAGGCTGACGTACTCCGGGTATTAATCTTAAACGCCAGCTATCGAAGCCCGCTCACATTCAACGAGGAAGTAATCGAGCAAGCCGTACGGGCTTTGGATCGAATAAAGGGTGGGTTGCGACCCGCAACACCTCTTACCGGCGTTCCATCGGGAATTGAAGCGGCATTGGCAAGAGCGACGGAAGAGGCTCGACGTGGTTTTAAAGCGTCGATGGATGACGACTTCAACACCGCGGGTGCACTGGGTCATATCTTTGACCTGGTCAAGGAGATCAACCAGGCACGGACGGCGGGTCTCGAGGCGGGACCGCTTGGGAAAGCTCAAGAGACGCTGCGGGAGCTTACGGGCGTACTGGGATTATGCTTGAGCGTCGGTGAGAGCCGCGAGCAAGAAGCCGCACCCTATATCGATCTCCTGGTCGAAATACGTCAGGAGCTGCGTCAGGCGAAGCAATGGGAGCTTTCCGACCTCGTGCGTGACAGGCTGGAAGAACTTGGCATACAAGTCGAAGACGGCAAAGAAGGCTCCACCTGGCATGAGACATAGTCGGGGTTAAGGATCAACCTTGCCCATACTTGTATCCCCGATTTTACCCAAACAGAGATCCACGAATGACCAAAAATAAGCGAGAACGAATATATGGTCGAAATGCCATCCTCGAAGTTCTGCGCGCAGATCGTCGGCCTGTCTATCGGATTCGGATAGCAGATGGGGCTTCAATTCGGGGCGCCCTTCTGATCATCTCGGAGATCGCGGAAGAAAAAAACATACCCGTGGAGCGCGTACCACGAAAAATCCTCGATGGGGAGTGTGATCAGCATCAGGGTGTTTCTGCCGGTGTGGGCGCATATCCCTATGAAGAATTAGATGCCATTCTGGCGCTCTCGAAGGCAGGCTCGACTGCGCCGCGCCTGCTGCTCCTCGACAGGATTCAGGATCCCCAAAATCTGGGCGCCTTATTGCGGTCAGCCGAGGTTTTTGGTTTGCATGGCGTCGTGCTGCCGCCCCGCCGCGCCGCGGGCGTGACGCATGTCGTCCTGCGTGCCTCGGCCGGCGCCAGCGAACATTTATTGATCGCAAGACAAAATCTCGCACAGGCCATCCGGGTGTTAAAGGAAGAGGGCTTCTGGATTGCAGGTTTGGAGAATGATCCCGCCGCGGTTCCACTGGATGAATTCCGGCCTGATGGTTCCCTGGCTCTGGTCGTGGGAAACGAAGGAGATGGATTGGGGCGATTGGTGCGTGAATCCTGTGACTATTTGATCAAGATTCCCATCGTTGGAAGGGTCGAATCTCTGAATGCCTCCGTGGCGGGATCCATCGCAATGTTCTCATTAAGTCGCCGATCATGAAGATTTCACCGGAAAACCACTGGGGAGGAGCTTCTTCCAGTTGATTTTCATTGACGGTACATATGAATCTTGGTAGACTCGGCAGGCGAAGTCGGCATGCGAGTCTGGTATAATGAAATGGCGCCGCGCAGGTAAGGCGCGTTTTGTTGTCATGCCGACGTAGCTCAACGGCAGAGCAACCGCTTTGTAAGCGGTAGGTTATGGGTTCGATTCCCATCGTCGGCTTGCTCTTCCCTGGGGTAGCTTATTCGGTATCACTGAGGGCGGTTACCCAAGTGGCCAACGGGGGCTGACTGTAAATCAGCTGGCATACGCCTACGGCGGTTCGAATCCGTCACCGCCCACTGATAGCCATGCAGATTGATCGAGAAGCTGTCAGCAAGTAAGCAGCGTAGGCCCTCATAGCTCAGACGGTAGAGCACGTTCTTGGTAAGAACGGGGTCAGGGGTTCAATTCCCCTTGAGGGCTCTAAAACGTGTCGACCGACATAATTAAGTAAGGAGTAGGGATGATGACGAAAGCCAAATTTGAGCGGACAAAGCCGCACATGAACGTAGGGACG
>CAZMZL010000160.1:0-7688 GCA_964570595.1 uncultured Anaerolineaceae bacterium | reverse complement strand
ATAACTTGAAGTAATGCGCTCAGCTCGAGCGTCGATACAAGGTCGGATGTTATTTCAAGCAGTCGATCATATCGATGGATTAACTCGTCCCCATCGGTCACAGGGGCATGATTCGTTGAAGTTGACTCTTTCATCGTGTACTGTACCCTAAAACTTCATTTGCCAGGCGAGGGAGTACCTCAGCAATATCTTCTCTGAAGACCACATCGGCCCTCTCGTCGAGATAGGTTGGATCGTTGTTGATCATGACCATATGTGCTCCCTCGTCCAAAGGCTTGATCGGAAAAGTGCAGGCCGGGGTTACTCTCATCGATGAACCGGCGACGATGATGAGATCGCAGTCTTCCAGTAACTTCATCGCTTCCGACACAATCTCATGGGGTAGCTGTTCTCCGATAAGTACAACATCGGGTTTGAGCAGGCCTCCACAAAGCTCACAATATGGGACCAGGCCGGTGTCGGCGAAATTCTTAAGAACATCACCCGCAGCGACCTTCCTGTAACAAGAGATGCACGTCGCTTGCCGCAAATGCCCATGAATCTCATAAAGATGCTTGGATCCAGCCCGGCGATGGAGATCATCGATATTCTGGGTGATCACGCCAGCCAGGAGACCCGCATCTTCCAGCCTTGCAAGAGCAATGTGGGCCGGATTCGGTCTCGCCGAGAGAATGTTCCTGACGAGGGGACGGACCCATTTGAAGAAGTCTTCCGGTTGATACCGGAACGAAAGCAGGGATGCGACGCTGATCGGGTCAAAATTTTCCCAGAGTCCCGAGGAATTGGATCGGAAATCAGGGATGCCTGAAGGGGTCGAAATGCCTGCGCCGGTAAGTGCGACTGTCTTTTTCGCGGAAATGATGAGCTCTGCGCTCACTTCGAGCAAGTTCGTGGAAAGCGAAGCCGGCACGGATGCGTTCAGCCTTTTGACGTGTGTAGATGTGAAGCCACGTTATCCGAGAGTTTTTTGACCTGATCCACGACCAGGCTGTCGGGATGCGAAAGGACGAGGGGGGTTCCAGTTTGAGATGCTTGGTGGGCCTGTTCTGGTGCCGGTGAGATGATCCCTGCCAGTTCAATGCCAAGCTCGCTTTCAACCTGACGCCATGGGATTTGGAGGCTCGTGGGGACCCGATTTATCAAGGCCAGGCTGATCCTGTGTCGGTTGATCCCACTCGTTTCGAGATCCTGGAGCAGCGCGCGCCCCATTGCGTTTGATGGATACACGGGTTCAACGACGAGGATGATGTGATCGCATTGCTGCATGATGGGCAGCCCGTAGGGACGAATCCCGGCGCCCAGATCGAGGATGAGGATGTCGCACATGGATGCGAGGTTGTTCATCACGGCTTCGATCTGGGGCACAGCCTGCTCCAGTTCTGAATCTCGGGGATGATACGAAGAGAGCAACAGACGGATGCCGCTCTTGTGCTCAAATACCTCTGACTCCACGGACCGCAGGTGGATGTCCTTGAGAGAACGTGAAAGTAAGTTAATCAGTCCGGACGGATCGGTGATGTTCAACTCTAATGCCATCGATCCATGACCGGGGTTGAACTCGGCGACGATGATATCTTCACCGCTCTCCTGGAGGAGGATGCCCACGTTCAAGGTCAGGGTCGATGTGCCGATACCACTTCTCGATCCCAGGAAACCCACAATTTGAGCGCGCTCGGTGGGGATCGCGGATGCTTGTGTGGAACGTGCGAGTACGGCTTTCACGTGTGCGGTAAGTTCTGCGGGGTGCGTCGGCTTGGTGAGGTAATCGTCCACGCCCGATTCAAATCCGGCAACTTTATCATCCACCATCGTTTTGGCCGTGAACATGATAATGGGAATGTGGGCTAATGCAGGGTTGGCGCGCAGACGCCTCGTGACCTCATAGCCGTCCATATCGGGCATCATCACGTCGAGGAGGATTAACTCAGGACGCTCTTCCGCCGCTTTGGTGAGGCCAATCGTTCCGTTGCTCGCGACAACGATTTCGTATCCTTGCCGCTCCAACATCAAGCCTACTAGTTTTAGGGTGTCGACGTCGTCGTCGACGATGAGAACCTTCTCCGCCATCCGGACATCCCCAAATCAGACGTTCTCCCCTCGCTGTTCGCAGTCTAACATAAAGTACCATGTCAAGCAATTCGACGCAAAGGTTCATGCGTACTACTGAAGCCGGGGGATCCCCTTTTTCGGTGGAATTGATGTTATTTTCACACAATCGCCCCGAGTCAAGTGTGACCGAACCGCTCTGTGGTTTACTTGGTTGACCCAAAACCACGACACACGCCAATGTGCCAATAGGACGAAACCCATAGTCAGTGCAGTTTTAGGTCCTACCTCCCGATGCTATAATCTCCCCAGCTATGATGGATATCAGTTTCGAATTTGTAGGGTTCGGGGGCGATTTCTATATCTCCCTCCCTGCACGTCTTTTTGGTCTTTTCCTCCTTGCTGGAGAGTTACTGCTCCTGCTGGCCTATGGCCTTTATTCATTTCAGAAGAAATCTTCGCGAGAACAGTTCAATCGAATCTTACGACTTCCCGTTTTCCTGGGATTGGTCATTCTTGCCCCTATTGCCACACAGTTATTTATCATTCATTTTTCGATCTCCCCCAATCTCGTAACGCCGGGGATCCCTCAGGATGTTGAAGGACCTGCGCTGGCGCTGTTCGGCGCTCTCCCCTGGGTGCTTGCAGCAGGGATGCTCGGAAGCTGGCCCGCCATGATCGTCGCATTTGCGGGTGGTTTGGCTCGTGCGGGTTGGGATACGCACAGCATCTTCACGCCGGTCCACTTTGCGCTTCAGGCGGCATTTGTCGCATGGCTGCTGCGCCGGAATTACCTCGAATGGCCCGGGAAGGCGTTCCGAAATCCTCTGATCGCTGCGATGATCGGGGGATTATTGTTCGGCTTCCTCCGCAGCCTCGAGTTGTTTGCCTATAGTGGCGGCGGGTTTTACGATGGACTGGATTTTTCATTCGCACAACTCCAGCCTGTCCTGATTGCTTCGTTGTTGGAAGCAGGAATTGCGGGTGGAATCTGTTTATGGCTCGTACGAACCCGGAGGATTCACTGGTACAAGCCCATCAATCTTGAGATCGGACCCTACAATCGTTCGCTCGCGGCGCGCTTGATCGCCCTCTTTCTCCTCCTTGGGCTGGTCTCGAGTAGCGTCCTGCTCATGGGAGACTGGTTTCTGGCACAATCCTCCGCGAAAGATCTCATCGAGAAGCAGATGGTTCACACCGCGCGACAAGCAGGTGGAACGATCCCTTTCTTCGTGCAAGCCGGCCGGGGCGTACAAAAACAAATATCTGAATCGATTGTTACGCGCCTGCAGGAAGGGTCTCTGGATCATGAATACGTACGTACATTACTCCGGACCCACACATTTTTCCGCGCAATGGGGATCTATGATACCGGAGCTGAGCGCGTATATGTCTACCCGGAGGATGGCGGTATCGGCGAGGGGACACAATTTGAGTTAAGCGCTGCGATTGAATCCGCGCTCCAGGGGATTCCACAAGAAGTCATTCTGCGACCATCTGAAGGCAGTGAGACTGCACAACTGGCTTTTGTAACCCCGATCCGAGCTTCGGAGGGCGACGCCCCCCTGGGTGTCATTGTGGGGGTCACGGATCTGGGTACGAATCCCTTCCTCATGCCCGTCATCGAGGGGCTTGATTCGCTCGATCCTGGATCTGCATTTGTAACGGATTCCGAAGGGACGATCCTCATACACGAGGATTCCCTGCGCGTGCTCGATGAATTTGAACTGGGCGGGTTGCCCTCCGATCGTGTAACGTCCGACACGGCCCCGGATGGAACCAGACGCCTGATCTACGTCCATCCTGTTGGCGGCTATCCGTGGAACGTCATCGTCATCGTGCCCCAGAGCGAAGTCCAGAACCTTGCGCTTCAAATTGCTGCCAATTTCTTCGCAGTTTTGATCGCCGTTGGGGGGGCGGTTCTTGTTTCCGTGTATTTCATTAGCCGCCGACTGACCTATCCACTACGTATGATGTCGTCCGCGGCTCAGAATATTGCTCACGGTGACCTCGCTCAACCGGTAGAGGGTGGGGGTGATGATGAGATCGGCAAGTTGGCGAACTCATTCGAGCAGATGCGCCTCGGATTGAAGGCCAGGCTCGAAGAGATGGGGCTGCTCCTCGTTGCCAGTCAGGAGGTGTCAAGAACATTTGAACTCGACCAATCGCTGCCTCCCATCCTTGAGGGGATCATGGGTCAGACGGGAGCCGATTTGGTGAGATTGGTCATCGCTGGTGACGATTCTCTTGGTGGGGCGATCGAGGTGTTTAGCAGCGGTGACGACCCGGGATCATGGAGATCACTCGATCGGCAGCTTTTAGAAATCGGAGAAGAGAAGGATCGAATTGTATTGGAAAACCCGGCACGAGCGAGGGCGGTGCTCAACGTGCAAGCGCTGCGAACGCCTATCGAGGCTTTGTTGGCCGTCCCCTTGAAGAATGAAGATGCTTTTGTGGGCGTACTGTGGGAGGGCTATCGAAGGCCACATAGCTTTTCTGAGGATGAAATACGGTTGCTTTCCATCCTGTCGGCTCAATTGGGCGTAGCCGTGTCGAATGCTCGCCTGTATCATCTTGCAGATCAGGAGCGGTCACAGCTCACGACTGTCCTCGAGACCACCCCGGATGCGGTCATCCTCGTCGATCATGAAGACCGACTCACACTGGCAAATCCAGCCGCCGAAGTCGTCCTGCAAGGTTCGGCGGAACAAGCTCGAAACAAGAAAGTCGACGAAGTCATCCTGTCTCCTGAACTGCTGGAATTGATCCTGATCCGGGGTCCGGATCCACGTTCCGTGGAAATCCAGCTTGAGAATGGTCAGGTTCTCTTTGCATCCGTTTCTGATATTCAATCTGATCAGGATGACGATTACGGTCGTGTGTGTGTATTGTGGGATATTACGCATTACAAGAAACTCGATATGCTGAAATCTGAGTTCGTCTCAACCGTGAGCCACGACCTTCGCGCGCCCCTCACGCTCATGCGAGGTTACGCTACGATGCTCACCATGATTGGGACCATGAATGACCAGCAGAAGGAATTCGTCAGCAAGATCCTCGCCAGTGCGGATCAGATGGGAACCCTGATCGATAATTTGTTGGATCTGGGACGGATCGAGGCCGGGTTGGGCTTAAATTTGGAGAAGGTTCAAATAGCTTTTATCATCAACGATGTCATCGAGACTTTCCGTCCCCAGGCGGTCACCAAGCAAATCACGCTCGACATCGAACTGGATCATGACCTCGATCCAATCGAGGTCGATGTTACCCTCCTCCGGCAAGCTATGGCAAATCTGGTGGATAATGCGCTCAAATATACATCGGATGGGGGAAACGTCGTTATTCGTGCCAGTCAAGAGAAAGGCGATCAACGCATAAGCGTTGCAGACGATGGGCTTGGCATTGCGACGACGGATCAAGCAAGATTATTCGAAAAATTTTATCGGGCACGGCGAAAAGAATCGCTGAGCGTCAAAGGCACCGGCCTTGGGTTGGCGATTGTAAAATCCATTGCGGAGCAGCATGGGGGGAGTGTCACCGTCGAGAGCAAGTTAGGGGCGGGAAGCACCTTTACGATCACCATACCCATCCATCAACCAGAAGATGTCGCCTCGGATAGCGGCAGGGTGGGGGTCGCGGGAGTCGATTGACGGAGGGACGGTTATTTTGCTATAATCCTCTCGACAATTGAATAGCGCACTTTCTGGGAGGAGTAGACTGCCGGGCACCGACAGAGACGGCGTGGCCACAGGCTGGAAGCCCCCAACGGCAGCAGCAGTTGAAAGTCGCCCAGGACGATCGCCGAAGAAACCAGGACAGATGGGATTAGAACGGCGCGGGTGAGCCCGTTACAGCGAAACCCTGATGGCTGTCAGGGGTGATGAGCGTGCCAGGTCTGAAAAGACTGGTGAATTGAGGTGGTTTCGCGGAGGTGTTCTCCTTCGTCCTCGTTGACGGGGGATTTTTTTATTAACGACTGCTCGCACGGGCGCGCGGTGAAGGATTTGACTTTGGTTCAGAGGGAGGCGGACAGATGGCAGAATTTGAACTTTCAAAAACCTATGATTTTCATACCGTGGAGAAACGGCTTTATGAGTGGTGGGAGAACAGCGGTTATTTCCGTCCCAAGATCGATCATGATCAGAGGCCATTCGTGATCTCCATCCCTCCACCAAATGTCACCGGTGAATTACATCTTGGACACGCCATGTTCGTAGCGATGGAAGATTTAATGATCCGCCACAGCAGGATGAAGGGCGTACCCACGCTGTGGGTGCCTGGATCGGATCACGCCGGAATCGCAACCCAGCTCGTGGTTGAACGCGCTCTCGAAGAAGAAGGTACAAGCCGTGAGGAAATTGGCAGGGAAGCATTTGTTCGCCGAACCTGGGCTTGGAAAGAGGAATATGGAGGCATAATCACGCAGCAGTTGCGCCGCCTGGGCGCATCCTGCGATTGGGAAAGAGAACGCTTCACACTCGATAACGGGCTTTCTCAGGCTGTTCGAGAAGCCTTCGTCCGTCTCTATGAGAAGGATTTGATCTATCGAGGATCGTACCTGATTAATTGGTCCCCAGGATTGCAAACCGCTGTCAGCGATCTTGAAGTGGAGTACGCTGAAGAACAAGGTCGCCTCTATTACTTTAAATACAGGATTGTGGATTCAGAAGATTACATTCCCGTCGCGACGACTCGCCCGGAAACGATCCTGGGTGATACGGCCGTCGCGGTACACCCCGAGGACGATCGGTATGAGCAGTTCGTGGGTAAGACCTGCCTGGTGCCCGTCCTCGATCGCGAGATCCCTGTGATCACGGATGAATATGTCGATCGTGCGTTCGGGACCGGCGCTCTCAAGATCACCCCAGGGCATGATCCCGCCGATTATGAGATAGGCCGCCGTCATGGTTTGGAGATCATTAATATCCTTAATCCGGATGCGACGATGAACGCGGCCGCGGGACCTTACAAAGGCCTCGATCGATTTGAGTGCCGGGAACGACTGTGGTCGGATATGGAAAAGCTCGATCTCACTTTGAAGGAGGAGCCTTATACGCTCCAGGTTCCGAGAACTCAGCGGGGAGGTGAGATTGTTGAGCCGCTGGTCTCGACGCAGTGGTTTGTGCGCATGGAGCCTCTGGCCAAACCGGCGCTTGAGGTGGTTCGGGACGGGAAGATCATCATCGTCCCGAACCGATTTACCAAGGTGTATTACAACTGGCTTGAGAACATCCGGGATTGGTGTGTCTCAAGACAACTGTGGTGGGGCCACAGAATTCCCGCCTGGCACTGCTCGGATTGCGGGGAGATTACAGTAACTCGGGAAGATCCCGATTCCTGCAAGCATTGTGGTTCCGCGAAAATTGAACAAGATCCTGATGTATTGGATACCTGGTTTTCGTCCGGACTGTGGCCATTCTCGACGCTTGGCTGGCCGGAGGAGACGGAGGATTATCAATACTTTTATCCAACGCAAATGATGGAGACCGGTTATGACATCCTCTTCTTCTGGGTGGCGAGGATGATCATGTTGGGGCTGGAGTTCACCGGTGTGCCTCCCTTTGAAGTGATCTACCTGCACGGGCTCGTGCGGGATGAGCGTGGGAGAAAGATGAGCAAAACACTGGGTAATGTGATTGATC
>CAZMZL010000159.1:0-7711 GCA_964570595.1 uncultured Anaerolineaceae bacterium | reverse complement strand
GGGATGGTGTGATGTTCTGCGAGGACCATGCAGAAATTACGGGGTGTGCAAGCACGATCCAGGCGTCATACAAAATCCATGGAACCATGCCAAGCAGCAGCCAGACGAACGTGATGGATCGGGCACGATTTTTCTCACGGAGGAATTGAAGAATGCTCCCCCCTCCTCCAGCGCGCCACTCCCAGGCGATCCAACCCGATAGGGTCACGATCAAACTTAACACGGAGAAAGGGAGTACGACCACGAGCACTAAACCGCAAATGAAGGCGGCGGCAGCCCGGATCCATAGCTTCGTCCCGGATCCCAGCATCGCCAATATTGCACCCAGGATGCATGCGGCGGCGAGAGGAAAGTGAGCATTCGAATAGGCAAGCAGGAAGGGGATCGATTCCGGAATGGCGATGTCGCTCGTTTCTACCCCGGAAAGCAGAAGGGGCAGCCACCCCAACCCGGAACCAAAAAGGGTGAGAAGGAACGCAAACCACCTCGTCCGTCGATCCGGTAATACGCGTTCGAAGAACAGGTACGCGAGGAAGAACATCCCTGCAGAGGCAAGGAACCGCGCTCCATGGAACACGACGATGAGCTCTGACCCTATCCATGATGCGAGTTTGCCAAGGAGTATGTAGTAGAGATACAGGTAAGTTACGGGTCCGGGGTCTAAGGCATAAGGAAGTTGAAAACCCCATCCACCTTGCCCCATTTTCGCCAGGTACGTGAACCCGTCCCATGGATTGAGCAGGAATCCGGTGAACTCAAACCCTGGGTTCACTCGAATACTCGCATAGAGGTAAGGCAGGAGCGTAATGAATGCGGCGATCACGCTCAATAAGAACGCCCCGGTCCAATCCTTCCTAGTCTTCATTGGGAAGAATTGTACGCTGTCGTGAGCGATGAAGCCAATGTCATGTTGCCCTAAGGGACACGAAACATTTATAATTGCACTATGAGCCGCATATCCACGCTGTACCGTCTGCAAGAATTGGATACAGAAATCGACAATAACCTCGCCCGGATCAAAGAGATTAACGCCATCCTGGCGGACAATTCCGAGATCGCGGCTGCGCGTGAGGCGCTGGAACGTGCCGAGGCCGCACTCAAAGAGGCACGGGCTGTGAATTCATCCGCAAACCACACCGTCGTGAGTCAACGAGAGAAGATTGAACAAAACGATAAGAAACTATACGGCGGCGCCGTCACGAATCCAAAAGAACTTGAAGAACTGCAGCTCGAATCCGAGTCGCTTAAGAAATATCTCGTCACACTTGAGGACCGGTATCTGGAGACCATGCTGGAACTGGATGAAACAGAAGCAAGCCATATCGCGGCAAGGGACGCTTTTGATCTCCTCGAAGCGAAAACCTTGAGCGATCATGCAGATTTAGACGAAGAACGAAGTTCCTTAACCGCCGCTATCGAGAATCGGGAACAAGAAAAAGAAGCCGTCCTGGTCGACATCAAGCCCGAGGATATTGAACAGTATGATCGTCTGCGATCCCGGTTGAACGGAATTGCTGTTGCGGTAATCAGCGATGGCAGTTGCTCGGCCTGTGGTCTGGACCAGGTACGTTCCAAATTACAAGAAATTAGAACAGGAAACGTCATCATTCAATGTGCGCAATGCACCCGTATCTTAACCTCAGGGTAGGTGCTGATGATTGATCTCATTCGAAACATCTTCACCGGCATTTTTGGTTATTTCTTCGATCTTGGAGAGTTTCTTGTTGGGATCGGGATTGGCCTGCTCTTCGCGTGGATATTTGTTAAACTGCGTCCTGCGCGGGAGGAGATTTCAACCTGGTTCCAAACCCGAATGGACGCATCCAGTGAACGACGGGGTCGCAGTTCGGTCGACAAATATCGTTCCGACTTGATCGCACGCGCGTCGTCGATGCACATCGCGAATGCGCTCTTCTCACTCGATGAAATCGCCGTCGTTCCCAGGCTCCTCGCTCCTCCACTACCCACAGATCCAGATCGAACCGAGCCCGCTCCGGAAGACACACTCTCCGTCATACCAAACCTGCCCGATCGAAAATTTCTCTCGGGCATTTACCGGGCGCCAACCATGGGCCTTGGCAGTGCATTAAAGGATGGCGCCAACATCCTCATTACGGGGAGACCGGGGTCGGGGAAAACGACCGCACTGGCCTATCTTGCGATCCGATCGGCTTTACGGGATCCTGAAGCTGGGATAGCCGCAGATCTCATGCCCCTCTTCATTCATGCCGCCGATCTCGTCCTGGATCGCAATGCCGAAAAGGATCCTCTAAAACCCATCATCACAGCGGCGGTCGAATCCACCTCTTCCTCAGCCTCATCCCGGCTTCCGGGTAAAATCAAATCGCAATTCAGCAGTGGAGGGGCGCTTCTTCTGCTCGACGGACTCGATGAATTTCCCCCCAATGAATTGACCACCGTCGCAGCCTGGCTTGAGAAAGTTCTCAAAGCATATCCCAAGATCCGGGTCGTGGCTGCCGGACCTGTGCGTGGATATGACGGGATCACCAAAGCGGGTCTCACCCCCGTCCCGATCGCACCGTGGAGCGCACACGAACACCAACAGTTCTTGAGGAAGTGGGGCCAGGCCTGGCAGGAACACATCCTGCCCAGCCTTCCAAAAAAACGACCTTCCGACGTGGATCCCGCGCTCTATTCCGGATGGCTTTCCGACCTTATGCGGGGCTACACGCCGCTCGAGGCGACGTTACTCACATGGTCGGCCTTCATCGGTGATATACGGGGGCCCAAAATTGTTGATTGCTTCGAGGCCTATGTAGCCCGGTTCCTCTCCCCGAACGAGCGAAAATCAGCGGGAGCGACGGCGCTAAACTGGATCAAGGGCAGGTCCGGGATCATCGCCGACAGAGCGGTGAAACGAGGGACGCCGATCAATGACATGATCGAAGCCGGGATTCTCTCCCGCCATGTCGCCAATCGATTGACTTTTTCAAACCCGAGCGTCGGGGCGTATCTTGCCGCCCGCGAGATGGTTGGATCAGGAATATCTTTCGAGGCTGCTCAACTCGGATGGAGCCCCGCCGAGAGCACGATGCGCTACTTCTCCGCCATGGGCGACATCAGCGCGGTCGCCGATCGCTATCTTGACGTCAAGGATGACCCACTTGAGGAACATCTACTTGCAATGAGCGATTGGATTCGAGAAGCCGCCGGCAGGCCTGAATGGCGCGCCCGTGTTCTGCGTGAATTGGCGACCATCGCCAACGCACACTCAAAACCATACGGACTCCGTTTGCGAACGGTCCATGCCCTGGCATATTCGAATGAAATGTCTGTCGCAGTTCTATTCCGCCGACTGCTCCAGTCCAAATACCCAAGCAGCCGTGTCCTGGGAGCACTGGGTCTCGGGGGTTTGAGGGACGAGAATTCCATCGATGCGCTCATCCAAGCCATCAATGAACGTCAAAATTTACACACCCGGCAGGCCGCATGCTTGGGACTTGCCGGTATCGGTACCGAGAGTTCACTCGAAGGACTCGGTAGGCTGCTGTTGGATGGGGATGAGACCATTCGCCTATCAGCAGGTGAAGCTCTCGCCTGTGATCCGAATGAAGGTTACTCCATGTTGCGTGAGGCTGTGGAGATCGAAAACCTGCTCACCAGACGGGCGGCTGTGTTCGGCTTGTCCAGGGTTTCGGAGGAATGGGCCTTTCAAATATTGGAGACCATCCAGGTGGATGATGATCAATGGGTCGTTCGAGGTGCTGCAGCGGAAGCCATCGAACGACGCCAGAATCCACCCTGGCATATATTACCGCCCACTGATGAAATCGCCGAGCTTACCTGGCTGGTCGATTTTTCTGCGCGCGAGGGGCTGGGCGTCGCACCTGGAAAAGCAGCCCTGGAAATGGTTCGACGAGCCCTAAGTAAGGGCACACCCGAGGAACAGATCGCAGCCCTGGAAACCATTGCATGGAGTGGCGGGGATGAATTCAGCATGGAGCTCACCAGAGCACTGCATTCCGATGAACCTCATCTCAGGGATGCCGCTTTTGAGGCGCTCTGGCAGCTGCGTGCCAGGGGAGTGGAATTGCCGAAAGTGACTGCGAAAAACTAAAACGCGGCTTGAATATTTTTGAACGAGGTTGTTGACAAGTCTAGATAAGATAAACACCGAAATGGGACGGTACAAAAAAGGGGCTGCCTAAAAGGGAAGGAAAATCGATAAATCCATCGTGGATCCAGTGATGACATTGATAGGATTTTCAAACTGACATAGTCTCCCCCAAAGTGCCCTCCTCTAGGGACAGATACACCTTGATCGTCCGCCCTCTTACACCCATTACTCCGAAATGAGTTTGTGGAGACTGTAGGTTCCATCGGCCCTTACGAGCCCATCCGTAAATCTACCCGAGCAACTTACCCTGTCCCTAGCCCCTCTCCCTGAAAGAGGAGAGGGCTTTCATTCTCCATTCAACAATTGCAGGAATTCCACGTACATGGGTTGGGAATGATCGTTAATCCAAACAATGTAGAGACGTCTTGGTCTCTATTTTTTCACAGCTTTGGAGATGCTGGTTTAGAAGGTCTACGTCCCTCTCCGTTATGGATTCTCGCTGGGAGAAGGATGGAGATAAACGGGAGAGTATGGAAGGTGGAACGGTATTCTCCTCACGAAGCAGAAATTGAATCTCGATCGTGATGGATGCTTGTGGGAAAAAGCCAGAGTGCCCTGCAGTTTGCAAGGATGTATGGCAAGCGTGGCGTAGAGATGGAACCCCTGTGAAGATTATTTCCTGGAAGAACCTCGCAGTTTCCTGCTCGGTTCTTCATTTCTTCACTTCGATCGCTTCGAGGTATGCTTGAATGCGCTCTTCCGCCTCGGAGGCAGGAATGCCATCAATGGAGATGATTTTATCCAGCCCCTTCTCGCCGGCTACAATTTCTATCCTATTTTTTCGAACGCCGAATATTTCAGATAAATACTTGACCAACGCCTTGTTGGCCTTACCGTCCACTGGCGGCGCGGCGACGCGGATTCGAACTGTCCCGTCCTCCAATACGCCTCCAAGCTCGGTTCTCCTTGCTCTTGGGGTAACGCGGATCGTCAGAGCAGCGCCATGTTTTCCGTTGTGAAGTTTGAATTTTCTCATGCCGCCTCTCTCCTAGGTGATGATGTTCGCAAGCGCGCTGCCGATCAACTGCACTAAAATTAGAAGTACGATGGGACTGAAATCAAACATGCCCACCTGCGGCACGAATCGCCTGATCGGCGCAAGCAGAGGCTGGACGATGGAATCAAGGATTCGTCGTACGGGATGAAATGGATCCAGGATGTAAGAAATCACAATATCGGCAAGGATGACGATACTGAGGATTCTGGTTGCAATGAGAATAGCGCTTGCCAAGACATTCAATGTGGTTATCTCACTTTCACGTATCTTGAGAGCAGGTGATTGCTTTCAACAGGGTCTCAGAGCCAATCGAGCTCCACCGACCATGATTCTACCGTAGTTTCAGCTATTAATGAGCCGATCTCTCCCCAAAAATCGCTCTTCCGATTCGTACGACTGTCGCCCCCTCTTCTATCGCAATCGAATAATCATCCGTCATCCCCATGGAAAGTTCCTTCCAATCCAAATTTGAATTTCCACAGAAGTCATCGCGGAATTCCCGCAGTCTACGGAATGATGTGCGGATGGTCGTCTCATCCTGCACCCAGGGCGCCATCGTCATAAATCCTTGAACCCGAAGATGAGCCCATCCTGAGATTTCGGAGAAGTCCTTATAAATCAGCCTCCAGGCCGTGCGATCGAAAACCGGCCATCCTGATTTTGTTTCCTCACCTGAAGCATTGCACTCGAGGAATACGGGCAGTTCCACGCCTACCTCCTCAGAGCAGCGATTCAACAGCCGGGCGATCTTCAGACGGTCAACGGAATGAACGATGTGAAAGTTCGAGGGGATAGATTTTGCCTTGCGGCTCTGAATGTGTCCGACCATGTGCCATACGATGCCATCCAAATTCTTCAGCTCGACAATTTTCTCAAGCCCTTCTTCAACTCTGTTTTCTCCGAAATCTCGTATCCCTAAGTCATAGGCAAGTTGGATCGATGAGATGGATTGGCCTTTGGAGATCGCTGCAACGCGAATAGAGGCGCCCTCCCTGCCCGCCCGGGAAGCGGCCTCATCGATGCGGCTCTGAATCCTCTGGAGATTCTGAGCCATGCGTTCTTTATTTTCACGCATCAGGCACCCAACGCAATCATTGCGCCAAAGCGACCGGTGCGCCCCTGCTCGGCCCGATGAGAGAACCAATCGTCCGGATGGCATGCCGTGCATATCTCGGCAACTTCAATCTGGGAGATTCCTTCCCGCTCTAATATATCTCGATTCGCCGTCCACAAATCAAGATGATTCGAGCCATCCACGTGTCGGATATGCGCTTCCCCTCCCACCTTGAAGGCGCGTATGATTTGATCCACAACTTCATCTCCAACGGCGTAATGATCTGGCCCAATCGAGGGGCCCAGTCCGGCAAATAGATCCGCCGGCCGAGACCCGAACTTCTCAACCATCGCCTGAGTGAGTGCGCCCCCGGCTTTACGGACCGTCCCCAGCCACCCGGCGTGTCCAATACCGATGGCATGTTGTACGGGGTCATAGAGCATGATGGGGACGCAATCTGCAAAACGCATGAATAAGGTCACCAGCGGCGAACTTGTGATGATCCCATCGGCTTTGTGGGGCACCTCACCAAAAGAAGGTGAGGTCGCCATCGCGACGCTCGCCGAGTGAACCTGCCATACTTGATGAACCGATTCGGGCGAGCGATTAAGTATGCTGAAAAGCTTACGGATATTCTCGTGAACGTGATCAGGATCATCCCCTACCGTGCTGCCGACATTTAGCGAGTTCCAAGGTGGAGAACTTTCACCCCCACGCCGCATAAACACAGCGTGAAATAAATTGAGGGATTGGTAGGAAGCGAATTGAGCGTAATCAATGCGTCCCTCCTGCTTCCGTATCATGGTCCTAAACCAACTTTCTGTATGGGCGATATCCATGTACTACGTGACGAGACGCTGAGTCGATGATCTGCCGAGACGATCACCATGATCTCCGACAGAACGTACTCAAGATTTCTCCAGCTCTCCAATGGAAGCAAGTCGTCCGGCGGTTAAAGTCTGTGTATCCATCATGGTTTCTTCGATATAGGGATACGCCAACCAAACATTCATGATGCCAAACAGCAATCCGGTCAAAGTCCGCAGGAAAGGTGTGCTCTCCCGGAGAGTCCACCCTAAAAAGGGAATGTGGCTGATGAGCTGACTCACGCCATCCAGCGCCAGGGGCGCCACACCAATAAGAAACCAGAGGGCGAGTGGGGCGGGTTTCAACCAGCCTCGTATGAACACGAATAAAAGACCGGCCAGGAGCATGCCAGCATAGATGGCGATATCACGCTGGCAGATTGCGACCTTGTACCCAAGTGTCTCGTCCCCCACGTATCGACGCGCTTCAAAGTAATTCACCTGATCAGCGGCCGTCGCTTCCTCATAGGTCCCCAGCGAAGTACCTGCAGACTCAAGCGGATACGCTGGCTGCTCTCCAAAAAGGAACCATGAACGAAACGAGAGTTGGTGACAGAGTGGGGAATAGACGGTGTAGATCAAACGAGCCGGTTTTTCAACCCCGGCCTTCATTAGCATGGGTGCAAGAAAGGGAAGCCCAACGTAGACGAGGATCG
>CAZMZL010000158.1:0-7720 GCA_964570595.1 uncultured Anaerolineaceae bacterium | reverse complement strand
ACACTGGTTCTGGGATCGCGACCGGGTTGAGGCCGCCCGTATCTGTGATGACATCGCTGACGCGTATACATAGTCGCCGCGCAGAGACGTTGCACGCAGCGTCTCTACCCTGAATCAATGAGCTCATAAACTGTGGCCACCCACAAAGTCACCTTCCTTCCCGCCGAGATCTCGACCGATGTCCCGACCGGAAGCCTCGTCACCGAGGCTGTCAAGACTGCCGGGCTGGAAATCTCCCAGCCCTGTGGAGGTCAGGGTCGCTGCGGTCGATGTGCGGTGATGATTGAATCTGGCAAGGTGAGGAGACGCTCGACGATCCGTTTAAATTCAGACGATCTGAAGGCAGGATTTGCGCTTGCCTGCCAGGCGCTGATCGAAGGCGATGCGGTAATCTCGATCCCCGATCAGGAACGGATCGAACGCCGACTGGTCACCGAACATACTGCACGTGCGATCGAACTGCCTTATGCGTACTCGCCGGATAAACTGCAGGTCATCCAGACCTTCCAGCTCACCTTGCAGCCTCCATCTCTGGACGATAGTCAGGACGATCTCTCGCGCTTGAGTGATGCGCTACGCGAGTTCGGCTATGATCCGGTCGACGTCCACTTATCGATCCTTCAACGCTTCGGTTCGATTTTGCGGGATTCGGATTGGAAACCTCACATCCTGCTGGAAACGTCGAGGCCGGGCGCCGGTCGAGCACGATTGATCGCGATCGATTCCGCGCCGTTCCAACCGTTTGGGGTCGCGCTGGACATTGGCACCACAACGGTGACAGCTTACCTCGTTGACCTTATGAGTGGGAAAGTGAAAGCTTCCGCAGCGGAGTACAACGGGCAGATTGCGCGCGGCGAGGACGTGATTTCGCGCATCATCTACGCAGGGAAAGGAGATGGACTCAACGAATTGGGCCTCCTGGTTCGCGAGACGATTCAGGACCTGCTCGAAAAGCTGCAGCGTCGAAGTGGTGTCTCCCCAGAAGAGATATACAAAGTTACCGTCGCCGGTAACACAACCATGATCCACCTGTTCCTGAGATTGCCGCCCGAGACCATTCGTCTGACTCCCTACATCCCCGCCCTTAATCAGCCACCCTGTTTCCTGGCGCGCGATCTCGATTTGCCCATTCACCCCCTGGCCTCAGTAGATTGCCTCCCCGGTGTCGCCTCCTATGTGGGCGCGGACATCAGCGCAGGTGTGCTTGCATCCGGGCTCGCCGAAAGCGACTCACTCACCCTCTTCATCGACGTCGGAACGAATGGGGAAATTGTACTCGGCACGCGAGAATGGATGTTGACCTGCGCCTGTTCAGCCGGGCCGGCGTTCGAAGGGGCCGGGGTGGTGGATGGCATGCGCGCCACCAATGGCGCCATCGAAGAGGTCTGGGTCCATTCAGAAACCTATGAACCGACATATCGAGTCATCGGCGGTGGGAAACCCCACGGAATTTGCGGCTCGGGCTTGATCTCATTGCTGTCCGAGTTATTTGTAACGGGAGTCATCGATCGCTCCGGCAGCGTGAAACTCGACCTGGACACCCCGCGTGTTCGGGAGGGGGAGCATGGACCCGAATACGTCGTGGCCTGGCCAAATGAGACCGACACAGGACAGGACATCGTCCTGACCAAAGTCGATATAAACAACCTGATGCGGGCGAAGGCCGCCATCTATGCCGGGTACAGCGTCCTTGCGACCAGCGTTGGGGTCGATCTCGCGGATGTCCAGCAGGTGCTGGTCGGGGGAGCGTTCGGAAAGTACATCAACGTCGAGAATGCCATCAAGATCGGTCTTCTTCCCGATCTCCCCTGGGATTCATTCCACTTTCTGGGTAATACATCCGCGCTGGGTGCTTATATGGGGTTGCTCTCCAGCGAGTCGCGTGAGCAGATCCAGGAAATTGCGGCGCGGATGACCTACATGGAACTCTCAGCGGATAACACATTCTTTGACGCATTTACTGCGGCGCTTTTCTTGCCGCATACCGACATCAGCCGCTTCCCGAGCGTGGCCGAGATCTGGGAGCAGGATGGCGGTCATTCGGACGAGAATAAATAGTGGCAGATCGATTTGAAGCATTCTCCGCAAGGAGTGAAGAACCCCGCGAGCTGCGGGGACCTCTGGCTTTTTCCCATCATCGACATCGCCAGATGGGTTGAGATGCACGCCGCCGGGATGAATTTATATTGAGGAGCTGGTATCGATGACGAAAACAATCGCGCTAGCAGGAAAAGGGGGGACCGGAAAGACCACCATCGCCGCCCTCCTCGTCCAGGGCATCGCCAAACGTGTTCGCGGGCCCCTGCTTGCGATCGACGCGGATCCGGCCTCGAACCTGCACATCGCCCTTGGTCTTCCAATGCCCACGACGATCGGCGAGATACGCGAGGATATGTCAGAGACTGCCCGGAAGGGCGAACTGGGCGTCGCAATCAGTCGACACGATTATCTCACCCACGAGATTCAAATGGCCCTGGAAGAAGGAGAGAAGATCGACCTCCTGGCGATGGGACGCCCCGAAGGTCAGGGCTGCTACTGCGCCGCCAACCACCTCCTGCGGACAATCATCGACACACTTGGCGACACCTATACCCACGTGGTTGTGGACAATGAGGCCGGCATGGAACATATCAGCAGAAGGACGACGCGCGATGTCGATCTGCTCTTAATTGTTTCCGACCCCACGATACGGGGCATTAAAACCGCGGAACACATCGGCCAACTCGCCGATGAAATCGAAGTCGAAGTACGCCGAAAGATGTTGATATTGAACCGAGTGACGGGAGACCTGCCGGGTCCTTTGCAGGAAGCTGTCGATGGATTAGATCTGGAATTGGGCGCCGTCCTTCCAGCGGATCCCAGGGTTAATGAGCTGGATGCGCTCGGAGAGCCGCTGATCCAATTGACTTCCGGCTCTCCGGTATACCATGAGATGGAGACCCTTACTGAAAAGATCCTTCGTGAAATTTAAGAAAAGAAACATCTAACCGATGCAGAAGAGGAGAAGACATATGTTCAAAATCGGCGAAAATATTCATATTATCTCTCCAAGTGTAAAAGAGGCGCTTAAAAACCGGGATGGCGGCTTCTTCGTCGGCCTGGCGCAGAAGCAGAAAGAAGGCGGGGCGGACGCCATCGACCTCAACATCGGCCCGCGCAAAAAAGACGGTCCTGAGGTCGTCGAATGGCTCGTGGACTGCATGCAGGAAGCCGTACCCGGGATGACCATCTCCTTCGACACGACCAATCTAGCAGCGATCGAAACCGGCTTGAAGCTGTGGGGATCCAACGCAATCGTCAACAGCACCTCTGCGGAGGAGGAACGTCTGGAGCAGGTTCCGCCATTGGCAGGAAAATACGACGCCAAATTGATCGCCCTTTGCCTGGAGAAGAGCGGCATCCCGGTCAGTGCCGACGCCCGTATCGCCATCGCCATGGAGAAGCTGATCCCGCGTGCCGAAGAGGTCGGCATCCCGATGCAGAATCTTCTCGTCGACCCACTGATCCTCACCGTCTCCGGATGCCAGGAGTATGTCCCAGAAGCGATTGAGACCGTGCGCATGCTGAAGATGGTCATGGATCCCCCACCGATGACCGTCGTGGGTTTGTCGAACGTCTCGAACCAAGTTCCAAACGAGATGCGCCCACTCCTGGATCGTGTTTACCTGACCATGTTGATGGCCGCCGGTCTTGATGCTGCGATCCTGAACCCCCTCGATAATGATTTAATGGGCGTAATTCAAGCTGTTGAAGCACGCGATGACGGCACGGCGGTCAAATCGCTCTACCTGAAATTGTTCGACCGGGTGGCGGCTATGGAGGAACTTCAGTCGGAGGACGTGGATATGTCCGATCCCGAGCAGGCCGCAATATGGAAGACGGTACAAGTCCTGCTTAATAAGGTGATCTACACAGATTCCTATCTTCAGTTTTAGCTCAGCACATTTCGTTGAGAAAGAGACGTTATTGGGCAGTCGGAAAACTGTGCTCGACAAGAGCAAGGAGGATGAATTGATGGCCGCGAAGGCCCCCCCGCTCAATACTGAGGAGCTGCTTGCCAAAGCAGAGCAGCCCTCCGCAGACGCGATGAAACTGCATCCCTTTTACCATGGGAAAGTAGAGATCGCTCTCAAATCATGCGTCCGTGATTTCAATGATTTCGCTATATGGTATACACCCGGCGTCGCCGCACCCTGTCGTGCGATCGAGGCAGATCCAGAGCTCGTCTATGAGCACACTCATAAAGGCAACACAGTCGCCGTCGTCTCTGATGGCACGCGTGTACTCGGACTGGGAGATATCGGCCCTAAAGCTGGGCTCCCCGTGATGGAGGGGAAGGCGCTCCTCTATAAATATCTCGGCGGGATCGACGCCTGGCCCATCATGCTCGACACCAAAGACCCCGACAAGATCATCGAAACCGTGCTGTTGATCCAACCCGGGTTCGGCGGGGTGAATCTGGAGGATTTATCGCAGCCCAAATGCTTCCGCATCCTCGACACATTACGCGAACGAGCTGAGATTCCTGTATGGCATGACGACCAGCAGGGAACCGCCACCGTTACGCTCGCCGCACTGATCAATGCTCTCAAGATCGTCGGCAAGAACATTGAAGATGCCCAGATCGTATTTGTCGGATCAGGCGCATCGAACGTCGCCTGTGCAAGGTTAATCTTCAACTCTGGCGCTACGCCGGCGCTCTGCCGCGTCGTCGACAGCAAAGGCATCCTGCACAAAGGCAGAAAAGACCTTAAACTTCGTAAGGCGGAATATGTCGACAAATGGAAGTTCTGCCAGATTACGAACGAAGAAGGCCGGGAAGGCGGAATCCCTGAGGCACTGGATGGCGCCGACGTGGTGATCGCGTTATCCAGGCCGGGACCGGGCACCCTGCAAACCGATTGGATTAAAAAGATGGCGAAAGATCCCATCGTGTTCGCCTGTGCAAATCCCGTCCCTGAAATTTGGCCGTGGGAAGCGGAAGAAGGGGGGGCGGCCGTCTTTGCCACCGGTCGGTCCGATTTCCCCAATCAGGTGAACAACTCCCTGGGCTTTCCGGGGATCTTCCGCGGCACGCTCGACGTCCGCGCCTCGACGATTACAGATTCGATGTGTATAGCCGCGGCAACGGCGTTAGCAGAGATGGCCGAAACGAAAGGGCTTGCACCCGACTACATTCTTCCGACGATGGACGAATGGGAGGTCTTCCCTCGCGAAGCGGCGGCGGTCGCAGCCAAAGCCGTCGAGGAGGGCATCGCCCGCAACCCCATGACCTATGAAGAGGAACTCGAAAACGCAGCCAAAATCATCAAACGGTCCCGCGACCTTACAGAGGTTATGATGAACGAGGGCTTTATCGCCCTGCCCGAGAACTAACGTTGAGAAGGAGAAAACGACGATGTATGATTTGATCGTTCTGGGCGGTGGTCCGGCAGGTCTCACCGCAACGGTCTATGCAATCCGCAAGAGACTCGACGTACTGCTGATCACGCGGGATCTGGGCGGCAAGACCAATTACCGCCTCCAGCTACCCTTTGTCGAAAAACATCTCGTCATCACCGGCGAGGAAGTCGTCAGCCGGTTCGCCAATGAAGTAGATTACCTTGAGTTTGCCCGTGTGTTTGAAAAAGTTGAAAAAATCGAGGCGGGAGACCGGGGATTCAAGATAAGCACACGTGAGGGAAATACATACGAGTCGAAGGCCGTCATCGTTGCCACAGGCGCTCGCGGGCGTTTGATGGATGTCCCTGGAGAGAAAGATTTTATGATGCGCGGGCTTTGCTATAGCGCCGTTTCCTACGCGCCCCTCTTCATCGACCGGGATGTTGTCGTGATCGGGGACACGAAGCTTGCGCTGCGATCCACGGCAGAATTGGCGCGCATCGCCCGTAAAGTCACGCTCGTGGCTCCAAGTCATGGCGAGCTTGACACGGTGATGGGTCGCAAAGTCATCGAAGCTGAAAATGTTGAGGTAATGGAAGGTTTCCGGGTTAAGGAAGTTCTTGGTGATGAGTACGCGCGAAAAATCATTGTCAGCAAGGACGAGGACAAAAAGGAACTCGAGGCCGATGCCTTCTTTGTCGAATTAGAGCTCGTCCCCCAGTCGGAGATTGTAGCCGACCTGGTCGGGCGCGATGGTGGGGATCATATTATGGTGGATGCTCGCAATAAAACATCCGTGGAGGGGATCTTCGCGGCCGGAGATGTCACCGATGTGATTTCCGAACAGGTGCTTATCTCGGTGGGAGAAGGTGCGAAAGCCGCGCTTGCGGCGTACGAGTATTTGCTTCAGGTGGACGACTGAACCGTATCGGACATCGCTCAATGAAGAATGTACCCTGCCCATCGTGATATCTCTCACTTTTCGCTCGATGGACAGGGTACTACCATATCGGGTAGGAATAGGCCGATTAATGCGGGCTGGCGGAAACCGCCGGCCTTAATCTTGTTGGCCCAGGAAACACAAATGGCGACAACCCAACAACCAGCGTTGAATTCTGAAAACGGCAATGGAACCGCGGAGAGCGTCCTGGTCATCGGCGGCGGCGTGGGGGGGATGCGGGCAGCCATCGACCTCGCTGATGCAGGAATCCACGTCTATCTCCTGGAATCGACCCCTTCTCTAGGAGGACGGGTCGCCCAGCTTGGCTTCATGTTCCCCACACACGACTGTGTCCTCTGTCGCGGGACTTCCGACCATGGCTTTGGCTGCACCCGCCCTTCCATCACTCCCGCCCTCCTCGATCACAATCGACATCCGAACATCACACTGCTTACCTCATCCAACCTGGTTAGCTGCGAGGGAGAAGCCGGCGATTTTCAAATTGTCCTTGAGCGACGACCTCAATTTGTAGATCCCAACCTTTGTACAAATTGCGGGCGATGTGCAAAGGTATGCCCGGAAATACGGCCCAGCGGATTCCAATTGGGTTTGAGCACCCGCAAAGCGATCGATAAATCCGCCCCCCGCTCTGTTCCCAACGCGTATTATCTGCTGGAGCGCACGGATCGATGCGGTGACTGCGAAGAGTGCCTTAAGGTTTGTCCCACGAATGCCATTGACCTTGACCGAACCTCCTGCGAGCTCCAGATTCAAGTGGGTGCGATTATCCTCGCCATGGGGTTCCAACCCTTCAACCCCACCGAGATGCCGGAGTTGGGATATGGGCGCATCCCCAATGTCATCACCTCGATGCAGTACGAACGCCTGGCCTCACGATCTGGTCCCACGGAGGGTATTGTCCGGCGCATATCGGATGGAGAGATCCCGAGACGGATCGCCTGGCTGCAGTGTGTCGGCTCACGCGACCAACGCAATCCCTATTGTTCCTCCATCTGCTGTATGTACGCCACGAAGGAGGCCATGCTCGCCAAGCAGCGCAACGCCAGCGCGGATTGCCACATCTTCACGATGGATGAGCGCGCATTTAACAAGGAATACAACATTTACTACCAGCAAGCACGGGATCAATACGGCATCCACTACATCCGCTGCCGGATATCATCCGTTGATGCAGATCCTGCCACCGGAGAGATCATCCTTCGCTACCCTGCCGGGCGAAGACACGAAGAATCTGCTTCAGGCCAGGGACCACTTCAAGAGCAGCGATTTGATTTGCTGGTCCTTGCAGTGGGGATACGGCCTCCATCCAAGGCGGTTGAGATTTCAAAGACACTCGGCATCGAACTCAATGCATACGGATTCTGTGAGACGGATAAA
>CAZMZL010000157.1:0-7728 GCA_964570595.1 uncultured Anaerolineaceae bacterium | reverse complement strand
GGGCTTTCCACATAATGGCGAGACCCTTGCCTCGCCGCATATGGGGCGCGCTGGGGGGCGCAATTTCACCCCAATGAATGGCCTCTGCAGCTTTTTCGATGCACTCCGAGAGACCGATTGGATGCATCACCATGCCGGTTACATTTTCATCCCCGCCCTGGATGCAGTTCTTCAAGCGGAAGGCGACTTTGTCCATGTTGAGTTCGTCGGCCACCATGTCCATGATTTGTTCGATTCCCCAATGGATCTCGGGCATGCCGAATCCCCGCATGGGTCCGCCCACGGGATGGTTGGTGTAGACGCAATAAGAATCCGCTTCTACGTTGGGGATGCGGTATGGACCTGTGGATGAATATCCGCTCGCGCGAGTGATGTTCACGCCGTATTCTGTGTAAGCTCCGGCATCCCAGAAATACTCCGTCTTCATGGCGAGGATTTCGCCATCCTTCTTCGCCCCGACCTTGGTCTTTGCGATGAGACCCTGCCTGACGAAGGCGCAGTAAAACTCCTCCTCGCGCGTCAGCCGCACTTTGACCGGCTGCCCGGGCACTCGCATCGCCATGATGACGGCAGTCCCCTCGGCGCTCAAGCCGGCCTTGGAGCCGAAGCCTCCGCCCACATAGGGCGCGATCACACGGATATTTCCCTGGGAGATCCCCATGGCCTCGGCGATGAGATTCCGCTGGGCGAAGGGCGATTGGCTGCTGCTCCAGAGTGTGATCTCACCCGAGTGGTCGACCTGGGCAATGGCGACGTGCGGTTCGATGGGCACGTGCTGGATATGGGGGACTTTAAATTCCCGCTCGACGATGACTTCGCATTCACTCCAGGCGGATTCGACATCACCCTTTCGAACTTTGAACAGATTGGCGATATTCGTCCCGGGCTGGGGCTGGATGAAATCGGCCACCCCATACTCGCCAAGCTTGGGGTGGATGATGGCGGCGTCCGAACGCACCCCAAGCACTGGATCGAGCACAGGTTCAAGGACTTCATATTCGACTTCGACGAGTCCGCAGGCTTCTTCCGCAACGGCTTCCGTGGTTGCGACCACGCCGACGACGGGATCGCCCACGAAGCGGGCACGCTCCCTGCAGAAGATATAGCGGTCCTTCAAATATAGTCCGAAGCGTTCCTCGCACTCATCGCCGGTCACGACCGCACGCACGCCGGGATATGCACGCGCTTTGCTCACATCCACACGCTTGATCAAGGCGTGAGGGTGAGGGCTCCGGACGACGCGCCCGTAAAGCAGGCCGGGCCCAAATTGAAAATCGTCGGCAAAGACAGCTTCGCCGGTGACTTTCTCCAGTGCGTCGACCCGGTGGACACTTTCTCCCACCGGGGAGGGTGAACTTGTTTTTAGTTCCATCTCAGCCTCCCTCCCGGGCCACGGTTTGAATGGCCTGGATGATGCGTACGTATCCTGTGCACCGACAGAGGTTTCCTCGGAGCGCACTCTGGATCTCGCTCTCGGTCGGATCGGGATTGCGTTCGAGCAGGGATCGAGCCGAGATTAAGATCCCCGGAGTGCAAAAACCACACTGCGTGCCGGTGTGCTCGATGAAGGCTTGCTGCAGGGGATCGAGTATGTCGTCTTTGGCGAATCCTTCCACGGTGGTGATGTCACAACCGTCAATCTCAACCGCAAGAACCATGCAGGCGTTGACGGGTTCGCCGTTCATCAACACGGTACATGCGCCGCATTCACCAGTGTCGCAGCCGCTTTTTGTACCGGTGAGACATAAGTGTTCCCGAAGAAATTTCAAGAGTGTGAGATTGGATGGGACAGCCCGGTTTTCCTGGTATCCGTTGATGGAGAAGGAGATGGGGTGAGTTGTCATTTAGGCCTCCTTCTGGAGTTGAGCCCAGACATCGCTCAATGCCTGCAGGGATAGCTCCCGGACCATGGCGCTCCGGTATTCTGCGGACGCTCGTATGTCATCGATAGGAGAGGCGAGGTCTTCTGCGGCAAGAGCTGCCTGGTTGATACGTTCATCGGATATCGTAGTCTCTCCAAGGATCGCTTCGGCTTCAGGGACACGGATAGGCGTGGGTGCGACGGATGCCAGCGCGAGGCGGAATCGGTATCCTGAGGTCGATCCCTTATCAGGGTAACCAACCACTGCAACGCCCGCGATGGCGAGGTCGCCCTCTGCATTCCGTCCGAGTTTAAGATAGCGTCCGATCGAGCCAGCTTCAGGGACCGGAAATTCTATCGAAGTCAGAATCTCATCTTTCGCGAGGACGGTCTCTCCGGGCCCTTTATGGAATTCTCCAACGGGGATTTTGCGTTCACCACCTGGCCCCGTGATGCCAAGGACAGCTTCGAGGACCAGCGCTGCCGGGGCTGTGTCCGCAGCCGGGGAACCATTCGCAAGATTCCCACCCATGGTGGCGCGGTTGCGAATTTGATAGGAAGCGATGGTCTCAATGGCCTCCACGAGCAGGGGATAATGCTCCCGGACATTCGCGTGTTCAGCGATATTGTTCATCGTTGCGGCGGCTCCCACATGGAGCCCCTTATCGAGATTGAAGCTTATATCCGGGAGGCCGGGGATGTGTTTGATGTCCACGAGAAGTTGGGGACGTCGGTGACGGGCACGCATTTGAACGAAGAGATCTGTCCCTCCCACAAAGACACGCGCTGCGGCGCCGTTTTCGTGGAGCAGGGTGGTCGCCTGTTCAAAGCTGTCAGGCCTTGCATATTCAAAATCCGGTAATTCTGGCAGCGGTAAGTTCATCAGCACCCCCGGGGTGACCGGGTTGAAGCCGGTCGGATCACGTTAATATGGAAGACAAAAATCACAAGCTGGACGAGGGACCATCCCCGCAGCGTCTTCCCGGGTTTACGTTTGCGAGGTCTGACAGACGCAGTCCCCGAATTTCGTCTTCTCGAACGATCCTTTCTTCTTCATTAATTCAGCGTAGCGGTCGTCGTCAAGGAAGGCGACGATTCGAGAGATGCTCGCTTCTCCATCCACGAATCGCCAGGGGAAGCAGCCAATCTCAACCCTCTGGTTGAGCAGGAGATCGATATCCCCGCCGAGACACTCGGCGTGGATGATGCCTTCCGGGAACATCTCGATGTGCATCAACTGGTATTTATCATCCGTGAAGACCTCGGCGACGGCCTTTCCGTATTTCTCCTGAAAATGAGCCTCGGCTTCTTTCGTCTGCCGCGGCATCCAGGTGCGGATGATGGTGTTCATGGGATGATCCGCGCTGCCGCAGTCGACTCCGATCCATTTGATTTTTTTGGCCACACACCATTGCGCGAACTCTCGGTCGGGACCGGGATGTTTGACCATGTAGCGGATCTCGTCTGCGATGGGTTGATCCCACCCGTAGCGATGATAGCCCGTGTGGATGAGCAGGATGTCACCCTCTTGAACATCGACCCGTTCTTCGACCATCTTCGATGTGTAAATGTCATAATCGCCGGCTGCGTCTGAGAGGTCTACAATGACTCCGGAGCCATAGAGGAAATCAAAGTCGAGCGAGGCGATATCCTTGCCAGGCGTGTAGAAATGGATTTCACCGTCTAAATGGGTCCCCAGATGGTTGGAGTGAGTCAGAACCTGACCGTTTGCCCCGTTAGGAGCCAATCGTTTGAAGTATTTCACCTGGAGAGGTTCATACGTCGGCCAGGGGGGAGTTCCGATTCCAAGCGGGATGGACAAATCAACAATCTTCATGATGGATGCTTCTCCTTCTATTCCGTAGAGTGGGAAACCCGGGCCTTGGTCCCAGATTTGGCCGTAATTGCATACGAGTTTCCATCGAGATGGACAGCTTTCAGAAACCTCGTGGGGAAAAGCCTGAAGGGGTCGAACGGATCGTCCTCAAGATGATCAGGGTTTCCCCGATCGACCCCTTATCGATCAAAACCGTCTGCTCGATGAGGTGATTAGCCTGCCTTCTCGAAGATCAGGCCTTCGACCTTAACGCCGCCGAAATCTCGCACAGGACCCCAACCGGTCTTGAGCTTCATGCCCATGTGGGGTTGGTCCACCAGGATGAGTCCCAGCGCACGGATGCCATTCTCGAATTCCACCACGCCAAGGATGCGACCGCGCTCGTCCATCCCCCAGGGAAGCTGTTCGACGATTGTATAAGTCAACAGACTCGCCTTCGGTGTGGGCTGGATTTCTTCGAAGTCCCTGCCCTTACAATTTAGACAGCGGTTGTGGTAGGGGTACATCACATGCCCGCAGCCGGTACATTTATACGCAGTGATGGTCATGATTTTCTCCCCAGAACGAATGCGAGAACGTTGTTCCCAAACCCACCGAAGTTCAATGAGAATCCCCGTTTTGCATCGATTACCTGTCGTTCGCCGGCGTCGCCCCGCAACTGCCAGACCAATTCGACCACTTGAGCGACGCCCGTCGCACCGACTGGATGTCCCCTTGCTTTCAGCCCCCCGGAGGGGTTGATGGGGATCTTTCCACCGATCTTCGTCTCGCCTTTTTCAAGAGCTTTGGCGCCCTCTCCTTTTTTAAAGAAGCCCACATGTTCACTCTCTGCAATTTCCAGGATGGTGAAGGCATCGTGGAGTTCGGCCACATCGACATCCTTGGGTTTCACGCCGGCCATGGCAAACGCGGCCTCGGATGCCAATCGCACCGCTTTGAGATCTGTGGGATCGCTCCGTTCCGCGAGGGTGTGGGTGTCGGTCGCTTGACCCACGCCGTCGATGGTGATGATGGGTTTCTTCAATTCTTTGGCAATCTCCTCCGTGGTAAGGAGCACGGCTGCAGCGCCGTCGCTTACGGGGCAGCAGTCATAGAGGTGCAGGGGATCTGCTACGATCGGGCTGTTGATATGGGATTGCGGGTGGGTGAGGATCCCCTCCATCGTGATCTTCATCTGGATGTGTGCATACGGATTGAGCAGTCCGTTCTCCTGGTTTTTGATGGCGACCATGGAGAGATGTTCACGGGTGACGCCATACTTTTCCATGTAGAGACGGGCGAACATGCCGGCCATTGCGGGCAGCGTGACCCCGTAGATGTATTCTGCCTGTGGGTGCGTCATCGCGGCCACGATGTCCGTCGCCTTTGGTCCGATCACGTCGCGCATCTTCTCACCGCCGACCACGAGGACGATGTCATTGAACCCCGATGCCACAGCGAGAAAGCCGTTCTTTATCGCCGAACCACCTGAGGCGGGACCATTCTCGATTCGATCTGCAGCCGCAGGGAGCAGGGCGAGCCTGTCCACGAGCGCGCTGGCGACGGAGACCTGGTGGTTGAACAGACCTGAGGCCATATTCCCCACATAGACTGAATCCACGGGTCGGTTGTCGCCTAATTGAGCATCATCCATGGCCCGCAAGCCTGCCTCTGCGAGCATATCCACCAGGCTGTCATCGTCATTCCGCTCAAAGGGGATCATGCCCGCCCCGACAATTACGACGGGTCTCATTGTGGTTTCCTCCTTGCTCCAAGTATCTTCTCGCGAATATCATCCTCGCTAGCAACGAGGATTTCTCGTTCTGCGACTTCCATGAGCTCATCGGGTACTGGTCGTTCACCGGCGACCAAACGATCTTTGTGTTTAAAGTAAAGATCGCGTGTGAGGGCAAAAGGCGTCGCGCCTCCCAGCTCGTGCTGGCCTTCTCTTTGAATCAGCTCATACTCGATCATCCAACGCCTGAATCCGATGGGGCTCTCGGCGGTGATGAGCACCTCTTCCTGGTTTAGGTATTCAAAAGAGTACTCCATCTTCGCTGCAAACAAGTGCGCTCCGATGCGCAGACCTCGTTCGATGGCAAGGGTATGCAGGCTGATCCCCAGCTCTGGTGAATAGAGCCTTGTGTTAACGATGCCGACGAGCAGACCGTCCACCTGGCCCATCAGGCAGAATTCATCGCGGACTCGGTAGCGGTACCAGCCGAGAAGTTCCGCGTAGACCCGTGCACCGACGATGTCGTAGAAATCTCGCTCAATTTCCATTGTGGGTTTGACGGCCTCGAGAATTCTGGGAACGTCGGAGCGGGAGGCCTGCCGCACAACCAGTTTCCCCCCGGTGGCCAGCGTGATCACTTTGGGTGGGTAGGGCTCCATCTCCATCTCAGGCGGTCGAAGATAGGCTTCAACTTCTAAATCCATCGTGTGTCCTCCATGTGTGGGTGGCTTGAAGTCGTAACAATTGATGATCCAAGCCGGTTCCAGGAATTGGTGGTTCTAGGCTTTGAAGATTCATTCTTGGCTAGATGTGCTCATGTAACTTGAACGTGGTCGCTTTATTTTATTGACAGACCTATTTTCGCTTAAAACGATCGCATTTGTATATGGATGAGCGTTCGATTTTCGGTGCGTAAAATGTCATCAAATCCAAGAAAGCGTCCTTCTGTGGAAATATCTCACGACCAAGGCCAAGTCAATGAGTTGTCTTCAAGATCAAACTCAATCTTATTTTTAATAAGAACTTGCAGGACGTGAATGGACCTGATAACTGTAGCATAATTTCAGGTGAATTAGCACCATGGAGATGTGTCTGGGATGAGGGCTCGTTAACCTTATCGATAATATTGCAGGAAGATCAGAGATTGAACTATGGATTGAGGAACTATTCGGTGGCAGCGAATGATGGACGCCTGGGATTTAAGATCAGCGGGTCAAGTACTTTTAAATGTTCGTCCATTGTCATATAAAAATAGCTCACGTAAATTCGAAAGTTTGCTGCAGGGATGAAGGCGGTCAGCACGGATGGCTGATAGAATTGACGCATGGTCTTCCTATCCGTTCCTGCTCTGCAGCCATCAATGGGACAAGGCGTATAGTCTTTTCTCCAGCTCGGATCGGGCATCCGACCCGGCATACTTATCTAATATGAGGAGCCAATGGGGAGAGAGTTGAGGTTTTATGGAGATTTCCCTCGAATTTCTTCAAGAGGTCTTGGATCACCTGAGGATTGGGCTGGTGGTCATCGACCCTGACAATACAATTGTCCTATTCAACCGCCAAGCTGGTGAGATGCTGGGAGAAGACCCGCAGGCCCGGGTAGGGTCGACCATCATGAGCTGCCATCCGCATGAGTCCGAGCCTGCTGTCAAGAAGCTGATCGATGACATCAAGCTGGGCGCCATTAGCCACTACGAAGGCTGGGTCAATTATCAGGGCAGAATACTCTACGAGTACATATATCCCATTCGCGATCCGGATGGAACCTTTATGGGCATGATCGAGGAACTGCATGATGCTGCCGAACGCTCACAGCTAATGCAGCGCCTGGAAGAATGGGAAGATGTACACGTTTCAGGTATTGGCAGGAGAGCCCCTCGCAATCCCGAATACAATTCATAAGATGAGTCAGGTGGGGACCCTATCCTGAGCGCTTGATTTCAACGACGAAGTGCTTCAACGGAGGAATGGTTGAAGAGTTCCTGGCTTCGTAATTTGAAACCAGGGCATTTTCTGGGACGGGAGTTAAGTCTCTCCCGAATGAATTCGATTTCTTTCTTAGTGGTTGTGGCATAGCTACGTTTCTTCGGAAAGCACCGGCGGATTAACCCAATAATATTTTCGTTTGTCGCTCTCTCCTTGGATGCGGCGGGATGACAGCAGGGATTGGGCAATATTGACAATTAGGCGAGGGTGATAGTAATCCGATTCGGGAAGCTTGACGGCAAAACAAAATCATAATATGCTTTTATTGGACAAAAACAGGTTTTATACAATAAAAGCTACAGCGATATTGACTCGTTGAGTGTGCAATTCG
>CAZMZL010000156.1:0-7774 GCA_964570595.1 uncultured Anaerolineaceae bacterium | reverse complement strand
TACGTTTCTTGAATCGTATCTTGCGACGGGCAAAATATTCGGAGGTAGAATTTGGCCATAAGCTGTAACTACGATGAGATCAGGATCCCATGACTGAAGCTGATCGATGATACCCTCGCTCTTGAGGCTATCGGGTTGGACGAAGGGGACACCGAACTCATGACTGCTAACAATGACCGGTGGAGGCTGGAGCTTACGACCGCGACCACTGGGTCGGTCGGGCTGAGAAACCACGCCCACAAGATCGAAACGTCGATGGATCGCATGCAGCGCGGGTACGGCGAAGTCAGGAGATCCCATAAAAACGATGCGCATGCGACAATCGTAGCATAGGAAGATGTGTCTGGAAACATATCCTCCTTTGAGTAAAATTATGACTGGGCAGGAATGGATCCATGACGGAGATTTAACAAAAAGGCGATGATATGAAGAATCATAAAAATTGGCGCATTCGTAATCGGATTCAAGATGACCAGATCGCGCGACTGGAAGGCTTTAAACCTCTGGAAGCAAAATTGTTGTTGATGCGCGGGATTCAAGATCCACAAACAGCAAGGGCCTTTATCGATGCAGATACCGTCTCGATAGAAGATCCTTTCGATTTATTCGGCATGGATGTGGCCGTTGATCGAGTTTTAGTCGCGCTGGATGCCAATCAAAAAATTGTTGTGTACGGCGATTACGACGCCGACGGCGTCACGGCCACTGCCTTATTATCGACAGGATTGAAGAACTTAGGTGCGAATGTATCCACATACATCCCCGATAGGTTTGAAGAGGGATATGGACTGAACGAGAAGGCCATAGAAAAACTGGCTTCAGGAGGCACCTCGCTTCTCATCACTGTTGATTGCGGGATCCGGGCCGTAAACGAAGTGAGACGAGCCGGTGATCTGGGTATGGATGTCATTATTACGGATCATCACAAAGTAGGGGAGGTTTTACCCCTCGCAACGGTCGTCCTCGATCCTCATCAACCCGGTGATACGTCGTTAAATAAAAACCTTGCAGGCGTCGGTGTGGCATACAAACTTCTTCATGGGGTGATGACAAGAAAAGAGCTCGACGGACCGGTAGAATTTCTTGATTTTGTCGCCATTGGCTCTGTCGCAGATATGGTGCCTCTTACAGGGGAAAACCGCTATTTGGTGAGGGAAGGGTTGAAGCAGATCAATCTTGGCCTCCGTCCTGGGCTTGTGGGCTTAATCAAAGTCTGTGGTTATAAGCTCGGCGAGATCGACGCCATGAAGATCGCATTTGGATTAGGTCCGAGAATTAATGCGGCCGGAAGGATCGGTTCGGCAAACACGGCATTAGGATTGTTGGTTGAAAACAACGCCGAGTTATCCAAACAGACCGCCGTGGAGCTGGATAACCTTAATAAAAAACGACAGGAGCTTACCGCTGACGCGCGGAACCAGGTGAAAGATAGAATGGACGAGGAAGATGTTCCTCTGGTCATCCTTGCCGTGGATTCTGATTATCATGAAGGAATATTAGGGCTGACGGCATCTCGGATCGCCGAAGAATTTTATCGACCAACGATCATAGGACAGAGAGGGGAGGAATTTACCCGTGCGTCTGCCAGAAGCATTCCGGAATTTAGCATTATCGGGGCTTTCCAGAAATGCAGTCGCTTCCTGGTCCGGTTTGGGGGTCATGATGCGGCTGCAGGATTTACGGTCCGTAATGACGTGATCGATGAATTTCACAAGGAATTGGTTAAGATTGCTCAAGGCGAACTGGCTGTTGATGATCTTGTACCCACCTTGGACTTTGATACCTACGTCTGTTTTTCGGATCTCGATTGGGACCTTCACCATTTTCAAAACTTACTCGAGCCGTTTGGCTCCGGCAACCCGGCCCCAACGTATTGCACAAAAAACGTGCGCGTTCAAGACATGAGACGGGTAGGGGCCAATGGGGCGCACCTAAAATTGTCGCTTGTTCAAGACCAGCGATTATTTGATGCCATCGGTTTTCGATTAGGGGATCGCTGCGAATCGCTGGGCGATCATGTCGACGTACTGTTCAGGTTGGAGAGGAATGTATTCAGGGGCTCCGAGAGCCTCCAGTTGAACATACTCGATCTGAAAAATGAAAGCCCATCGTCTTCTGGATGAATGATGAATCAGTCCACGAATCTGTATTTGATCAGTGTCCAGACAGCTTCAAACGCATCCCATAGACCAATTTTCTTTCCTTCAGAATACTCGCGGGGATTAAAAGTAATCGGCACCTCGAAAATGCGCACTTTTCGTTTCAGCAACTTTGCGGTGACTTCAGGCTCAAAGTCGAATCGTTTGGCATTGAGAGGGATCGATTGGATAAGCTCTCTCTCGAAGAGCTTGTAGCAGGTTTCCATATCGGTGAGGATACTGTTGTAGAGTATATTTGTGATGAGTGTGAGCAGCTTGTTGGCGACCATGTGCCAGAACATGGCGACCCTTCGGGGACCACCTAAAAATCTTGAGCCGTAAACGACTTGAGCCAGCCCTTCTTGAATAGGTTTTAGCAGAGCTGTGTAATCACGGGGGTCATACTCCAGATCCGCATCTTGAATCAAGACGAGGTCGCATTGTGCGGCCGCGATCCCAGCGCGAACCGCAGCGCCTTTCCCTTGATTCTTTTCTTGAAGTATGAGGCGGACAGACGGGTGGGCTAGTGCAATTGTCTCGAGAAGATCGCGAGTGCCATCTGTGGATCCATCATCAACGACGATGATCTCGTCCGCGAGTTGAACACTTTCAACGCGCTTAATGATCGTTTCGATTGTGGCGGCTTCGTTATAAACAGGGATAACCACTGAGAGATTCATAGCGACAATTCTATCACTCAAATCGAAGTGGGCAAAACATACTATTTGCTGGAAGTTTGTCCCATGGATATAATCAATCAAGGAAAACTTGAAAGTCGATTCCGTGCTCCCCAAGGCGAAGTCGCCAGATTGGAGGAGAAGATATGTCTTTACCAAGAAGCCCGGTGCGATCGGCGCAAATTGACGAACGACCCACCACATCGAATCTAAGATTTATACCTTCAGCGATTAGTCGTATCTCCGACACAGGGTTGTCACAGCTCTGGCTGCAGGACCTGGCTTTAAAAATCTTATACTTCAGTGGTTATTTGACCGGCTTCAAAGTAGCTGAAGCCATGGCGCTTCCCTTTGCAGGTATTGTCGATCAAATTTTAGAGGCGCTTAAACGAGAGAAATTCGTTGAAGTCAAGACACAGGTTGGCTTTGGAGAGGGCTCATATCAATATGCGATAACCGGGGCGGGGATTGCTCGTGCCCGAGAAGCACTGGAGCGGAGCCAATATGCAGGTCCGGCGCCGGTTCCCATCGCCGTGTTTAATGATGCCATTCTCCGGCAGAGCAGGGGGAGGCCAACCGTCCATGCCCGTACGATGCGCAATGCGTTGAGCGACCTGGTCTTGTCCGAAAAAACATTCGATCAGATTGGACCGGCCGTAAACTCCGGCACATCGATATTTCTTTATGGTCCTCCGGGAAACGGAAAAACCTCAATTGCGAGAGCAATTGGGAACATCTTGCTTGAGGAGGATATGTACATTCCGTGGGCGATTGATATTGACGGGCAGGTTGTCAAGCTTTATGACAGCGTCACCCATGAGCTTTCTCCTGAAGAAACGGGAACCTCGGAAGGAACAGGCACTTTGAAGGCGGGATCGAAGAGGGATCCACGTTGGGTAAGGATTCGCCGACCATTTGTTGTCGTCGGCGGCGAATTGACCATGGCTGGGCTCGATCTCGTTTTTGACGATGTCAACAAATTTTACGAAGCACCCTTCCAGGTGAAAGCGATCGGCGGCGTCTTCCTCATCGATGATTTTGGTCGTCAGCAAGTTCGACCAAGGGATCTTCTCAATCGATGGATCGTGCCTCTCGAGAATCGCATTGATTACTTGACTTTACATACCGGTAGAAAGATTGAAGTGCCTTTCGATGTCCTGGTCGTTTTTTCGACAAATTTGCCTCCCAAAGATCTGGTTGACGAAGCGTTTCTAAGGCGTTTGCGGCACAAAATCGAAGTTGGCGATCCATCCTACGAAGCCTACCGGGGCATATTCAAGTTGGTAGCAAAACAGAAGGGCGTCACATATTCAGACCAGGGTTTGGCTTATATGCTTCAAGAATGGTATATCAAACGTAATCGCAAACTACGAGCTTCGCACCCGCGCGATATTTGCGATCAGATTCTTGATATATCTCGGTACATCAATGTCGAGCCGGAGATGTCAAAGGAGCTGCTCGACCGGGCCGCAGAGGCGTATTTTGTAGAGATTTAAGCATGGATAAACGATCGGATTGGTATCGGGATGCCCCGCTTGTGATTGCGCACCGCGGGGCATCTTTATTCGCACCTGAGAATACCATGGCCGCATTCGAACTCGCGGTTGAAGCGGGCGCCCATGCTATTGAGCTTGACGTGAAAATCTCCCAGGATGGCGAAGTCATCGTCATGCACGATTCGACGCTCGACCGGACAACAAACGGTACCGGTGCCGTCAGAAACCATGCTTTGAAGGTCCTTAAAAACTTAGACGCCGGAGCTCATTTCAGTAAACATTTTACGGGAGAACAAATTCCGACGCTCGCGGAGGTATTTGACGAACTCGGTGAAAAGCTCCTCATTAATGTTGAACTTACGAATTACGCGACACCCTTTGATAAACTACCCGAAAAAGTTGTTTCGCTCGTTGTGCGCCGAGGGATAGAAAGCAGTATCCTTTTATCCTCGTTCAATCCCATTGCGCTGATAAAAGTCAATAAAATTGCTCCTGAGATTCAAATCGGGCTATTGGTGTTAGGGTCTTCGCGTCGCATCGTGAATCGAATGATGAGGAAATGGCTTGCATATGATTGTTATAACCCTGAATGGGACCTCGTTTCGCAAGATGTGATCGAACAAGAAAGGAGAGCGGAGCACCGGGTTTACGCATGGACTGTCAACGCGCCTGAGGATATGCTTCGGCTTATCAGGATGGGGGTGAATGGCATCATCACAGATGACCCGGCACTCGCAATTCGTGCGCTTGAACGCGCGTGATGCACGAATGGATGCCTCCCGACCGGTTATGAATAAATTGCGTCGACCAGGTTTCTCGAATCGCCGGCAGACAAGGCGTGAGAATAATATTACGAATCATGAAATCCTCGATCGTTTGGGTATCCATCCTTTTATGGAAGGAGTACTTTGCAATAAAAGACTCGATACGTAGATTAACCTTGCTGATAAAAACTTCTCATTTCAGGGTATCAAAGCACCGTTCCCTTGATGCATGATATTCTGAGGGGGTATACTTTCGCTCTATGCGTAAATTGATCTTTCTGGCCTGCAATCTGCTATTGCTTCTAGCCATGCCCATGGGCATGGTCGCCAGCGCCTATCAGGAGCAGGATCTCGCCGCTCAATTGCTCGCTGCGATGTCATCGGAAGAACGGGTAGGGCAATTGTTTATCGTCCCACTTCAAGGGGATGCACTCGATGACGAGCACCCCATCCGGGAACTGATTGAAAACTACTATATCTCCGGCGTTATGCTCCGGCGTGAAAACGACAATTTTTCAGAAGAACCCGATACTTTCAACTCCATTAAATCGCTCGTACAGGATCTTCAAGGATTACACTACGCCTCCGTCAATCCAGAAGAGGGCACCTCGTTTGGCGGGTTGGATACCCGTGTATATGTTCCCATGTTCATTTCCATCACACAGGAGGGCGGAGTTGGTTCCAACACTGCTTTGCTTGAGAGTCTTTCGCCCATCCCATCTGCCATGGCCATCGGCGCTTCATGGGACCAGGATTTTGCTTTCCAGGCTGGCGAGTCTCTTGGGAGCGAGCTCGAAGCCATCGGGGTCAATCTGTACATGGGACCTTCCCTTGACGTCATCGTTGAGCCTTCGGTTACACACGCCAGCGGTCTTGGTGTGCGATCATTCGGAGGGGATCCCTACTGGGTCGGCGAGATGGGTCGCTCGTTTATTGCCGGGATGCACGAAGGATCGCATGATCGAATCGCGACGATTGCAAAACATTTTCCAGGTTTGGGAAGCAGCGATAGACCCATCGATGAAGAGGTTGCGACCGTCCGGAAATCATTAGAACAACTGAAGCAGATTGAGCTCGCTCCTTTTTTCTCGGTGACTGGATCTGCCCCAGGCGCTAATCCGTCAACTGCCGACGGCTTGTTGGTATCGCATATTCGGTTTCAAGGGTTTCAGGGCAACATTCGTGCCACTACAAGACCCGTTAGTTTGGACCCACAGGCCTTCGCTCAACTCATGAACGTGGAACCGCTGGATTTTTGGAGATCTGAGGGAGGCGTTACCATCAGCGATTCCTTGGGTTCAAGAGCAATTCGAAGATTTCGTGACCCGCTAGAAGGGACGTTCAACGCCCAGCTTGTTGCCCGTGATGCTTTCCTAGCGGGCAATGACATTCTCCTCTTGATAGATTTTCGGGACAGCGAAGACCCTGACGATATTGCAACGATAAAATCAACGATCGAGTTCTTTAATCAAAAATATCTAGAAGATCCAATATTTGCAAAACGCGTGGATGAGGCCGCACTGAGAATACTTAATTTGAAATTGCGACTCTATGGCGATGCGTTTACGCGTTCGAATGTCCTTACACCGCGAAATCGCATCGAGGAAATTGTCCCTTCCTTTGACCTCGCTTCCGGCGTGGCCCAGGCCTCCGCAACCTTGTTGAACCCGGACCAGGACGAGATCGAAGACCGTGTCGGACCGCCCCCCAAGTTGGGCGAACGCATCATTTTCTTTACGGATGTGCGGCGACATCGACAGTGCTCTCGCTGCACACCGATTACGAAGATGGATGTGGATGCTTTGGAGAGTGCGGTCCTTCGTCTCTATGGTCCTAGAAGCGCTGGCGAAGTGGGGGGATGGAATCTGCGCTCATATACGATGGCGGACCTGGGGAATTATCTGGGAGAAACCCCACCCACGGACCCCGCATTCCCGCTGGTTCCAAGCGACCAGATGGATGTGCCCATTAACGCGGCCGATTGGCTGATTTTCTCGGTTCTCGATGGGGACGAGGATGTGTTTGGTGCGAATGCGCTAAAACTACTGCTGGATATTCGGCCCGATCTCGCGCAGGAAAAGAAGTTAATTGTATTCTCGCATGACATACCCTACCTGCTTGACGCCACGGATATCAGTAAAATCGATGCGCTTTATGCGCTATACGATAGTGGAAGTTCGTTTGTCGATATGTCTGCAAGGCTGCTCTTCCAGGAGCTGGCTGCGCCCGGAGCATCACCCGTCAGCGTGCCCGGGATAGGTTATGAGCTTATCCAGGCAACTTCTCCAGATCCTGCCCAGGTAATCTCGCTCTCTGCTTACCTGGAAGACACCCCGGAACTAGAAACACCAGGTTTCTCAGTAGGAGACCTTGCCAGGATCGCGACCGGGGTCGTTTTCGACTCCAATGGAAATTATGTACCCGATGGTACCGTTGTACGATTTAACATCACTCAATCTGGAGAGGGAGCATTCACGACGTCGGTTGAATCAACGACCGAGAAAGGGGTTGCGGAAACTTCGCTGACCCTGGATAGGATCGGATTATTGTCGATTACTGCGGAGAGCGATCCGGCGCGTATCTCAGAAATACTGCAGTTAAATGTTCAGCAAGACATTCTTGCCCAAGCTACAGTCATATCCCCAACACTCATACCCACCACAACCGTCGAGCCAACGTTGACGCCGGAGACAGCAACC
>CAZMZL010000155.1:0-7777 GCA_964570595.1 uncultured Anaerolineaceae bacterium | reverse complement strand
GAGACCTCTTTGTCTTAATATTTTTTGGTTTTGTGGCTGTGTGTGGGACGGCGTATGTTCAGATCGGCTCTGTCCCCGTAGCCGCCTGGCCCGCCGCCCTTGGTGTGGGCTCGACGATTACGGCGCTGCTTGTCGTCAACACTGTGCGGGATATCGAGTCCGATCGATCCGCTGGTCGCCGGACAATTCCAGTGGTTTATGGACGAAGGGCTGGCGTGATTGAGTACGGGGTGCTGCTCGGCGCAGCTTACGCGACGCCGCTCATCTTGGTGGTGTTTGAGATGGGATCATGGATCGTTTTACTGCCCTGGCTCACCATGCCAACTGCGCTGCGCCTCTTTCGCGCCATTGTTGAGGTTGAAGGTCGTGCCCTGAACCGGGTCTTGAGCAGTACGGCAAAGCTGGTTTTTGTTTATGGTATCCTGCTGGCGGCGGGGATCGTCCTCTCGAGTTTAAATCCAACCCCTTAGCGCATAGTAAATCAACGCCATGATCTCACGCATGGCTGTTTTGCTTTGCGAGAGCGCATCTCCATCAGGGACCAGGCGCGCAGCGGACGGGGCCTGGCTTTCGGACTGTTGGGTCGAGATTGCGGGAAGCGGATCCAACCCTGCCTCCTGGAAAACGAGCACAGATCTGCGCATGTGGGTGGGAGAGGTCACCAGCATAAAGCGCTCAACACCAAGGCTTTCAAGCAATGGGGGGATGTTCAAGGCCTGTTCCTGCGTGTTCTGGGAATCCGATTCGAGGATGATCTTATCCTCGGGAATCCCCATTTCCATGAGCGTCTTGCGCATGGGTTCGCTCTCAGGGTCCAGCAAACCCGAGCGCATATTCGTCCCTCCTGACACAATGACCCAGGGCGTATCGAGGAGCTTGAACAATCTGACAGCTTCCAGCGCCCGCAATGTACTTGCCTCGCTTAGCGCGGTCGTTTGTTGATTTCCTGCCAGGTAGGTCGCTCCCCCACCGCCCAGCACAACGATGGCCTCTGCTGCGTCTGATGCGCTGACATCTTCAACGGGGAAGAATCCACGACTCAAAGTGTCTACCAGTAAGTTGGAGATGAGCGGGAGACTCAGCAGCAGGTAAGCCACCGTCAACAGCGTCAGCCATCTCCGCCCCCATTTAGCCCAGGTCGAGTTCAAATAGAGCATGATCACGCCCGCGATAAGTCCGAATAACAGGAATGTGACCGATCCTGGGATTAACATCTCTTTCACGATTTCAACAACGGATTCCATGCCCATGACCTCAATATCTTCGTTGAAAAAATGATTCTAACCGCAAATTGGACCGCTGGTGGACCCGGGGAGGGATCGTGCGGGGTTCTTCACTTCTTTCTCCCCCAGTGAATGGCTATGGACCCGAACATATGCTGCACGAATCGAGGGTTGCTAAATCCCGCATTAGAAAGCCGAGCGGCCAATTCATCGACGGACAGGAATGCCTCGGTTGAATCGGGAAGATACCGATAGGCCTCCACGCTGCCCGAAAGGAAACGGCCCAGAGTCGGGATGATGTATTTATAGTGAAACATGATCAGCGGGGTGAAAATATTTCTCTTCGGGGGAGAAGTTTCCAACGAGGCGAACATCCCCCCGGCCTTGACAACTCTGGCTTGTTCCCCGAGGGACTGTTCCAGGTGGCCGAGGTTTCTCAACAAAAAGCCTGATACCACAGCGTCGAAGGAGCCGGACGCAAAAGGGAGATGATCGGCATCTCCGAGCACCCATTCGATGGTTGATTCTCTGTGTCGAACGAGACCGATTTCGATCATCTCCGCCGTGAAGTCGCAGGCTACGACGTGGACATTCGGCTCTCGACGCAGGGCATTCGCCGCCAGGTCCCCGGTACCTGCGCCAATATCCAGTAAGCGCTGCCCTGGTTCCAACGCCAATCGCTGGATGGTTTCTGCGCGCCAGACCTTATCCCGTCCGAGGGTGATAAGGCGATTTAATAAGTCGTATCGGGGCGCGATTCTCCCAAACATCTCGCGCGCAAAGGCGGCGCGAGGTGGACCAGTGAGATGGCTCATGCGCCTCCGATAGATAGCACTGCCCGCGGGACGTAGGGGATGTCGTCGTCGGGGGAGCCAAGATAGAGATGGATTTTTTTTACCGTGAAGGAGAAATGCGGTTCGGGAGGCAGATCGATTTTCTCTAACTCCTCCGGATCATCTAATTGCGCAATCGTGAGATGAGGGTAAAACTCGGCCCCGGGCTTGCCGGCAGAGGGGGCGTATTCGGGGAAAGCTGCCGCAAGTTCATGGAACAGATTTCTAAAAGGCTCCGGATTTTCGGGTTCGAGAAATAGGGCGCCTTCGAGCCGGCCGTATTTGCTGAGCACGACCTCGAAGGGGTGGGTGTCCGCACAGATATGCTCCAGCCGCGTCACTGCCTCGTCGACAGATTCAGGGGGGACGAAGGGATAGAGAAGTGTGACGTGCGCAGGGACTTTGGCAAAAGACTCAAGATCGTACTGTTCTCGCAATGGATAGCAAAACGACTGTACGGGCGGCGGAGGGATGATGAGTAATGTTGTCTCGTTAATCATGATGAACCTGCGTGTTGCCAGGGGCACAATCGTCGCTCGAGACCATCCACGATGAAGTACAGCCCCAGTCCGAGCAAACTCATGGCCACCACACCCGCAAACATGCGCGGATAGTCAAACAATGTGCTTCCCTGTACATAGATATAGTACCCCAGCCCTCGTTGTGTGGCGACAAGTTCGGTTACGTATAACACGGCCACAGCCAGTCCGATAGATTGACGCAGCGCGGTCAAGATGGCTGGCACGCTCGCGGGAAGGTAGACAAACCTGAATAGTGCTCTCCGACCCGCCCCGAGACTGTAGACAGAGTGAATCAGTTCGGGTCGCAGCGCAGATGCCTGGTCTCGGACGAGAAGTAGGATTTGAAAGAATAATATCAGGAAGATGATGGTGATCTTTGAGAGATTTCCGACACCCAGGAAAAGGAGAATGATCGGGACCAGAACTATTTTGGGTATCGGGTAGAGTAAATAGATGGTTGGGGAAAGCAGTTTGTTCAAACGTTCCGATTGCCCGAGGATCAACCCCAGGGGCACTGCCAGGAGTATGGCGAGGGTCACTGATGCGAGCACCCTCCATAAACTTGCCAGGAAATGCCCTCCAAGCTCTCCACCAATATCGCTTATGAATACACTGGCTACCTCAATGGGAGAGGGTAGAACAGCCTGTGCAAGGACCCTGGCCATGATCTCCCACACGGCAGCTATGAACAGCGCCGAGAGCATCACATGCGTCCTCTTCATCGAGGGGGCTCCAGCAACGATCGCAGGTTTCGGCACATGGCTGCATAATTGCGGGTATCCCTGAAGCTGGATGAAGCCCCATCCGGATTAGGGATAATTTGTGAAGTGTGATTCGGCGGATCTGTCAGCAGAAGGACGAATTTTCCAAGGAGAGCGGCTTCCTCGATCGTATGCGTCACGATCACCGATGTGAGTCCACTCTCATCCCTGAGTTGGAGCAGTAGGTCCTGGAGCGATTCGCGCGTGGGCGCGTCAAGAGATGCAAACGGTTCATCCATGAGCAGGACGTCAGGATTGAGCGCCAGGGTGCGTGCGATTGCTGTCCGCTGCCTCTGACCACCGGAGATTTGCCCCGGGTATTGCTCGTATAAATCGGAAAGTCCAAGGCGTTCCAGCCAGGGATGGACAAGCGACTCGATATCCGCGATGTCCTCATCTTCGGGGGCATGTCGACCGTCAGGACCGTAGAAGTTCCGCATCCGAAATCCCAGCGCAGCGTTTTCATAGACAGTCGCCCAGGGGAGAAGCCCGTAATCCTGCAGGATCAAGCCTGTTTTTGGCCGTGGGCGGTCGAGGGGGATGCCATCGATGTTGATATTCCCTCCGGTCGGTTTAAGGAGTCCGGCAAGCAGGTAAAGGAGCGTCGTTTTGCCACAGCCGGATGGACCGATTATGGCCCAGGCTTCCCCTGCGCAAATCGAGAGGTTGAAATCTTTGAATATGGAAACGCCATCGGGATATTCGAAGCTAAGGCCATCAGCCTTAATCATGCTTGTCCACCTATGAGTTTTTATGCAAGGATCGCCCCTTGAGAATATTCCACCTAGGGCAGATAGCTCCCGTCCACAGAACCGCTGTAAGGCACATCATGATCGATGAGACCCTTCGTCATTGCCCACTCCATCGCATCAAGGAATTGCGCCTCGCTGGGCACGGACGCTAAAGGATAGTCTGGAATCTCAAAACTGCTGATGATCGGTGGAGGGATGAGGGCTTTCTCTGCGATGAGTTCGGCAAAGCGCGATTTATCCGCATTGATGTCCTCAACGGCGCGTTCGAGCGCAACCAAGAATCCCCGAACCACCTCGGGATTAGATTCAATAAACTCCTTGTCAAACGAGATCACACTGTGACCTACTTCCGGGTAGGAAGTGTCGTCAATGATGACTCTTGCCCCATTGAAGATGGCAAATGATGCCGCTGGATCCGGCAAATTCGCCGCATCTAGCTGACCGAAAGCGAGAAGGTTGAGACGATCGGGAATCTTGGGGACAGCGATGATGGCGATTTCATCGGGAGAAAACCCGGCTCGCTCCAGTATCCGATCGGTAGTGTACTCGATGACCGTGCCTTCTGAAATTCCGATCGGCACCCCCTTTAAGTCATCGACGGTTTCAATGCCGCTCGATTCAGCCGCGACGATGCGAAACACGGGAGAGGCTTCACTCGCTGTCCGCGCAAAACGCACTGCTACAACCTCGGTGGAGTTCTTGTTGTACAACAGCACCGACACGAGCTCATTGATCATGGCATCGATCTGATCTGATTGCATGAGAAGATCCCGTTCAGGTGCGGATGAAACGGGTACAAATTCCATATCGATCCCTTCATCGGCGAAATACCCCTGTGCGTTTGCAACGTACATGGGCAGGCTGTCGAGGATGGGCAGCACGCCGACGCGGACATGTACGGGCTCTCGTCCGTTTGCCCCACACGACGCGGCGACCACAACAGGGATGAATGCGAATGCTAGAAGAGCAATTCGACGGTTCATAAACACGCCTCCAGACCAATGATGTCGTTCGAGTTGAGGTATTTTATGGAGGATCAGACCTGTCAAGTTCAACAAGCAGGTCGGCTGCTATGCGCCCTCTCGGATTTATTTCGCTGGGGACACAACTCCCTTCCTGCTCCCATTATTCTAACCCAGAACCAATGAGCATGGGTTATGCCGGCACAAGGGAGGAATACATGTAAAGCGAAGGGCTCAGATTATGGGTAAAGGTGGTATTCAACGAAGAACCAAAGGGCGAGCTGCGAGGCATCCGCCAAGGATAGAGCCTGTGAAAACGGGGCAGCCGCCCCCATTCCCCGCCTGCTATCCATGCCCGCAGCTCCAGGGCATTCCGGCGTTTTCCCATTAACCGGAGGGATAGCACGCTCGTTGAGCAGAACGGCTTTAAAAACGTTTGGCGATTCCGGTGAGATCATATGACCGAATATGACGCTCGAACCAGCGGAACGGGTTTCGTCTGAAGATTGCGTTACAGTCGAAAATCCTGTGTATGAATTCCTGTGGCGCCGTCGGGTCGTGACCCGCGCTGCTGTGTGTCCTGCGCCTGACCGGCGCCATCAAAGGCGCGCACCCGAACAGTGTGGGATCCCGGGGCGCCCTGCCAATCGTAGCGCCATTGGACCCAGGTAAGAGGGCTCAGGGGTGGGATGCGAAGCTGGGCTTCAATCCAGGGTTCATCATCGATCTGCACCTCCACTTTGCTGATCGTCTTTGCACCCGAGTATGCGATGCCGCCGATGGGGACCACCCCCGACGTGCCATCGAACTCCCTGGTGGATACATCGTCGATCACGGAGGTCATGCGCACAATGGCTTCCTCGCTCCATCCCCGATCCACCCAGTATCCAGGACCTTCGTGATTGATTGCTTCAATCCGCTCGATCCATTTGGGTTGTTTCATCCCGAATCGGTCCGGGATGTAAATGCGCAGCGGAAACCCATGTTTGCGCTCGAGGGGCTTGTCGTTCATGTCATACACGAGAAGGGTGCGTTCATCCTGTGCATCCTTGAGGCTGACGCTCTCATAGAATCCGTCTCCCGACTCGACGAATAGGGAACGTGCGTCCGCCATTACCCCGGCCTCTTCCAGGAGGTCGCGCAGTCGAACGCCTTTCCATAAAGCTGTGCCGATTAAACTGCCTCCTACTGAGTTGGAGATGCAGGAGAGGGTGATGACCTGGCTCACTGCAGGTCGGGCACGAAGGTCAGCGAGTGAAAGGGTTAAAGGACGTTCGACCAGCCCGACCAACGGCAGACTCCATGTCTCTTCGTCGATGCTCGGTGGGAGCGAGTTGATATCTACGCTGTAGAACTTTCCAGGGGGAGTGATTTCTGCTCTTGTGCCGGCGGTGGGTTCGATTCGGGCGACAAGCATTTCGTTGGAGGGAGAGGCCGCCGTCCCTGTTGTGGCGCCCAGATCAGGGGTTCCGGAAACTTGTTCTACTGGAGTAGAAGGTTCGGACCCGGCCAGGCTTGCCACGCCCAGGGCGCTTAGCGTGACCGCGGCGGTGCCGCCGCCAAAGAGGTAAAGGAATCCCCGTCGTGAGATTGGAGCATCCTCGGACCCGGCGAGAATGCCGGGCAACCTTTTTGTCACCCAACCGAGGACGAGGCCCCAGGCGATCATGAGGCCGCCCAGCCAAAGCAGAGCCGCTAAAGGTGTTACGGCGCCAAAGCCGAGGTAGGCTATTACGAGCATGAGAAGTAGAGTCCAGAGCAAACCACCGAGAATGCCGGCAGAGAGCAGGCTCTTAGGCTGTTTTCGGCCAATGCTGCTTAAAATTGCACCAAATAGGCTTCCACCAAGAATGAAAATTATGATTGCTCCCAGACGCTCAGCAGTCTTCGCGCTCCCGGAAGCGGATCCAAGATTGAGGAAGTTCAATAGGGCAATCATGCTGTCGATGCCAAAGGTGACAATCGGCCCCGGAAGAATGCGGACAAGACCGTCAAATAAGGCGAATGCTGCGAAGGAAACTCCCGTGATCACAAACCCAAGATAGCTCAACGCGAGGACCGGAATGCTCGTGATGCCACCCATGATTGCGCCTTGAAGTGTTGATAGCTGCTTCATCTTCGAACTCCTTAAATAAGTGCGCTGTCCAGCAGTAATCCAGAGGCAATGTGCATATTACTCCTGTGATCCATTATAACCACTGGTTCTTACATGCAGATTAAGAAGAGATAAACCCCGGTTTCGCCCTACGTAGTCGGGTTAATAAATGCTTAGAAGTCGGCGTGGGGCATCATGATCGACGTCAAAATATCTCCAAAACCAACAAATTCCAGATGAGATTCGGGCTGATATAATGCCAGGATGCGATCACGAGTGATGTGGTTTTTATTGGGGATCCTGCTTGCAGCGCTGATCATCGTTGGTGTGTACCAGATCCCCATTGTGAATGACAAGCTGGGATGGCGTCTTGACGCAGCCGGTGGTATCGTGCGCGGGTTGATCTACTCTGGCGAGACGTTACCGGTTCCATCGGGGGTGGAAGCTGCCGCGCTCGCGATGACCGCGATTCCCACTTCCACATTCGAGGGCGAGACGACCAGTGTGGAAGCAACACCCACGCAAACCCCGACCCCTCTGCCTTCAATCGTAAGCCTCGAATCCCCCGAATGGGAGAAGCAAGATTGGAACAACTGTGGACCAGCGACGCTTGCGATGGGTCTCAAGGTT
>CAZMZL010000154.1:0-7782 GCA_964570595.1 uncultured Anaerolineaceae bacterium | reverse complement strand
CCGCCCGGCTCGCCGAGTGCTGAGAAATACGTGATGTTCAGCTCATAGGGGCTCAAGGAACCATCCGAATTGCTTTTATAGGACACATTTCCGCCCTTGACGAGCGTTTGTTCAACGAGCATCTCGATATCTGAACTCTCGAGAATATCTCGGACGGGAAGCATGCCGATGCCGTCATGTCCAGCGAGGAAATTAAAAAAAGCAGTTTGGTCGGAAGGGAGCTCGAGCGTATCCGCCCATTTGGACAGTATTTGGGCGTTCCCGGTCAGGAAGGCATGAATGGTGAGAAGCGGTAAAGCAAAGTTGTAAACCATCTGTGCTTCGTTCGTGCCGTCCCCGAAGTAAGAGATGTTGTCTTTATGGGGGACGTTGGTCTCTGTGATGATGGTGACGTTGGGGGCGACGATGTCGAGGACGGTGCGCAGCAACTGGATGATGCGATGCGTTTCGGGTAAATTTATGCTGGGTGTCCCGATTTGTTTCCAGATAAATGTAACCGCATCTAATCGAATAAATTCTGCCCCATGTTCAACGTAGAAGAGGAGCACTTCTACGACCTTCTGGAGAAGAGCAGGATCGCGGTAGTTCAGGTCGATCTGATCCGTGCTGAACGTCGTCCACACGAGTTTCTCGCCATCCGCAGTATCCACCGGGGTAAGGAGGGGAGATGATCGAGGCCGGAAAACCATGGAGAGATCTGTCCCGGGTTCGATCACTGTAAAAAAATCTCGATAGGGAAGCTCGCCACGAAGAAAACCCTGGTACCAGTCGCTCTGAGACGAGATGTGATTAATGACCGCATCGAACATCAGTCGAAAATCGTCGCCAAGACGGTCGATGTCATCCCATGAACCGTAGGTTTGATTGACCTCCTTGTAATCGGTCACCGCAAACCCATCATCCGATGAATATGGATAAAATGGGAGAATATGTACCGTCGATATCGCGTCGGGCACATGCTGGGTCAGGAATTCATGGAGGGACTGAAGATTTGATTTGCCGCGCTCCTGTACCATGTCGGCGTATGTGATCAAGATGGCATCGCGCTCGCTTATCCTGTTTTTTCTAACCGTCTGGCTGAGATCAGGATGCTGTTCACGAAAATCATCGAGCATGCTCATCATCCGGTCGTATGCGATATGAGCGGCATCATCGCCATACAAGAAAGCGAGATCTTCAAAAAGCTGCTTTTTATTTCCAATCATCGTTGTAATTCCTTTGATCGAGCATAAAGCGCCATTTTCATTTACAAACTTGACCTCATATGCGTGCTGTGAATGGAGCACCGACCGTCTCGTGGCTGTGGTGCTCAATAGTCCTGGCGGAAACCTGAGCCACGATTCCGAAACTCACGCATCACCCACCAATGGTTTCAGATGCTCGTGAAGGGCTTCGAGAGAAAAATATTGGGCAGCGAGCCGGTAATTATGGGTGATGACTTCAACCCTGTGAGCGCGGTTGATGAGCAGTTCCATGACCTGATCGGCAGCCTTGTTGATCGTCGATGGTGATACCTGGACGAGCTCCCGGTCATCCAATCCCACCATCTCCGATCCGAGACTGACGACATTGAACCCCGCCTTCTTGATATCCGTCTGGTAAACGGGATATTCAAAAATCATCATGGGAAGCCGAGCGTATACCGCCTCAAGAAATTGGTTTCCCCAGCCCTCCCACTGGCTGGGGTAGGTGACGAAGTCGGCCCCGACATAGGTATCCCAGAGTGAGTAGACTTTCTCTCCCTTGACATCTCGCCTGTTGCCGTCGACCAGGTCTTCTATAAAGCGCGCCTCGATGCCGTTCCGTTCGATCTTTTCTTTCAGTTTGTCGACATAGCTGCCCGTGATTTCGTCGGCCGTAATTCCCGGAAGCACCAGGACAATCTTGCTGTCATCGGTGAATGGACGACCATCGAAGAGTCCACTTCGAGCAAACGTTGCCCGTCGATCCGATTTGTTCAACTCGGCTACCAGGTCGATGGCAAGCTCAATCCCCTTTCGGGGGACGATTCGGGTGGCCTGCAGGATCAGAATGTCGTTCTTGCCAAGACCGATCCGATCTCGAAAATCCCGGTTGAAATCGTCCCGATGCCAGCCTTCTCCCGAAAAATCAAATACATTTGGAATGACGGTTGACGGGATACCTTTACGAGCCAACAGTTCCTCCTTGGCGAGGCTGTTGATCACAACATGCTGGATGAAATTCTCCCGCGGGGGCATACATTTATCGGCGAGCTCGATCGCGGTCGCCGAGGTCAGCGCAACGCCATCGATCCGCTCCCAATAAAAGTCATGGTGGTGTGCCAACGTCGGGAGCTGTCTTTTCCGGATCAGACGCGCAATCGCAAGGGTTGCGGGGGGGCTCACTGAGTTTGACCATACGTTTTGTGGGATGAAGAAATCGATGTCTTTCTCGTCAAGAAAAATTTCCACCTTTTCCTCGATCACCGATGCGATTTTTTCCAATTCCATCCGATAGGCCGCTTCGCTTTCGAAGTCGTCGAGCGCAATAAAGGTGTTCACATTGATGCGTTCAATCTCGGGTCGATGATGGAAGAGTTCCTCAATCAGAGTCCCTTCGAGCGAACCCAAATCACCCGCGCAGAGGTGGACCGTATGGCCCATGTCTTCAAGCACACGTTTCCATTTGTTAATTTCGAGTGAAACGCCGTCCGTGCCGCCGACGATAAAGTGCAGGATGCCGATCGAACTCAACTTAGTCTCCAATTATCCCCAAATACGATCTCGTGATTGTGCAATTCCATCTTGCATCATTCTCCCCTGTTGGTCATCATTCCCGCCGGTGCTCATCAGCCGTTTGAATGCTTACAACGTCACCGTCTTCACGGGTGCGCATCGAAAAACCGGCCAGATACGTTCGAAGTTTTTTCAGTTGGGACCTGCGATCGAATTTCTCCCTGACGAGATGGATGCCATTGGACCGCATTTCCGCATAAGCAGATTGGTTCTCCCACATCTGCTGGATGGCGCTTGCCAGGGCGATGGGGTCCCCCGAGCTTACAAGATATCCGGTCACGCCGTTTTCGACAACCTCCGAGACGCCACCCACGTCTGTCGCAATCACTGGAATTCCCATGGCGAGCGATTCCTGGAGGACATTGGGCAACCCTTCCATGCCCAAACTGGGCAAGACGAGCATGTCCAGCCTTCCCAGGGCATATTCGGGTTCATCGGTGAAGGGACTCATCGTCACGACCGAGCCAAGACCCAATCGATCGACCTGATCGATGATCGCCTCTTTTTGGGGTCCATCTCCGACGAGCAAGAGATGGGCTGCCGGGAGGAGGCCGTTTCGTAATTCAACCATCGTCTCCAGCAGAACGGATTGACCTTTTCGTTTTTCAAAAGATCCAACGCAGCCAAGGACGGGTGTGGCATTCCCGCGGGCTGGGTAGCGCCTGATGGATTCTGTTTTGAGTCCTTCCGAAGACCGGAACCTTTTACGATCGATGCCCTGGTAGATAAGTGCGACTTTCTTCTCGGGAATGGCATACTCGTTTACGAGGTGCCTTTGTGTCGCGGCGGATATTGTGATAATCGAGCTGGAGATGGCCTTGTCGGGCAGGTAGTACTCGCGCGTATAGGTCGGCACGATCGTTCCCGACTTTGCAATCAGATGTGTATGCAAACCCGCTTCCTTGATGCAGCGAGCAGCGAACAGCATGCAGTGGAAATCGTTCCGTGGAGGGTGGACGGTGCAAATGGCGACATCGCACGCTTGGAGGGCGTCCGTCCACGTTTTCTTCAACGAATCGATGTTTTGATCGGGAGGCGCGAATGGATAGGAAGGTAAATTCACGCCTGATCCCCGGCATTGTGCCTGCACCCAGCTTCCCTCTGGAGCGAGCAGCGTTACCGCGTCGCCCTGGTCGTCGAAGGCGCGCACGGCATCTACCACCCAGAGCTGGGTGCCTCCATGCAGCATTGTGTCCTCGATAAACCCGATATTCATATGCAGTAAAAACCTCCCCAGACGTGAGCCAGAAAGAACATGGATCTATGCTGGCGCCAACCTTATGTGGATAATCTCATAGGGTGACACCTGGAATTGGACGGTGTTCTCGTGGATGTCCAGGGTTTCAAGTTGCTCTTCCAAGAGGTTGACCCGCTGGGCCTCGCGCAGCGGTATTCCCGAGGTGAGACGGCACAACCCTCTCGACCGCCGGCTTTCGTACAACCGCACGATGATCCCATCCCCATCCTCGGCCTTTTTTATCGTCTCTACGATGACATGGGGCTGATCCACTGTAAAGAGGGACCATGCGCCTTCTTTCATCTTGCCCCGAGAGGGGGAAGGCTGGGGCAGCTCGCCGGTCGGGGACCTGCTCCATGCGAACACCGGATCGTTGAGAGCATAAGCATGCGACATGGTTTCTAATCCCCACGAACCGACATGAGGGAGAAGGCTGTAGGTGAATCGATGTTCTCCTTGATCGGCCAGCGGATCGGGGTACGTTGTCCCGCGCAGCAGGGTTAACCGGAGCACATTTTCACGGATGTCGTGGCCATATTTACAATCATTGAGCAAGCTGACGCCGTAATCGCCTTCGCTCAGATCCACCCATTTTTGCGCACAAGATTCGAATTTTGCCCAGTCCCAACTTGTGTTCCTGTGCGTGGGTCGCTCGATATTCCCAAACTGGATTTCATAGGTGGCGCTGGGCGAAAGGATTTCCACTGGAAAAGCGACCTTGAGCAGCGTGTGCCTCTGCTCCCATTGGATCGTCGTTTTAAAATCTATCCGGCGGCTGGCATGTCCCAGCGAGATGTCCTGGAGGATCGTGCTCTCGGATAGTTTTCGCTCAGTCCGGATTGTGGCTCGAAGAGGTCCAGTTTCGATGACGCGGACATGTTCTACGGGATCCGCGGACCAGCAGCGGTCTTCATAAGCGACGTCGATCTCCCACGCATCCGGAGTCCTCGGTCGATCCTCAAATGCCTGGAAGTGGTTTCCTAGCGCGCCCGGCGGCATCACTTCCCGTTCGCGCTCCTTATCGAAAATTCGGCAGATATCACCATCAGGATTGAATTCAACTCGTAGATACGCATTCTCGAGCAGATCAGTTTTGACGATCACCCCGTCCTTGGCCTCGGAAGTCTCCTTCTGCTCAGGAAACTTTTTCAGATGGAGAGCCGTAAGGCTATAGGGGCTCAGCGCTTCAACTTCGATTAAAGTACCGTCCTCTACCGGCTGCAAGACCGCGGCGGAACCATCGCTGCATACGATCGAGACCCCGCTTTGGAATTCCAGGCCCACAAAAACGGGCCCCGTATGTGTAAACGAGGTGGGATTGACGACGATGATCTCCGCGTCGAGGTGTTTGGCCAGGCGATCGAGCGCGTCATCTCGTATGCGCTCGCCGATTGCGGTGATTTCTTCATACTGAGCGAGGGAATCTTCATAGACCTCATGAATGCTTGATCCGGGCAAGATGTCATGGAACTGATTAAGACAGACGAGCTCCCAGGCTTTTTGAAGTTCCGGGAAGGGATAATGAAAACCTTGAATAAGCGCAGAGGCTGTGACGGCCAGGAACTCGGCGTCGTGGAGCAGGAACTCGCTCTTGCGGTTTGCCCGTTTATTGCGAGCCTGGGTCGTGTACGTCCCCCGATGATATTCGAGGTAGAGTTCCCCATTCCAGGTTGGAAGTTGATCGCCGACCTCGTTTTTTAGTTTTTCGAAGAACTCGCCGGCGGTGCCGAATTCCGTCTTTGGCAGGGATGGGAAGCGGCGGAGTTCCTTGATGTTTTCCACCATCTCCTCGGTCGGACCGCCGCCGCCGTCGCCATGCCCGTAGCACATGAGCAGGGGAGGTGTTGTGCCCGGGCGCCCCGAATCCTTCTGCTGAAAATTATTCCATGTATTCATGACTTCACCCGGCGTCGCTTTCGCATTGTAGGTGCTGACATTTCCGTGGAGGGCATTCCAACTGCCGACCTCGTGCGTCGTGCTGAAATGCGTGAGAATTCGAGTGCCATCCAGCCCTTGCCACCAGAAGGAGTCATAGGGGATGCGGTTGTATTCGTTCCAGCCAAGCTTGATCGAAAAGAACGAATCGAGACCGGCAGACTTCATGAGTTGGGGGAGGTTCCAGGCATAGCCGAAAGCGTCCGGAAGCCAGAGTACGGGAGCATCGTGACCCTCGCCGAAGTGCTCGCGGAAGTATCTTCTCCCAAGAAGAAGTTGACGAACGAGCGCTTCTCCGCCGGAAATATTGCAATCGGCCTCTACCCACATTCCGCCGACGAGCTCCCATTGACCGGAGTGCACACGATCTCGAATTTTCACAAATAGATCGGGCGCGTCCTGGCGGACGAATTCATACAACTGCGGCTGGCTCTGCGTGAGACGGAACTCGGGATGACGCTCCATGAGTCCCAGGAGGTTAGGAAATGTGCGAACGACCTTTTGCCGCGTCTGGCGCAGGGGCCAGAGCCAGGCCAGGTCGAGGTGGGCGTGTCCGACGGCCGTGACCGCTACATCCAGGGGATCACCGGAGCGCGCGATGCCTGCCTTGAGCACTTCGTAAGCCGCCGGGATACTTTCATGAAAAAGACCTGCTAATGGATCGCGCGTATCAAGCGTATTGAAGGTGAGATCCAGCGTGTTGAACAGGTGGGCGCGTGTGGGATCTCCCGGGTTCAGATGGTCTGCGACGCCCAGGGTGACGCGCGCGAGCGCGATAAAATCGCGCACGATCGGGTTGATCTCAACAAGCGAACACTCTCGCATGAGGAGCTTCGCATCCGGGTCGCCCCCCAGATTTCCTGTCCATCCAGCGAGCAGCACTTCATGAGTCTTGCCATCGAGGTAACCCTCCGGGACGATAATTTCCTGGTGGTGTCGATCACAGGCGGCGATCGCGGCGCCATCGATGGTTACAAGCGCTTCGGGGTGGCTGAAATCGCCTGCGACCCCGATCGGGAGAAAGAGGGCACAGCGCTGACGCCGATCCCAACCCTTCGGGAGCTCGAAGCTGGTGCGGAGCTGGAAGCTGGTGTCGGCTCCTCCCCAGCAGCTTCCCCGTGGGAGTATGGGACCTGCGTCTTCATTGAACGAAGGATCCCGCTTTTCCATGGATGGCTCCCCATCGATGTTTTGTAGGGTGAATTCCGGAAGCGGGATGCGACGGCGATATTCGAGCGGTTTAATAAGTTCGAGGCGTTGACGGATTTTTTGGGAGGTCCAGCGAATATCGTGGCGCACAGTTATCGGAGGTCCATTTCATTGAGATTGAACCCGGCAACACCCATGGCGGTATCGGCGCCTCCGTAGTATACAAATAGCTTGTCGTTCAGGACGACCTGACCGCAGCTGAAGACGACATTCGGTACATAGCCATGTACTTCCCAATCGAGTGACGGCTCAAGAATGGGCTCTGATTGTCGATGGATCACTCGTGTGGGATCTTCATCGTCCAGTAGCGCCGCTCCAAGCGAGTAATGCTTCTCCTTGTTTACACCGTGATAGATCAGCAGCCAACCCGAGTCTGTGCGCGGCGGCGGACCGGCGGCGCCGATTTTTTCGTTTTCCCAGGTCGAATCTTGCCGGGGTGCCATGATCCGCACATGGTTATCCCAATGGTGAAGATCGTCCGAGAATCCGATCCAGATATCCGGGGGCCTGCGATGCAGCATGGCGAAGCGCCCGGATATGCGTTCAGGAAAGAGCGCGGCATCTTTGTTCGGTTCATCCAAGAGTACCCCATGGCGCTCCCAGCGGATAAGATCTTGCGATGAGGCAAGCGAGATGCGGTAATCC
>CAZMZL010000153.1:0-7794 GCA_964570595.1 uncultured Anaerolineaceae bacterium | reverse complement strand
GATGATCAGAGCAACTCGAAGCACATCACTCTCTTCAGTACCCCCTGATGTGGAAACACCCAGTCCTGGCGTTGATGTCTCCCCTTCCAGCATGCTGATAAGCTGCCCTGCCAGCTCGCCAGGGCTCAAACTCGCGGGCGTCCAGGCCGTAAATAGAGTCGCCATAACAACGCCGGCGACAAAGGCAATTCCCAGATGACGCATCACACGACGCGCTGGGGGTTCCGAAGTTATCTCATCAGGTTCATAGTCCATAAATGGGACCAACCTACTCCGATCAGCGGTACATTATAGCAATTCTATACATACAAGTTCTATGTGACCACAGTCCTTTTATCCTTGAAATTCTCTCCAGGAAACTTTAATCCTGCAATATAAATCCGGATCTCAACTAGATTATGGATATCTGTGAAAAATGCTATCCTGTGTCATGTCCTTGTCCCGTAACCATCAGACCACCTTATGGGTGATTAATGATATTGGAATTGTCGTTGGGCCCGAGTTAACAAACGCACGTACAATATGCTGAAATTCAAAGAAGGGATTCGCGCCGGAATGCGCATCAACGTTACAACAAAGATACCATGTGTCCTACTCGAACGATGATAAAATCAGGTGCACCTCCGTAGATCACGCATATGAAATCGTTGATTTCCACAGGTATTCCCGCACATCTTCACGCAGAAACTGATGGGAAATATAGAAGTCGCGGTCCCGGGGAAAACCGTAGGGATCGTACTTCAGAATTCGTCCGAAAGTAATCCGGGGTTCGACCTTCGCATCATCAATTCTGAGGTAGTATTCAACCGGATGCTCATATCTTTGTGAATGAAGATGATGCTCGCAACTTTTAGCGGCACGGACACCGCCCTTCGGTATGAAGATCGCGTGATGAACCTTTCCAGCATCAACGACGGATGAGCAAGATAGGTGATCAGGCTCATCGGGGAAAAAGGGGGTCACGACCACGGACAGGAACCTCCCACCGGATAAACGTCCGACAGTGCAGCATAACCCAACGCCTTAGAGGATTCAGAAATGACGATGAAGATCAATAACCAGGATAGAGAACAGCTTACCCATGGCGAAATCCTTCGCTATTCCCGCCACCTCCTTATGCCAGAGGTAGGACTGGCTGGACAGGAGAGGCTAAAAGCGTCTTCCGTTCTCATCATTGGCACCGGAGGCCTGGGCTCTCCGGTCGCGATGTACCTCGCCGCCGCCGGTGTAGGAAAATTGGGGTTGGTGGATTACGACGTCGTCGATTTCACCAATCTGCAGCGGCAGATCATTCACGGGACGGCCAGGCTGGGAGATCGAAAAGTCGATTCCGCTCGGGACCGTTTACTCGATTTAAATCCGGATATCGAGATTCGCACCTACGATGAACCTTTTACATCGGAGAATGCGTTCGAAATCGTTGAACCGTACGATCTCATTGTCGACGGAACCGACAATTTCCCTACTCGGTATCTCGTCAATGATGTCTGTGTGTTCAGTGGGAAGCCGAATGTATATGGCTCTATCTTTCGATTCGAAGGACAGGCGAGTGTATTCTGGGCAGAAGAAGGCCCCTGCTACCGATGTTTATTTCCAGAGCCACCACCTCCCGGGCTGGTGCCATCATGCGCCGAAGGCGGTGTATTTGGCGTGCTCCCGGGGATCATCGGCTCCCTCCAGGGGACGGAGGCATTGAAGCTCTTACTCGGGATTGGCGAGACCCTGATTGGCAGGCTCATCATCTATGATGCGCTCAGCATGACGTTCGACGAAGTCCATCTAAGGAAAAACCCAAACTGCAGGGTATGCTCTCCTAAAGCGGATATCAAGCAGCTTGTAGATTACGAGGAATTTTGTGGCGTGCCCGGGAACGATCATGAAGGGGGTCGCCTGCCAGCCGAATGGGAGATGGAAGTTGATGAACTAAATCAAATCCTGACGAAGGGCGAGCCCATTCGTCTTATCGATGTGCGGGAACCCCATGAATTGGAAATATCAAGCCTCCCGGGCGCTGAGCTGTACCCACTTGGATCTCTCGCATCTCAATTACATGAGTTTGACAGCGCCGAGGATATGGTGATCTTTTGTAAATCAGGTACAAGATCGGCGCGCGCAGTAGAACTTCTCGCGGGTGCCGGCTTTAAAAAGATCAAGAACCTCAAGGGCGGGATTAATGAGTGGGCTTTGCGCGTGGACCCGGATTTACCGCTCTATTGAAACCCCACCGCAGCAGATCCTTTTCCCACGAGCAGATTACACATTTTGCGATCCTGCGTATTCTAAACTGGCTTTAAGCTAAATCAATTAGGATACTCCCTGTGCAAATCCATCTGGTACATCGTCCCTTCTCATCGTCATTTGTATGACGCGTTCGACAGATCGTTGAATGAAGGAAACGGCATGCACAGCCCGAACATCGCAGCGTGAATCAGTAAGGAGAACACAATGCTTTTTCGAAGATCTCGATCTTTTCCATATATTGTCGCGGTTACCCTTCTCATCACATCATGTGGGATCCTCGGCGGGGATGACGGCTCAGAGCGCGGAGAAATTGATGACGACACGAGAGGTTTTTCGTTCGCAGAAGCGCAATTTCCCCATGCCGATATCGTCAATGATGAGGGTGGTGTGACTTCTGTGAGCGGTGATCTTAATTACACGAACCCCTTCTTCACTGCGGGTGTGGCGGAACCCCTCGTGATTCTCGAAGATCAGGCTGGTTTCGTCGACCGGGATAGAAACTTCATCTTCCCCATCGAGTCTCAGGTATTGGGTCAGATTACTTCTGACTTCTACACATCTCCCTTCACCTACAAGCTCACGCTCCCAGAAGTTCCCGAAGGAACTCTCCGGGATGTCGATCTCGATGGGGAAGATGACCAAGGCGTAATGGTATTCGCCGTGGCCTTCTGGACGAACATCTGGGGAGATCCTTACCTTGAGAAACGCGATCAATATGGAGGAGGCTGGTCCACAGCATATGCCTCGTCTCGCGTAAGTGACGATCGGGACAGCTACCGTGAAGTCTATGGTGGAAAGTATCTGGTCTACGCACCTGATTATGCGCAGGGATTTCCGAGCGGGTTTGGCGAAGATGAACTTCTTTTCACGGATGACGACCCCATCGTGAGCCTCCCTCAAGGCTGGACACTCGTTGATATGGACAGCGATCCGTTCGTCTTCGACCGTTCGAGTACGCCGGATGTAACGCTCCTGGAACCGGAGAAAATTGCCCTGGACGATTTTTCCGGGATGGGGTACGTGGAGGCATTCGATGCCATGCTGGAGAAGATGCGAACGGAATATGCCTTCACTGAACACAAATCTATCGATTGGGATGCGATGGAGGATGAGTTTAGGCCGATGTTCGAAAGAGCCGAACAGGATGGCGATGCCCAGGCCTATCTGCTTGCACTGCGCGATTTCCTCTGGTCGATCCCCGACGGTCATATCGCCATGGATACATCCGTTTTTCGCGCTCAGTTCCAGGAAGAAGTCGCTGGGGGCTTGGGTCTCTCGATCCAGGAACTTGACGACGGGCGAGTGCTTGTGAATTACATCGTGGAGGATGGACCCGCAGATCGTGCAGGGATCGAATTCGGTGCGGAGATTTTTTCTTTAAATCATGAGCCCATCGTGCAGGCGATAAGGGAGAACGTCCCCTGGTCCTCCCCTTTCAGCACAGAACACGCACGCCGCCAACAGCAGGGGCGCTATGCCATCCGCTTTCCCATAGGAACTGTTGTGGATATGGTTTACGCAAACCCGGGCGGCGCTGAGGAACGCGTGACTCTCACGGTCGCGCCCGAATATGAAAGTTTCGACTACTCATCTCTCTACAGGGATGTCACTGGCCTGGAACTGCCGGTCGAATTCGAGATTCTGGACGAAGGCTACGGATATGTAAAAATGGCCTCCTTCTTCGATAACGAGGTGCTTACCATCCAACTCTGGGAAAGGGTGATGAAGGAATTAAATGACAGTGACATACCGGGCCTGATCATTGATTTGCGGAACAATGGGGGTGGGAGGGGGTTCCTTGCTGACCAAATGGCCGCGTATTTCTTCGATGAGGAAATCGTATCGGGGAACACCGGTTTCTACGACGACAGCACCGGCGATTTCTATACCGATCCCGGGGATGAGGACTACCTGTTCCCTCCGCGCGAGGAACTTCGCTATGACGGCTCCCTTGTCGTGCTGGTTGGTCCGGCATGTGCGAGCGCCTGTGAGTTCTTTGCCTATGATCTCACCATCAAAGATCGGGCGACGATCATTGGGCAATATCCAACCGCAGGGTTAGGCGGAAGCGTAGAAGATTTCATCATGCCCGAGGGGAACACGATTCGGTTCACGATCGGACGTGCAGTCAACCCGGAGGGCGAGATCCACATCGAAGGTACCGGCGTTGTACCTGATGTCCGCGTTCCGATCACGGAGGAGAACACATATGCCGTTGATCTCGAAGGAAGAGACATCATCCTGGAAGAAGCCCTGAAAGTGATCGCTCAGCCCAGAGGCAGTGTCGTTATCCCGGAGGGTTTGCCCCGGGTTGGTTCCATCCTGGAATCTCAGAACGCTTTGGAGTCTGAAACGCCTCTTCTTGATGACTTAGTTACCCGATCTGATCCAGGTGAGCCCTACGCGCCAGGGACAACTACATTTACGATCTCGTTGGGTCCTTCACAGGATGCGATTTGGGCTACTGGGTGGTGCGCTGCGCCTGATCGCTTCGATGAGAATTGGGAGAACATCGAAATCTTGATGTCCCTCGACGGCGAGGAAGTTCCACTGGAGCTATTTGTAGATTTCGAATTCGAAGTCGATGATCAAAAGTGCCTGTACTATTTCACCGTCTTGTCTGACTGGCCCACGGGAGAGCACGTCGTTCGATCCATCATGGATTTCAAAGTTAATCTGGATGACGGCATCGCGGAAGTACCCTATCCAGCAGGAGAGCGGATCTTCGAGTACGTTGTGGTTGTGAATGAGTGATCGTTGAAAACTACAAATCAGGGATGACATCTGGAAGTTCCCCGGGATCCCGGGGAAACGAAGTGATTTGTGCGGGTGTCCCTCTTGGCCCAACGACCTGAGGTGAAACGGCGAACCATCGCTTATGGATTAGGATATGTCTGGTTCAACATCCACCAAAGCAGCGTTTTTTCGGGTCGCCATTACCTTGGTAAAAACGCCTCCAAAAAGGAAGATATAGGAGAGATAATTGAAAGCGACGAGGACGATGGCGACCGCACCTGCAGCTTCCACTGCTGAAGCGATATTGAAATTTCGAAAATAGAGCGAAATCAGCCACAAACCGACAAACAACAATCCTGTAGTTACGGCGGCGCCGAGCCAGACATCGCTCCAACGGATATCACGGTCGGGAAGCACTTTGTACATGAAAGCGAACGCCAAAACAGCCAGGCCGACCATGGCGAGGTTGCTCAGCAATGGAGTTTCAGGGCCAATCGGGATAAAGGAGCTGATCACAGATTGGATGACCTTCACAAACGTCGCCGCAATGAGGAGAAATCCCAGGCTGATGACCATGAAAAAAGCAAGCAAACGATTTTTTAGGAAGGGCACGATGCCCGCCTCTACTGCGTAAGGAACGCCCCAGATCGTATTGAGTGCATATTTCAGTTGGGCAAAGAGACTGGATGCGGCAAACAGCAACACGGCGAAGCTGACGAGTGACGCCAGCGTTGTTCCATCAGGCGTACGCTCATCAAGACTCATAACAAGGTCGTTGATGAAGAGCGCCACCTCTGCCCCGAACAAAATCTCTACCTGGGCCATAATTTGACCCACAATGGTCATGTCATCAAGGATGAAATCCGCCACGCTAAACGCTATAAAAATTGCCGGAGCGAGCGAAAAAAGAGCGTAGTACGCCAACGCAGCAGCCAGTCTCGGAGATCGTGCCCGGTTCCATTCGTCAACAACTTGCTTAATGATTTCTTTCATAAAACTCGCTTTCAAGGTTCCGGATTGTTCCGCACCCATGCGAACTGATCCCTCCGAAGAGTGATCGAGCTTCCCCATAACGTTGAAGAGATAAAAACTATCGATGGTGGGGGAAAAGGTTGGACTAGAGACGGGGAATCATGAGCACCTTTCGATATCGATGATCAAATGCTATACAACATGGACGAGATAAGGTAGCATCGAGTTTCAGATCCTGGATAAATTTTACAACCACGAAGGATATCTTTGCAATCGCACCATGGCTCAACATGTCGCTGCTTGATTTCAATCTTCATCCCCATGTGAAAGAAACCTGGAAGAGAAGCCTGCTTCTATGGATCGTCGTTGGCTCCGGGCTGATAGGGTGCAATCCGGATGCTTCAAGGGGAACGACTACGCCTGCCACGGCCCCCACTGCGGACCCAACTCCCACTGAAACGGAAAGCATAATAGAACCTTTCCCGATTACAAAAATCCATATTTCTGGCGATCAGAAAAATGACGAAATCATCGTTACCGGTCTCATCGATAATGATACCTCTGAATCCTGGGGAAACATTCAGGTGGAGGTGATCCTCTACAACAGCTTCAACAGTGCGGTTGCCGAACAGATGACTCAGCCGACACTATCGATTCTCGCCCCAGGGGAGGCGAGCCCCTTCATCGTGAGATTTTCAAATTCCATCCAGGCCGATCATGCTCAGGCTGCTGTCACCCATACCGAACCCGCCACCGACGAACGGATCGACATCTCAGTCACCGAACTGGAAACGAGGGTGAGAGGGGACGGGATGATCGAGGTTATGGGGGAAATCAAGAACATGAGCTACGGTCACGCCGCCATTGAAAATGCAGGTGTGGTCCTATTTGACGATGATAATCCCATCATCGAATACGTCCCGATCACCTTGCGTAAAACCTACGTCGACCTTCGCGGATCCACGCCCTTCATCGTACCTATTGCCCCACAAAATGATGGGTTGAGTCGAGCGTATTTTGTAAACATGGTCGAAATCGATGAACCGGATGCAGCTCCCATATCTATCCCTGGCGAGCCGCTCGTGCGCTTCACGGCTCAAAGAACCCCTTACCTGGTTGAGACGTTGAGAAATTCATCCAGTCGTGCGCAATGGGCGTCTGCGATGGCGATCGTTGAGCACAATGGGAGCTTCGTGTACATGTTCAATATCCATTCCCCAATTCCCCTGGCGCCTGATGAGGATAGACCATTTTATGTCGATCTATCCGAGATTGCACCACTCATGGATGAGCGATCCCAGGATGATGACATCGTGATGCGATGGTATGTGGATCCAGTCGAATCCCGAGAAGCTCAGAATAGACCGGCAGCCCTGGATCTCAATATCGATCAAATTGAAACGATTGGATCCACGGTCTATTATCGGGGAAATATCTCCAATCCTTACGATGTGGAGATAGAAAATCCCTCCGTTCTTGGCGCACTTCGTACTGTCCGTGGAGGCCTCGTGTCCGCCGGATGGGCACACCCCGCAGGTAAACTCCTCCCCGGAGAGACATCTACATTCACCCTCGCCCTCGATCTTCCAGAAGGGTTAAATTCGTGGGATTTAGAGATCGATCTCCGGGCATTGGGAGTCGTGCCGTGAGGAAAATTACTATCCTCCTCCCGTAGGTTTTGAACCTGTGGGAGATTTACGAGAGAATCCTCATTGGGATTTCTCGCTTCGCTCGAAATGACAATTATTATTACAGAACCCTTACCACCCCTGTCATCGCGAGGAACGAAGTGACGAAGCGATCTCCACCTAAGGAATGAGGAGAGATATTCTTGGAGATTGCTAC
>CAZMZL010000152.1:0-7869 GCA_964570595.1 uncultured Anaerolineaceae bacterium | reverse complement strand
CAGACCGTCGTGAGACAGGTCGGTCTCTATCCGCTGTGGGCGCAAGGGATTTGAGGGGAGCTGCCCCTAGTACGAGAGGACCGGGGTGGACAGACCTCTGGTGTGCCAGTTGTCGTGCCAACGGCATCGCTGGGTAGCCACGTCTGGCAGAGATAACCGCTGAAAGCATCTAAGTGGGAAACTCGCCCCAAGATTAGATCCCTCATCCCGTTAAGGGAGTAAGGCCGCAGAGAGACTATCTGCTTGATAGGCAGCAAGTGTAAGCGCAGCAATGCGTTCAGCTAAGCTGTACTAATGGCCGAGGGCTTAACCTGTGATGCGGAGAACTTGACGTATTTCACCCCGCGCCCTTTGGGCGCGGGTGATAAGGCAATAAGCCACAATGGCAATAAGGATACCCATTTCTTGGGGCCCTTTGAAAAGACGCCTTATTGCCAAGCGACGCTATTCAGAACTCTTTTACAACGATATATCGTAGATTTGTCCCTTGGTGATATAGGCGGCGGGGATACACCTGGTCCCATACCGAACCCAGAAGTTAAGCCCGTCAGCGCCGATGGTACTTGGCTGGAGACGGCCTGGGAGAGTAGGTCATTGCCAAGGGACTTTTTTCTTTAACAATCTCGATTTTCAAGCAGTTCCACCTCAATGGGACTGCTTGGTTTGGTTAACGGGTTTGTTTACCTTGTTTGGTTAACCTTGATGATGGGATACAATTGTTTTCAGAATTCACCCGGCCTTCAAGGCGATGCTGATGTTATGGGAGGTTCGATGCCCGATATCGAGAATCATAAGCGCGTCCACGATATGCTCCTTGGTCCGCTTGAGCGACCCACATTGCAGTTCTTCGCGAGCAAGATGCCAGCATGGGTAAACCCGGATATATTGCTGGGTTTTGGCCTATTTGGTTCATTGATCATCGTGCTCGGCTACTTGCTGACGAACTTCAACAGCGTATTCCTCTGGCTGGCCAGCCTGGGATTCGTGATCAATTGGTTTGGCGACAGCCTGGACGGAACGCTCGCACGTTATCGGAAAATTGAACGACCTAAGTATGGATTCTTCGTCGATCATACAGCGGATTCTCTCAGTATGGTCATGATATTTATCGGCCTGGGTCTTTCCGCATACGTGCGATTGGATATCGCCGCATTGGCTTGTATCGGCTACTTGCTCATGTCCATCCTGACCTATATCGGGGCTTTCGTGAGCGGCGAATTTCGGATCTCCTATGCCAAGATCGGTCCAACCGAGATGCGTTTGATGGCCGTGATCGTGAACGTCCTATTGTTCTTCTTCGGTAATCCACAACTGCAATTTGCATCGGAATATTTCATAAGTGCCGCCGATATCGCAATTCTCATCATCGCCCTTGCCCTCTTTATCACCTTTATCATCTCGACAATCCGCGAGGCAGCTCGCTGGAGCGCGCTCGATCCAGGAACACCCAGGTAAGCCGGGCTTTACGGGTTCTCAGGCTGCTGCTCATCCGACCTCCAACGAGTGCGGTGGTGATGAATGGTGCGGGAGCCGACAATTTTAACGGGTGGAATTAATCGCTCTGCTTCGATGAATTCCTGACACACATCGTTCTCATCCAAAATACTGTTGAAAGGTGATGGCTGCTCGTGTGCTTTCCGTTGTGGAAGGCGTGGTTTGCCGGATTCCGGTAAACCACAATCCGGATGATTGCGCCGGAACCATCGGTTGAACGATTCGACGTCGGTATTGGTTTTTCCACCGCCTCATCGAGTCGGGATGCTCTCCATCCGGATGCAAGCGCTGCACCCATCTTCGCGTCTCAAGTACACCCCACATGGCCCAAGCCGCGGGAGGTAGAAAGGTCTCGAGCGTGTGATGGGCTCTTCATCCAGACCCGATTTCTAAAGCTCATACAACCATCGACGATGGTCTGCTATTCGCATATGTATTGAAACGGTGAAGAGAAAATAAGCCGATAAGATTTCAATATTCTTGTCCTTCATTTTTATATCGGATGTCACTTGCAACCGCTGGGGCTATCTTTCAGAATGGGTATGATGCGCGTAATGATTCGGAGGGAACATGGATGAGAATTCGGACATGATCCGAGAGGTTGAGTCCATCGATTGGGAAATTCGGTTGTCTGAGCGGTCCAAGAGAATTACCCCTTCCTTTCTGCGTGAGATACTAAAACTTGCCATAAAGCCTGAGATCATTTCTTTCGCCGGGGGACTCCCGGCGCCTGATTTTTTCCCCATCCGAGAGTTTGATGAGGCCTGCCATCACATCCTCCAAACCCAGGGAGAGATTGCTTTGCAGTACAGTGCGACCGAAGGATACCGTCCCCTGAAGGAATTCATCGCGGAGAAACTCTTGAAATATGGAATCCTTGTGGAGCCTGAGAATATCCTCACCACGAATGGATCCCAACAAGGTCTTGACCTGATCGGGAAGATGTTCGTCGATCCCCGATCTTGCATCATCACCAGCCGACCGACCTATCTCGGCGCGCTGCAAGCCTGGAACGCATACGAGGCTCACTACTGTACCGTGCCAATGGACGAGCAGGGCATGATCGTGGAGGAAATTCCTTCCCTGCTGGATGTGGATCATCCCCATAACATCATCTATGTGCTTCCCAATTTCCACAATCCAGCCGGGACGACCCTGCCGCTGGAGAGACGGGAGCATCTTGTCGAACTTGCCCGAAAGCACGATCTCGTCATTGTCGAAGATGATCCTTACGGCGAGCTTCGCTACGAGGGTGAGGATCGTACGCCTCTCTTCCGGATGGCGCCCGAACGGACGATATATCTGAGCACTTTTTCGAAGACGCTTGCTCCCGGGATCCGGCTGGCCTGGATGGTGGCGCCCAAACCCATGATCAATCGCCTGGTCCAGGCGAAACAGGGGGCGGATTTACATACGGGGACATTCGTCCAGATGGTTGCCAATGATATTTGTCAACGAGGGATTCTTCGAGGGCATGTACGGCGACTTCGAACCGAATATGCCAAGCGTCGCAATGCGATGCTGGATGCGCTCACCGAGCACATGCCCGCAGGGGTTAAGTGGGCGAAGCCGGAGGGAGGGTTATTCCTCTGGGTCCGAACACCGGAAACCATCGATACAGAGGCGTTGCTCGAAAGTGCGCTTGAATCGAAGGTCGCCTATGTTCCCGGCTTTGCGTTCTATCCAGAACCCGGCGGAGGGCGGCATTCGATGAGGCTTAACTTCTCCTGCGCGAATGAAGAAAGAATTAATGAGGGCATCTATCGCTTGAGCCTGGCGATGAAGAAGAGGCTGAAGTAAACGTCCCGTGCGACCTTAAAACCGCCCAACCGACGATGGTTGGGCGGTTTTGGGTACGCGCGATGGGCGGATGACCATGAGGCGGAAATTCTGTGCGGGGGTTGATCTGACAGGGAGTCGGTTGATGGCAACTGCGCCGGTGTGATTCGACGTGGGAAGAGAGCCGTTGCCGCGATCGCTGTTGCTGAGAGGGCCTGCGGTTCAGGATCAACTCGCAGCGGAGGGCCCGCGTGTCCGACCGGTTTCTTCAAGCCTGATGCACGAGGATAAATATTCTTGAAGTTCGTTGTGTTCACCCCCCGAAGGATTCAAACTGTAAGGAACTTGAAAGGACAAAGTACACACCTTCTGTTTTACGATCATCCTACGACCATGTAAATCGGATTTCGTACCAGGGTGGGTGTTTGTGAAACTCAACTGCTCAAGTTGGTTTATCGATAATGAGCATACATCCACCTCTCGATGACACCGGGCTGTCTTAGGTTCAGCGTTAAATGAGCTCCATACTGGAGCACCACGGGGAATCATGATGGAAAACCGAAGACTAACGTCAGAGCAGATGGCGTCTGTCGAAAGACTGATGGACCTATTGATGTTGGATACAGATGCAACGTGTGCACTGTTAATCGATTTCTCGGGTCAGATCATCACCACCCACGGAGACCCCGATGATTTCAACCCCTCCATTCTGGGCGTCCTTATGGCAGGCGGGATGGCGACATCGCTTGAAATTGCGCATGCTCTAAATGAAGATCAGATTACATCGCTGCATTTCCATAAGGGTTTGAACCACGAGGTTTATGGGTGCATGGTCGACGATCAAACGCTTATTTGCTTGATCCTTGATCAGGATTCGGATACTACCCAGGTAGGTATGGTGTGGTTGATCCTTAAAAAGACGATTGAGGAACTTCGTGTCTTTCTCTCGGAGAAGGCCGAGGATGATCTGCCCAACGCATTGAGGTTCGATGCTGGTCTGAAGGGTGTTCTTGAAGAAGTTTGGGTCGAGAAAGAGGATGAGAGCGTTCGTGGCCGAGATGATATCTTCACCGAAACAGAAGTTCAATTTGTGAATGCGGGGGAGGAAAGCGATTTGATAAGCTTTAATTCTGCGGTGGAACTTGGATTGGTAGATCAAGATTAAGCATGCAGAATCCGAATGAAAAAAACCGATTAAGGCTGCCTCAAGATTAGAGTCATGCGAGATGTACATCGATCTGACAAATAAAGAACTCACGCTAAAAATCGTTTATTGTGGACCCGCCTTGAGTGGGAAGACGACGAACTTAATTCAGATTCATAGATCGGTATCCCCTCGACACAGGAGCGACCTCATTTCTCTCCAAACTGCCAATGATCGTACGATGTACTTTGATTTCGTCCAGATTGAAGTCGGGAAGGTTTCAGGTCTTGCGCCGAAATTTCAAATCTATACCGTGCCTGGTCAATCCCGTTATGAGGTCAGCCGAAAAATCATTCTACGTGGTGTGGACGGGGTTGTGTTTGTAGCAGATTCACAACCCCACCGCCTTGAAGATAATTGCAGAGCCTGGTCCGATCTTCTTGAGCACCTGAAATCCTATGGGAAAAATATCGCCACCTTCCCGATTATCCTTCAGTGGAACAAGTGTGATCTCCCGACATCCTCGCCGGTAGCACATTTCAAGGGCGCCATTCATGTCAACGGACAATATCCCCTCATCGAGTCGGCCGTCCTTGATGGGCGAGGGGTTTTCGAAACACTTCAATCCATCATGCGCGCAACCATGAGCACGCTGTAGCTGCCGGGGGATATTGGCTTCAACCCTCTATCAGCCAGGCGGATAAAGAAATCCCGGAGGTCATCCCCCGGGAATTCTCCCATATCGCCGCGCCGGCATAATTCTTTGAGCGTTGATGAACTGCGCTGACCGCGAGCGATAGGCAAGCTGCAAACGGGTCCTTTCCGGTGTGCATTCGATGATGTGGGTTGATGTCTACAGACCGGTTCCTGATGGGATTGTTGTTGCTTCCATAAGGTCAAAATGATGTCATAATATGTGCATCAGAACATTGGGCTGGATCGCTTCATGGAGGTAGTCTTCGGAAAACCGGAATGGCGGCGCGATGCAGCGCCGGGAGGGTGTCTTGGCGTTACAAGGGGATCTGTCCGAATTGTCGGTCGCAGATGTCATCCAGATCACTTGCAGGAATGGTAAGACTGCAAAACTCACGCTCGAGCGTGGAGATGACGAGGCTCTTCTCTATGTCGAGCAGGGTCATCTCGTCCATGCCGTTATGGGGGAATTGAAGGGAGATGAGGTCGTCTTCTCCTTGTTAAGCTGGGATGAGGGGAGCTTCTCTTCTGAGCCAGGCGTCCGCTCACCTGAAAAAAGCATCTCGAGGACTTATACCGAGATTCTCCTCGAAGGGGCACGCAGGTTGGATGAAGGAGAGCTGCATGAATGGGGCGATCTTTACGAAGAATCGGATTCACAGCGGATTCGTCGTCAGGAAGATGTGAGAACAAGTGACGACGCTTTCAGGTCGCTTGCAGATTACCTGGAGATCGACGGGGTGCTTGGTGCAGTTAGGGCGGCTGAGGACGGGATTGTGATCGAGTATGAATTCAAGGGGGATTTTGATCGAGCCGGCGCCGTGACATCCTATGTCGGCGCAACCGCCAAGAAACTTGTTTCAGTGATGAGTCTCAGCGATTTTGCATATGGAACCGTTCAAATTGGGGAAAATTCTTCACCGCTCATGGTGCTTTCGAGCGGAGATCACTTCGTTGGATTGGTCCTGAAAAATAATATGTCCCCCACACATATTGCCGCCAAACTCAGCAAGCGTCGACAAGGGGGCTGGTAAGAAAAATGGAGGCAATTCTCCGGGAGATCAACTCGCTTGTGGGAGTTCGTGGTTCGTTTGTGTGTGACGACGACGGCACGATTCTCTCAAGTGTGTGGGAGTCAAGCGCACTCGTAAAAAATCTCCCAGAAGTCGCTGTGATCCTGATGAAGACCTTGAAGGGGGTCATCTCCATCAGCGGGCGAGGATGGGTCGAGCTGGATCTAGTATACAAACAGGATCGAATTGTGGTGAGAAAGATCGAAGATGGGTGCCTATGTATTTTCAGTGTGCGAGAGGTTAACCTCCCCATCCTTTACGCTTCGGCCGATCGAGCAGCAGAGCGATTGGGTCCAGATAAGGGCGGACCCATCACAACCGTGGGTGACCAGGATCTTTCGACTACGATTGAGCAACTCAAGGCGATTGTCACAAAAAACCTTGGCACTCATGCAGGTAAAGTTCTCACGATGATCGATGGCGCTTCTGGAAGTCGGGAAGACCTCGAGAAGGTCTGTGATGAGATCGAAGAAGCTACCCGGTTATTTATCAACAAGGACAAATCGAAAGAGATGGCGGAATCTATGAGGGTCTTGCTTCAGGGGGAGAGCACGAGTTGATTTCAGGGAAGGAGAACTAAATGCTGAACTTATCTTACGCATTAGCCGTCCTGGCCATCATCATCATGATCTCCAATGTGGTTTTAGCCTTTCGGCTTAAAAACGCCATTATCGGTGGTGATGTAGGTGAGCGTTGGAAGCTGCTCACGTATTTGATCCTTTTCTTCCTCTTTGGCTATATCCTGGCTCCATTGCTGCTCGTCTTCAGCGTCCCGGTGGAAGTGATGGGCGTGATGGTGTTTGCGGTATTCCTTTTTGGAGCGATCTTCGTGGCAGTCGTGATCAGGATCATCAAAGATACACTAAAGTTTATGGATCTCCTTAAGGAGGAATGAACCAGCCAGGCGCCGGAAGCATAAATCTGCTCCGCATGGGATGATATGGATCCTCGATGACCGCTTGTTCCGGTGATCCCGGCAGGATATCCCCGCATAATCTAAATGCATCCGAGCATGTCCACTGGTTGGGGATAATTTCAAACAGGGCGCGCGGTTGAGCGTACGCCGCAGTTTATCGTGGGTCGGCTTCGCAGCTCAACCTTGAGCTCGAAATGTGATCCCATTCATGGTGGGGTGCTGTCCAGAGCGAAGCTCGAGGTCGTTCTTGATTCGATCGGTTTCCTTGATGGGCATCCCCAGAGCTGAAAATTGCCGGGATTTCGTATGAATCCCAAAATCAGGATTCGCCAGGATGATTCGATACCCATCCGATTCGGTCCCGCGGGCAGAGTCGGTTTCGTACCTCTCCCTCACCCCTTCATATTGCCTCGGTACCGCATGAGGGCTGCTGGATCTTCGTCCAGTTGTTGTGAGCAGGAGGAGGAGATGGTCGATGTTCGGACCAGGCTCGATGTGATCAGCGAGATCAGGCATGACCCCCGGAAAAATACACATCCATGCCGAATTTGATCGACCGGTCACGGATTTATTTTCAGGAAAGATCGACTTTATGGGTGTTCAAAAGTTGCTGGGCTGACCGCACGATTTCCTGCATAATCCCGCGACGACCAAATTGCTCGAAGAGCTCGAGAGCAGAGCGCGGAACATCAAACGTAACCTTCGGGGAGACGCGGAAGGATCTCGGCATATAGATATGTCTTATGACCTGGAAGAATTCAGCCACCGTT
>CAZMZL010000151.1:0-7871 GCA_964570595.1 uncultured Anaerolineaceae bacterium | reverse complement strand
CGCTTGCCATTCATCCCTGCAGCAAGCTACAGGGTATTCTGGCTTTTTCCCATAATAGTTTTTGGTTCTCCACCAAATTGTGGGGGTGACCCAGCGGACATAGATCCAAGAGGCCAGGATATCCTTTGGGTTTGAAGAGTGAAGATTTAGAGATGAGAGCATCGTCTAGGTCAAGAATTCCCCCAGAACCGATACACCGTTGTAAGGTGTTCAGCGCTCCGCCATCTCTCGCCAGAGAAACCAATGCCCTTTCCGATCGGAAGCGTTCTCCGGTGCACGGTCGTAATAAATGTCGAAGATGCGGTCATCTTCGGTTCGCACACGAAAGAAGAAACGCCCCACCCCCCATGAGCCCCGGCGCGCCGCCGCCCTCAAGTTATGGGGACCCATATTCCGCTTCATGCCGCCTCGACGCTCAAAATCAGTCCACGCCGACAGCAATTCAAGCACCATGTATTCGTCTTCGTTCCAGAGAAACCCGTCAGGGGGATCAGGAGTTTTCCCGAGAGGCTGCTTCTTCCGATAGCGAACCTCAATCTCCTCCGCGATGAAGCGGATGGGTTCAAAGTGATCAACCATGCTTGATGATCTCTTCAATTTCTCGGATCTGCGAAAAACAAAAACGGGCCGGTGATCCCGACCCGCCATTGATCTAATCGAAGAGGTCATTCTCCTTCTTGTTTGCTGAGCTCTCTGTCTCTAGCGGCAATGATCGCTTCGGTGACATGTGCAGGTACGACTTCATAATGACTGAGAGACATAGAGAATACCCCTCGCCCTCCCGTCATCGAACGGATATCGGTTGTGTAGCGCTGAATCTCCCCCATCGGCACCTGAGCTGTCACTACGCTTTTGCCGCGATCGGTTTCCATTCCCTGGACCCGAGCCCGACGTGTATTGAGATCCCCCAGGACATCGCCCATGTTTGCTTCCGGCACCGTGATGCGCAAGTCCATGATTGGCTCCAGCATCACCGGTGCAGCATCTTTTACGGCCAATTTAAAAGCTTCGCGACCGGCAGTCTCAAATGCGACGGCCTTCGAATCTACGGGGTGTTCCTTGCCGTCCGTCACGAGGACGCGCACTTTCTCAACCGGATAACCGGCGACGACTCCCTGTTTCATCACACCCAGCACACCCTTTTCGATCGCGGGCATGTACCCCTGTGATATCGAACCACCGAACACTTTATTCACAAATTCGAAATCCCCATCCTCAAGCGGCTCGACCGTCAAGTGCACCTCGGCGAATTGCCCGGCGCCCCCGGTCTGTTTCTTGTGGCGATATTGGGCATGGCCTTCCTTTGTAATTGTCTCGCGATAGGGGACTTTCGGAATTTCGGTGGTGAGTCCTACCTGGAACTTCGATTCTGCTTTTCGAATGGCCACATCGATATGTTGATCTCCCATGCCCTGGAGAATCGTCTGGTTCGTGCTCGGTTCCTGGTGCCACGAGAGCGTGGGGTCTTCTTCCGAAAGCCGCGTGAGTGATGGACTGATCTTGGTCGCATCGGCCTGGGTCTTCGGGTGGACCGCTACCGAGAAAAGCGCATTGGGATAATCCGGTGGGATGATTTTCAGGGGATGCCCCTTATCCCCGAGCGTGTCCCCGGTTTCGGTCTCACTCAACTTTGCGATAATGCCGATATCCCCCGCATGCAAGGTGGAGACAGGAAGCTGCTCCTTGCCTCGCATCAGATGCAGGGTGCCGAATCGTTCTTCCGTATCCCGGCTATGATTCCACACCCGGATGTCGGATGACAATGTACCCGATACCACCCGCATGTAGGTGATTTTCCCGACAAATGGGTCGGCAGTCGTTTTCCAAACATAGGCAGCCAGCGGACCGGCATCGGACGCGGTCAGTTCTTCTGTTCCCGACGCGCCTTCGGCTTCGACCGGAAGCGCATCTGCGGGAGACGGTATCAAATCGACGATGGCATCCAACAGAGGGAAAACACCAATCGTGTCGCCAGATGCAATCAAAAACACAGGCACAAACTTCCCCGACTTTACCGAAGATTTAAAGCCCTCCGCCACTTCCTGAGCGGAGAGTTCATCACCGTTAAGATACTTCTCAAGTAAGTCGTCATCGCCTTCTGCCGCAGCTTCAACCAGATTGACACGCGCCTCCTCGGCCGCATCGGTGTACTCTTCAGGGATGGGTTCTGATTCCTTACCTTGCCCAAGACGAGCCTTCATGGTGAATAAATCGATGACGCCCTTAAAATTCTGCTTCTCACCCAATGGCAACTGAACAGGTATGAACGTGGCGTCCGCCGATAATTGGTTCAAAGAGTCGAGAACCCTCTGGAAATTCGCATTCTCGCGATTCATCTTGCTGATGGCCACGAAGCGAGGAATCTTGAACTTTTCGCAATACTCCCAGACGATCTCTGTGCCCACCTCGATCCCGGCTACGGATTCGATCAAGACGATGGCAGCATCTGCGATGCTTAAGGATGAGATTACTTCGCCAATAAAATCTGTATAACCTGGTGTATCGAGCATATTGATCTTGTGATCACGATACTCCACCGGGAGGACTGCCGTTGAAAGGGACAAATTTCTTCGGATCTCCTCATCCTCAAAATCGGAAACCGTGTTGCCCTCATCGATTTTTCCCATTCTTGTAGTGATGCCCGTCGCAAAGAGCATGGCTTCACCAAGGATTGTTTTTCCTGCACCGCCGTGAGACACAAGCGCGATGTTTCGGAGCGAATTGGTTGCGTATTCTTTCATTTAATGGGGATCCTTCGCTGGTGAACTGAGATTTGTCGATTGTAAAGGAGGAGGTGACGCTTGTCAAAGACTTTCACTTTATGGGTCACTTAATGAATGCTTTTCAATATATTTTCTCCACGCTTACTCTCCTCGCTCAGCTTGGTCTGGAAGGTGTTAGAATCTTACAAAGTTCGTGAGGTCTTGATGCAGTTCATTAACCAATACTCGTTCGTCGTAATGGCCATCGTCACATTTCTGGTCTTGCTGGTCTACTTCCTGCGAAACGGTCTCGGGCAGCGAGAGATCTTAGCCCTGGGTGCGCTTCTTCTCGGATTCGCCGGCGCAATGTACTTGTTCAACCCCAGCGACTCCACACGCTCGGAAGAAAAACCCGACGGGGAATTGATTGGAAGTGGGACTCCGATCCTGCTCGAATTCCAAAGCCCCTATTGAATGGCCTGTATGGCAGCAAAGCCCATCGTCGATAGGCTTGAAATTGAATTTAAGGACCAACTTCAGATCGTTCGCCTCGATGTGCAGGATGAAATAAATGGCGATCTCATGAGGGAATACGGATTCAAGTTCACCCCCACGTTCATATTCATCGATGGCGGCGGCGAAGAACTGTGGCGGTCGACCGGGGCTGTCGATCCCGAACGCGTCCGCCAGACTTTGGATACCCTGGAATGATTTCCCGAGCCTTCTTCGAACTCCATTACCTGTTCGGATCTCCTAGGTGGGATACGGGTATCTCCCCTCCCGAGCTGATCGCACACCTTGAGCGGTTTCCAGCCGGTCGAGCGATCGACCTCGGTTGCGGCACAGGCACCAACTTGATTACGATGGCAAGTCAGGGTTGGGACGTCACTGGCATCGATGTCACCTACCTGGCCATCCGGCAGGCGAAGCGAAAAGCGAAAGCCGCAGGGGTGAGCGTGCATGTGCAACGCGGTGATGTGAGCCGCCTCGAAGGGATCACGGGGCCTTTTGATCTCGCCCTCGATATCGGCTGCTTTCACAGTCTCGATGATGACAAGAGAGCGGAATATCAAAAATCCATATCGCGCGTCGTCCATCCTGGTGGAATCTTCCTGCTCTATAGCTGGTTAATCAACACGGAGGGCCGCATACCCGCAGAGGATGAGATCATGCGAACATTCTCGTCAGGATTCGACCTCGCCACCACACAACACGGTATGGATGGGTCGAGACATTCCGCATGGTTCACATTCACCCGGAAATCCCCATGACACGGGTGCTTTTCCTTTTCATCGATGGCATCGGTCTGGGTCCAAATAATCCTGGGCACAATCCTTTCGCCGCGGCGGAAATGCCCAATCTCGAAGGCATCCTTGATGGCAGGACGATCACCGCGGAATCTGTACCCTACAACGGCGCCCAGGCGACACTGCTGGGCGTGGACGCATGCCTCGGGATCGAGGGCGCCCCGCAATCAGCCTCGGGGCAGGCGGCGCTGCTCTCCGGTCGTAACGTTCCTGAGGAGATCGGTCACCATTACGGTCCGAAACCAAATCCACCGATCGCTTCTATCATCAGGGAATCGAATATTTTTATCACCGTCACCGAGCAGGGCGGCAAGGCCGCCCTGCTTAATGCCTACCCCCCCCGCTATTTCGAAGCGATTAATTCTGGTTTGCGCCTGTACTCAGCAATCCCGCTTGCAGTCACTGCGGCAGGTATCGATCTCATGACCGCGAAGGACTTACAAGAAGGGAACGCCATGTCCGTGGATTTTACCGGGGAGGGATGGGTCGCCCAGCCGGACTTTCCCCCTGCGCCGGTATACGAATCCCATGAAGCCGGGTTGATCCTCGCTCAAATCTCAAAAAAGTATGATCTTGCATGGTTCGATTTCTGGCCCAGTGATATCGCCGGGCACAAGGGGTCGATGGCGGATGCAACAAATTTACTGGCAGCATTCGACGCCATGCTGGGAGGTCTTCTCAAAGCCTGGAAAGATCGGGAAGATCTCATCGTGCTTACCTCAGACCATGGGAACCTGGAAAACCTCAGCCTTCGTGGACACACTCGTAATCCCGTTCCAGCCCTGTTGGTGGGGCCGACCGATGCCCGCGAACAATTTTCAAAAGATTTGAAAGATCTCACCGATTTTTCTCCAGCCATACTGGCTGCGATCGCGAACACGTCCAAGTCATGAAGCCGGGATAAACACATCCGCTCGGGTTTTATCGAGCAACCTGGCTTGAGATAATCGACGTTTCTCTTCATGCACCTACAAAAGGATACCCTCGCCAGGCTCTGCTATACTTCAAGTGGATCATGGGGTTAAGCATGCCCTCAGAAGATGGCGAAATGTTCGGTGAATTGAATCCGGAAGAACAAGATATCTTGCTCGACCTTGCCGATGCATCCATCGTGGCGTCTGCCGAGAAGAGTTCGATACCCTCCATCGAGGGTATCTCTCTCCCCACACGACTCACCGAACCCGGCGCATCTTTTGTAACCTTGAATATTGCGGGGCATTTGCGAGGTTGTATAGGGACGATCGAGGCCACACTCCCACTCGCCCAGGACGTGATCAAGAACGCATCCTCGGCTGCACAACACGATCCCCGTTTTCAACCGGTAACCCCCGAAGAAATCGGTCAAATCGAGACAGAAGTATCTGTTCTCACAACTCCTAAAATATTGACCTACAGCTCATCCGATGACCTGCTCAGTCGCCTGAAACCGGGGATTGACGGGGTCATCCTAAAGAAAGGGGCTCGAAGAGCAACGTTCCTTCCACAGGTGTGGGAAAAAGTGGACGACGCCGAAGATTTTTTATCGAGGTTATGTCTCAAGGCGCATTTAGCCCGGGATGCATGGCGCGATGAAGATCTCGAGATCCTTACGTACACCGTCGAATGCTTCCATCGAAAACCGCAGGGCCGATAAAGCAACAAACCCTTCTTCGGATCTTCAAGCTTCATCAAATCTCATTCCCTGCTCGCCTTGACTTCATGCCAGGAGATATTCTGCCTGCAAGGAATACGATGCAGGAATACGCCCTGCGATCACCCTGGGCACAAGGAAATGTCACATTCTATGTGAAACCTGACTGCAATCATCTCGAGCACTAAGCCCAAGTCTGGATGAGGTGGAAAATGAGTGAAGATCGAATCATGACGAAGCACCCCGATCCCGCAAAATACCTGCGCCATCACGCCCAAGCGCGCGATCCCCTCTTCCATTTCACAAAGTTCGTCCTCATCATGACAGCCTCTCAGGTTAACCTTGGTTAGACAGTCCAGGCGCACCTTGAAACCGCGCGGTGGACCAAGTTCGAAGCCCCTCTACCGAGAGGGCGAAGTGTTGAGGTCAGGGTCCCATATGGTCTGGGCCTCTCAAGACTGATGATCGCGTTGGCCTGATACGACGGCGGGCGAGCCACAGATCCACCCATAAACCTGTATCTGGATACCCAGGCTATCCAGGTTACTCTCGTAGGGGCCGCCCTCAAAAAACCCTCGTTACCCCTCCCGTATGGCCTCCCCCTTTATGCCTGATACATTTTGCCAGTGTCATTGGAGTGTCTCCACGGTGCGATTGGCGCTCCTCATGCAGGCAGAGACTTCATCGGCGGGAAACGCCCAACCATGCGACGATGGCCGTCAGACAACCCACCCGAAGGTTGAATAAAAATGAAACGAGGTGACATACATAAGCCGAGGCAGGTGGGGCGCCCCGCGAAGGGCTTGCCTCGCCGACAATCATGGGGCTCTACTTGTCCACAATCCGCTGCATCGTTTTCAAGCGGGACTTACTCATCTCGGCGAATTCTCTCATCCAACTGCTCGACCAAAGTCGGTTCCTTCTCGGTGATCTCCACCACGCTTCCATCGGGAAATACAATGATCGTTCGATCGAATTCACAACGGATTTCAAGGCCTCTCCAGCGGATAGCAACCGGCCAGGGGTAGGGATTGATTGCACGTACCCATACTTTCTGTGGGGATAGTAATCGAACGCCAAGGGATTGGAGGAATAAGTCCAGAGGTGCAATCCCTGCCAGATGATCTTGTGCACCATATCCAGTCAACTTATCAGGATCATATCTCTCGCGAAAACCGTGGCCTACTTTCAGTTGATGGATAATGGAAGACATCAGATGGGTGACCAATTCGGCAGCCTCTGCGCGAAATCCATACGCAAGCAAACCCTCCCCGATCATCAAATTCCAGAGCATCGATACTCCCCCGGAACCATGCTCACAATCCGATTCACAGGCGGGATCCGTCGCAGGACTGCGGGGGAGACCGCGTAACCGCCAAAATAATTTTTCGTCGAGAAGCGTCTTTCGAACCAGGAGTTCGGCTCGGCCATCATCCGGGATCCCTGCCCAGAGAGGCAGGAGATTGGTCAAATCCGTACGAGCGTAATCGGCTATCCTGATTTTTGTTTGGATATCGTCACGCACCCCGCGAATTTCAATTCGGTCGATGACGCGCATCCCCCCAGCGGATGTGGCTGTTCCCTGTTCCCAATACCACACCAGCATCTTTGCACTGAGGCGTTCAACTCGCTTTCCCCCTCTTGGACCGCGCGTGTGGATGTTGACCTTCAGCGTTTTCGCACCTTCGTGCTCACCGCGAACTTGTATATGAACACGAACGGGGTCCTCGAAAGTGCGGTTAATCTCTAAATCAAATATCCCCTCGCCTTCTCCTAACAGTTCCCCCTGGGGTGAATTATGAAGATCGCGATCGAAATGCTGGTAGCGATATCTCCCGTCATGCCAACTAGCCTCGATAGATTCCCTCAAACCGGTCGCTCGAGCATTAAGCCATTCGAGATGCTCGTACTTTTCTAACTCAGACGCCATGGCAATTAACGATTTGCATTCCTTGAATAGGTATGTCCCCAGATCGGACGTCTCAGCAGTCGAGATATCCAACCCATGACCCCAGGTTTTCCAGCGGACAAATAAGGGCCAGTCGTCATAACCAGACTGTTGGGAATGATCCCACTCAGGAAATCCATCGCCATCGCGATCATACCGGAGCGAAAACCACGTCTTGAAATATTCATAGATGGGGTCATGAACCTCATGGAGGAATTCTCTATCCTCGGAATGCTGATAAATTCTCCAGACGGTTTCAGCCAGAAATGGTGTGCACAGTGCAC
>CAZMZL010000150.1:4487-7917 GCA_964570595.1 uncultured Anaerolineaceae bacterium | reverse complement strand
CTTCGTGGCGGCCCTCTGAAATATCGGATTGACCACGTAGGGGCCGCCCTTCGTGGCGGCCCTGCTCAATATCCTGCGTAGAAACGACCCGCTTCGAATATTGAATCCCCTCTCCCTCGTTCAGGGAGAGGGGTTGGGGTGAGGGTTTCCAGGGAGCCTACGCCCTCGCGCCGAAGCGGCTGATCCCCTTGTGCCTTATCCCTTCTTCAATGTCATCGCGGGCGAAGCATCCTCCATGTTCCGGATCATAGATCATCTCAACCGAACATTTCAATCCACGCACAATACAACCTTCAGCCATTGCTTTGGTCGCGCGTCTCATAAATCATGGCCCGCGATCGAAGGAAAGGTAAAAAGAGGCTGCCTCCTTGAGACAGCCTCTCCATTGTTCATCTGCTTGGAATGTAGAAGGTATTTATTCCCCCAGCGCCGCATGTGCCGCCGCCAGGCGGGCGATCGGCACTCGAAAAGGCGAACAACTCACATAGTTCAAGCCGTATTTATGGCACAACATGATGGATGCCGGATCGCCGCCATGTTCGCCACAGATCCCGACTTCTAGCGATGGGCGTTCCTCACGACCTTCTCGCGTGCATAGTTCCATCAATCTACCAACGCCATCCTCATCGATCGATTGGAACGGATTTCCGGGCAGAATGCCCTGCTCCACGTATTCAAGCAGGAAGTTACGCTCGGCGTCATCACGGCTGTAACCGAATGTCATCTGCGTGAGATCGTTTGTTCCGAAGGAGAAGAACTCTGCTACGGTGGCGATCTCCGCTGATGTCAGCGCCGCACGGGGGATCTCAATCATCGTGCCGAACTTGTATACAAATTCGACCTTCTTCTCTTCCATCACCTCTTTCGCGATCTCTTCCAATCGCGGTTGGATCGCGGTCAGCTCGTTGATATGCCCGGTAAGCGGGATCATGACCTCAGGGTGAGGTTCCTTCCCGGAAAGCTTAACGTCTGCGGCGGCCTCGAAGATTGCCCTGACCTGCATCTCCACGATCTCAGGCATGACGATGCTCAAGCGCACGCCGCGCAATCCCATCATCGGGTTTGACTCATGCAGCGATCTCACCTTCCCCAGAAGCTCTTCCTTCTCTGCCAGGCCGTCAGTCTCCCCCTTCGCCTTCATCGTGGCGACTTCAGCGATCAATTCCTCCATGCTGGGAAGAAATTCATGCAGCGGAGGATCGATGAGCCTCACAATCACCGGAAGTCCATCCATCGCAGCAAACAATCCTTCGAAGTCACTGCGCTGATAGGGCAGCAATTTATCCAGTGCTTCGGTACGCTCCTCAGAGCTCTCCGAAAGGATCATGTGCTGGACGATGGGGAGACGTTCCTGTTCAAAGAACATGTGCTCCGTCCGGCAAAGACCGATACCTTTCGCGCCATATCGGCGCGCTCGCTCTGCATCCGCAGGGTAATCCGCATTCGCCCATACCTGCAGGCCCTTTGTGGGAAAGCCATCTGGGCCGGTTCGTATCCCATCTCGCTCGGCTACGCTATCTGCCCAGGAGAGCAGCTCAGTCAGCTCAATCTGCTCATCAAAAGACGGGGTGGTCGTCGGAAGCTGCCCGAGGAACGTTTCCCCGGTCGTGCCATCCACAGATACCCAGTCGCCCTCGCTCACAACCAGGTCGTTTGCCGTCATTTTTCGTCCGGCGAGATCGATCTTGACTTCGCCAGCACCGACGATACAAGGGATCCCGAATTGCCGGGCAACAACAGCCGCGTGGCTTGTCGCGCCGCCCTCACTCGTGAGAATACCCTTCGAAGCCAGCATGCCGTGCACATCGTCAGGTTTGGTGAACGGGCGGACCATAATGACGTCCTGGCCCTCTTCCTTCGCTTTCGCCTCCGCCGTGTCCGCATCAAAGTAGACCCGTCCCACAGCGGCGCCCGGCGAGGCATTCACGCCGCTCGCAAATACCTTCCCCTCTCCTCGTGCAATCGCTTGCGCCTCGTAATCGAACTGCGGGTGCAGGAGCGCATCCACATGATCGGGCGATACACGCATCACGGCCTCTTCCTTTGTGATGAGACCTTCATGTGCCATGTCCACAGCGACTTTCACAGTTGCTTTTGCCGTGCGTTTACCATCACGAGTTTGGAGCATCCACAGCTTGTTGTGTTCGATCGTGAATTCAACATCCTGCATTTCACGGTAGTGCTTTTCAAGCTTCTCGCTGATCTCAATGAAGGTCTTATAGGTTTCCGGCATTTCCTGCTCGAGCTCCGTAATCTTCTTCGTGTTGCGGATGCCGGCAACAACATCCTCGCCCTGAGCGTTTAGCAGATAGTCTCCATAGATCACATGCTCGCCGGTCGCGGGATCGCGCGTGAACGCGACTCCCGTTCCGGAATCGTCTCCCATATTCCCAAAGACCATCGTGACCACGTTTACGCCGGTGCCAAGGTCATGAGAGATTTTCGCGGCATTGCGGTAATTGATGGCACGTTTACCGTTCCACGATCGGAACACCGCCTCGACCGCCCCCTTAAGCTGCTCGATCGGCTCCTGGGGGAAGTCCTTTCCCGTATTCTCTTTGAACACTTTCTGGTAGGTGGCCGTCAGCATCTTCCAATCATCTGCGGTGATCTCCGTGTCGGACTCGTAGCCCTTTTTTTCCTTGAGCAAGTTGAGGGGTTCTTCAAACACCTCATCGGGGACATCCATCACGACGGATCCATAGAGATGTACCAGGCGGCGGTAGGCATCATACACAAAGGCGGCATCACCCGTCAGCTCGATCATGCCGGCCGCCGTTTCATCGTTCAAACCAATATTAAGGACCGTGTCCATCATACCGGGCATCGAGAATTTCGCGCCGGAGCGGCAGGAGACGAGCAGGGGATTTTTTACATCGCCGAAAGCTTTTCCCGTTTTCTTCTCGACGTCCTTCATCGCTTCGAGCACTTCTTCCCACATCCCCTCAGGGAAGGTCTCATTCTCGGCAAGGTAGGTGTTGCAGGCTTCTGTCGTCACTGTAAAACCGGGCGGCACGGGCACACCGATCCTGGTCATCTCAGCCAGGTTCGCACCCTTCCCCCCGAGCAGCGCGCGCACACCCTCCCACGTTCCAACCTTCTTCTCAGCCTGGTCGACCTCATCAAACGAATACACCCATTTTTCAGTCATTTAAAATCCCTTTCCAAACAGGATAGTTAGACACTCGTTGTTCTCCGCATAAATTGTGCGCCGCATAAATTATGCGCCGCATATGTTATGCGCCGTATCCCGCTTCACCGGACACGGCGCCGCACTGCGCTTAATCATACACCCGAATAACCCCGATGTGAGGGGGGATCATCACACCTTTCGAGGATATGGACTCCAGTTAAACCCTGGGTTGGGCCTTCATACCGGCCCAATCCATATTTGCCCGCACCCCGTAGGGGCCGGCCTTCGTGCCGGCCC
>CAZMZL010000150.1:0-4387 GCA_964570595.1 uncultured Anaerolineaceae bacterium | reverse complement strand
GGCCCAATCCATATTTGCCCGCACCCCGTAGGGGCCGGCCTTCGTGCCGGCCCTGCAGCACCATACCCATCGCCTCGCCGACACCACCCTTCCCCCCGGCCCAATCCGTATTTGCCCGCACCCCGCCGGGGCCGGCCTCCTGTCGTGCCAACCAGCTTGCCTTAACCAAAAAAAGCCCGCCGGCTTTCTACTCCTTCCAGATGCATCACGGCTTAATCGGCATTCCAATGAGGATCTCCCCCTTCTCCACTCGCACCGGATACGCCGGGATGTCGACGACGGCCGGAAGCGTCAGCGCTTTACCGGTGTGTAAATCAAAATGAGCGCCGTGACGCGGGCAGACGACTTCATGCCCTTCGATCTCCCCTTCCGCCACAGGTCCATCATCATGCGAACAGAGATCGGCGATCGCAAAATATGCCCCCGCGATCTTGAATAATACAATCGACGCGCCGTCCACTTCGAACAGAATCCGTTCACCATCACGGAGTTCGTCCTCAGCCGCCACGGCGACAAATTCCAACTTACCCTCTTCCATCTGGACGTAATTGTACAAAGCCTATCGTGCTCCCTTGTGCTATGTGAGTTCTTCTTCCAGCGCATCCACCCCGTACACACCCGCCTTTAACACTTTCAATGATAGCAGCGCGCATTTCAAACGTACGGGACTGAGCTCGATGCCCAGCATTTCAAGAATGTCTTCCTTCGAGAGCGATTTCACCTCATCAAGATCTTTTCCCACGATCGACTCGACGAGCAGGTCTGCCGACGCCATTGAGATCGCACAACCATGGCCTTCGAACACTGCCTCGGTTACTTTTCCAGCATCATCTACGCGTAAATCAACCCGAATTTCATCGCCGCATAACGGATTATCATCCTTGAACGAATAATCATGGGGATCAAGCGTCCCCTTCATCTGGGGATTCTTATAACGATCGATGATGATCTCACGGTAGAAATCGTCCATCTCGGGTCCGTCTCCTGTGAGGCCGTTCGGGATCAACCAAACAGCTTCTTCACCTTATACAGTCCCTCGATGAGCGCATCGATCTCGTCCTCCGTGTTGTACACATAGAAGGACGCTCTTGTCGTAGCCTGGATCTTGTATTTTTCATGCAGGGGCATCGCGCAATGATGCCCGGCGCGCACCGCGATCCCATCACGGTCCAGCACTTGGGCGACATCGTGGGGATGCAAACCTTCAAACGTAAACGACATCACCCCACCTTTTTCTGCCGGCGAGGGTCCGTAGACTTTGATCCCCGGCACTTCTTCGAGTCGTTCCAATGCGTACTCTGTCAGCTTCTGTTCGTGAGCATGCACAGCGTCCATCCCTAACTCAGTGAGAAAATCAACTGCGGCACCGAAGCCGATGGCTTCGGCAATTGCCGGTGTCCCAGCCTCAAATTTGTAGGGAAGGGAATTGGTACTGAAACCATCCAGTCGTACTCGCTTGATCATGTCTCCCCCGCCCAGAAAGGGCGGCATCTCCTGCAGAAGTTCTTGTTTGCCAAATAGAATCCCGACCCCTGTGGGTCCACACATCTTATGCGCGGAAAAAGCGTAAAAATCCACATCAAGGTCGACGAGATTGACGGGCAGATGAGGCGCAGATTGAGCCCCATCCACGAGGACGAGCGCACCTGCCGCATGGGCTTCCATGGTCATCTGCTTCACTGGATTGATCGTCCCCAACATATTGGACATATGCGTGAATCCAACCAGTCGCGGCTCCCCCTTCAGAAGCTGTGAGTAGGCGTCAAGATCAAGCTTGCCGTCACCGGTGACCGGAACAAAATCGAGCTGGATGCCCCTTTCCTGTGCAAGGATCTGCCAGGGGACGATGTTCGAATGATGCTCCATCTCTGTGAGCAGCACGCGATCGCCGGATTTGAGGTTGGATCTCCCCCAACTGTATGCGACCAGATTGATCGATTCGGTCGTGTTGCGCGTGAAAACAATTTCCCTGGGATTTCCCGCGCCAATAAACGAACAGATCCGGACTCTAGCAGCCTCGTAACTGGAGGTTGCTTCCTCAGCCAGCTTATGGATCCCGCGGTGGATGTTCGCGTTTTGCCGTTCATAAAATGATGACATCGCCTGGATGACATCCTCAGGTTTCTGCGAGGTCGCAGCTGAATCCATGTAAATCAACGGGACGCCGGGATAGAGCTCGCGTGTCAGAACCGGAAATCTGCTCCTGACACGCGCGACATCGAAGTCTTTCATTTTTGTATCAGGCGCCATCAGCGCCTCCATTCTCATCGTGGATGATTGAATTCCTACTTCTTTCGGCGGCGTCGTCTTGTCGTCGGACGAATAATATCCGCGCCATGCTGGCACCACAGCACCCGATCCGGCACCATCCAGCCGTCGGTCAGATACACATCTTCAGTAAACTGGACGGCGACCATCTTCTCGTCAACCTGTACGACCACTCCCTGGAGCCAATCTCGAACCCGGTTGTCGTTTTCGTTGTGGTCACAGAGCACGTCGACGACATCGCCAACGGCATATTGCGTCTCACCTATTTTCTCCATCCTCGGTTTTCCCTTACCTTTTTGTTTCGTCATAAGCCAAATCCTGTCGAGATATAGTTAGGCCATATTGTATGTCGTCAACAGGTTACGCGCCAAGCTTATGATCGATCATCTCCTCAAATCGTTTCCGCACGCCCTCAAAGGGGACACGCTCCATGATGGGTGCGAAGAAACCGTCGATCAGAAGACGTTCAGCTTCCTTCCGCGTCAATCCTCGAGACATCAGATAATAAATGGGCTCTTCCTCGAGCTGGCCCACCGTCGCACCATGAGTGCAGCGAACGTCATCTGCAAGTATTTCAAGCCCGGGTATCGAATCGGCGCGGGCACCCTTATTAAGGATCAGGTTCCGATTAGCTTGGTAGCCGTCGGTCTTCTGAGCTCCCGGCGCGACGTAAATCATGCCTTGCCACACAGAACGGCTTTGGTCCACCAACGCACCCTTGAAGAGCAGATCGCTCGTCGTGTTCGCGGCCATGTGATTTTGCTGGGTGTCATGATCAAGGTGCTGATCTTTGTCGGCGACATAAAATCCGGACATACGACCTTGCGATCCTTCACCCATCATATACATGTCGCTGAACGTCTTCGTCAGACGACTCCCTACCGCTCCAAATATCCAATCGAGCCGGGCATCTTTACCGATATGTGCTCGTTCATGGCTGAAATTCCAGACATGCTGCCCAAGATTTTGAAGTTCGACGAACTTCAACGAAGAATTAATCCCGAGAACAATTTCGACGATTCCAACATGGACGGCCTCTCCGCCTTCCGTAGGGGAAGCATTCTCATGCAGATACGTCGCCGAAGCTCCGTCTTCAACCACAATGAGGATGCGATCTATGGTGGCCCTCCCGAGAGCGGGCGACCAGAGCACGCTGTGCAAGGGCTGCTCAAGCTGCACTCCTTTCGGGACAACCACAACGACCCCCGCTTCTGTGAGCGCCTCCCCCAGAGCAGCAAATTTCCCTTCGTCCGCCTGTATGACCGATCCGAGGTGCGTCCTTATCACGTCCTCATGGTCGCGGATGGCGGTTGCCCAATCCGTAAAAATGACACCCTCCGGGAGACCCTGCGAGCGTCCTATGACCGGGACGTCCTGACCGGGGCATAGGATCAACAGCGCGCCATGCTCCTCACCCAGGAGGGGTTGCTGTAAGATCTCGGGCGGCTCGGAATCTGTTTGGACATTAAGATTGACCCCCGGCAGACCTCGGATGTCGGTGCGACGCCAGGGTTCATCCTGGGTCGACGGCATCGGGAGCGATGTGAATATCCGCCATGCCTCTAGTCGGCGTTCAAGGAGCCATTCCGGCTCTTGAGATCTGGATGAAATTCGCCGGACGTCGTTCTCGTCGAAATTGAACTCCACCGATTTTCCTCGGCGAACGACACGCTTCTTGCTCACTGTCTTTGTGCTCATATTTTCCTGGCCCTTGATGCCGTCATCGATCCATTTAGATAGGCTGCTCGCTGGCTTACTTACCCGATCGACCCTTCCATCTGGAGTTGGATGAGGCGATTCATCTCGACTGCATATTCCATCGGCAGTTCCTTCACAAGCGGTTCGATAAAACCGGACACGACCATGGTGGTCGCTTCTTCCTCGCTCAACCCCCGACTCATCAGATAGAAAAGCTGTTCTTCCCCGACTTTGCTTACCGAGGCTTCGTGTCCGATGGACACATCGTCTTCGTCAATCTCAATGTAAGGGTACGTATCGGATCTGGAGTCCGAGTCCAGCAGCAGTGCATCACATACCACGTTCGATTTCGAGCCATAAGCGCCCTTGTGGACTTTTATCAACCCCCGGTACGAGGCTCGCCCTCCAGCTTTACTGATGG
>CAZMZL010000149.1:2844-7954 GCA_964570595.1 uncultured Anaerolineaceae bacterium | reverse complement strand
ATCATGCTCAGGGAGAAGGGATTCCATGATGTGGTTGCTCGCCTCTGCCAGCTCTGGAGATTGTTTATAAACCGCCTCCCCTCTTCGATCCGCCTCAATCACGCGCTCGTCCACAGGCAAATAGCCGATCACTTCAAGATCCGGAGCGTTTAATTCGATAAAATCACGGTCCGAGTCATCCCGGATCTTGCTCCCGACTATATAGAGGCGGTTAAGGTTGATATCCTGCGCGAGCGATTTGATCTGTTTGGCGGTTCCCAGGCTGCGCGCAGTCGGTTCGACCACAATCAGCATGGCATCGACGGCGGAGGCGGTGGCTCGCCCAAGGTGTTCAACGCCAGCATACATGTCGAGTAAGACCACTTCATCACGGCGAAGCAGGACATGTGTGATGAGCGCTTTCAACATGGCGCTCTCTGGACAGATGCATCCTGCCCCACCCATTTCGACGGCGCCTAGCTCAAGCAAGCGGATGTTCTCCTGAACGATGGAAAAACGATCGGGTACGTCATCCACTCGTGGATTGAGTTTGAAAAATCCCCCGGTGGTCCCGGGCTGCGCACCGGTGCGTTCATAAATAAGCTCATCCATATTTGCAATCGGGGTCAACCGATCGAGGTCGTCCTGTGAAAAACCAAGCGCCGCTCCCAAGCAGGGGGACGGATCGGCATCAATGGCGAGCACTTTATACCCCGAATCGACGTAGGCATATGCGAGCAAACTCGTGAGGGTGGTTTTACCCACGCCGCCTTTTCCTGTGACTGCAATTTTCATGGAGGAACCTCATCATCCCACGGGAAATTTTCGATCTAACTCTGACGAACCGTTACGGGTGATACCTGCAAGCGCCTAAGAACGCCACCGCGGGACGCCCCGTAATTTTGCTTCGTGACGCAGGACGTTGATGACGTCTTGAAGCCGAATCCCTTCGTGACAATTAAAACCACCCTCAAAGACAGGATCACAACTCCAAAGTGTCTCATTCCGGAGGGCGGTGGGATCATCTTTTGCGGCAGCCTTCATGAGCTCTCCGAAGCAGAGATCCATTCCGGGATGGTGCTCATCGTCACATAGCCAGCAGCTCCCACACGCATTCACGTCCTGACCGGTCTCGCTGAGGATGATCGCTCGAAGGGGTCCGCGGTTGGTAGTTGCCATCCGATCTATTTTTGTTTCCTTTAATGATTAATGGACGGCGTCGATCTGGGACCGATCGCCTCCCCGCTCAAGTGTATTCTGCAATTCTATAACAGGGCATGCTCGCCAAGGATGGGCCTCGGATCAACCATGTTTTTCTTCAGTGCGGCATCTTCCGAGTGTCCAAACGCCACGTCGAGAAGCTGCGTAAAGTACATCACCGGGATGGAGTCCATGTCGATCATCTGGCCCTGGCGTCCATCGAGATTGAGATGGCAAAGAGGACAGGCAACGGCGACCACGTCTGCGCCGCGTTGCTGCGCATTGGCGAGAATGTTCCCACTCATGTTCAGGACCACATCTCGGTGGGTGAGCGAGAGCGACGCGCCGCAGCAGGATACTTTGTCGTCCCACATGATCGCCTCGGCCCCGATCGCTTCCATCAGCCGATCCATCGACATGGGATATTCGGGATCTTTCGAGCCCGTAACCTCCGGAGGACGTGTCAGCAGACAGCCGTAGTAGCAGGCGACTTTGAGACCCTCCAACGGACGGACCACCTTCTCCTTCACCTTCTCCAAACCCACTCGATTCACGACAACATCGAGGAGCGAAGAGATCACAACCCCATCGTGGTATTCGCTGCCAATCTCGGCCTCGACCTCCTTCTTTAAGTCCGGATCAAGACGTACATCTCGGGCGGCGGCACGAAAGCGGCTGAAGCATGATGCACATGGCAGCGCCACCTCGTTGAGCCCTTCTTGTTCGAATAAGACCAGGCTTTCGAGCGGCAGTCTCGTCGCGAGTTTATGATCCACGCGATGTGCGGGCGTTGATCCACAGCACACCCACCCATCGGGTTCGACGGGAATCAATTCAAGGGTGTCCAGGGCGCTCAGAGCTGAATGGTTGAACTCCTCCCCCATCGAATGAAGGGAGCAGCCCGGATAATAGCCAATCTCATTGCCGGGACGGGACGCGGGTGCGATGGGAGATTTCCGCTTCTTTGACCGTGCAATCTCGGGGAGCAGGCGGATTTTGTTGCGTTTGAGCATTTCCAGACCCAGGTCCATGTCGTTGAAAAGTTTCTTGGTCCGCAGGTTCATTTCTGCCATCAAACCGAGCTCATAGGCTCTCCCGAGTATGTCGACGTTTCTGAGGAACACTTTGTTGAAGAGGGCGATCTCCGGGACTTTAGGCTCAATGCCATTCACCACAGCTTCGCTGATGATGAAATCCATCACTCTGGCGATATCGATTCCTTGCGGACAGCGGGTCGTACAGGTCTGACACGAGGCGCACATCCAGGGGGTCTTGCTGTCGAAGATCTCGTCCTCCATGCCGAGCTGCGCCGCTCGGATGATTTGATTAGGTGCGAGGTCAAAATGTTCGTCGAGGGGGCCTCCGGAGGTGCATTTAACACAGTGGTAGCAGAGGAATACGTTCTCCCCGATACCCTCCAGGATTCGGTTGGCGAAATCGGTGCTCAGTGTGGTTTCCATAAAGTCCTCGTTAGGCTGCGGCTTCGGGATCAGGCGTCGTCAGGGGCGCAAGCTCCGGGCGAGGGAGCAATTGGGCCCCTTCGACGATCGGTTTCATGGCCTCTTCCCACTCGATTGCCATAATATGTACGCCCGCAACACCTTCGATTCCCTGCATTTCCTCGATGAGTTCGATCGTGATTTGAATACCCTCTGCACGCCAGGCATTCCGGCGAGCTTTTTTATCTTCCTTGTCGATGTCCGCTGCAGCGGCGGTCATGCGGTCGACGAATTCGTCCGGCACATCAAGTCCCGGGACCTGATCACGCATGTATTTCGCCATGCCGGGAGATTTCAGCGGGCCGATACCCGCCAGAATATAGGTCTGCTCATGGAGGCCCAGATCGCGGACTTTCTCCATGAATTCCTTGAAGCGCGGGACATTATAAATAAGTTGGGTCTGGATGAAATCTGCTCCGGCATTAACCTTTTTGGCAAGCCGCTGAGGGCGAAATTCGAACGGATCGCCGAAGGGATTGGCGGCTGCGCCAAGGAAGAATCGCGGTTCAATTCCCTTGATCTCATCACCGCATTGGAAGATGCAGTCATCGCGCATCCCCACCATCATCTGTAAAAGTTGAAGAGAATCGACATCATGGACATTCTTTGCGGTGGGATGGTTGCCGAATGAATTATGATCGCCCGTCAGGCAGAGCACATTGCGCATGCCGAGTGCGTAAGCGCCCATGAGATCAGATTGCATGGCGAGGCGGTTGCGATCCCGGCAGGTCATCTGGATGATGGGTTCCAAGCCTTCCTGGATGACGATCGTGCCTGCGCCAATGGAGGACATCCGTACGATCGCGGTCTGATTATCGGTGATGTTGACCGCATCGCAGTAGCCTTTTAATAATTTCGCCTTCTTTCGAATGACGTCCCCATCCGCGCTTTGAGGCGGGCCGAGTTCGCCGGTGACGGCGAAGTGGCCTTCCTGGAGAATACGTTCAAGTTGAGAGCCGGATTTGTACCCGTTGGATTGAATTGCGCTCATTTCCATGACTCCTGTGGCTACGCTGATTCTTCTGCGGCGAGGCGCAGATCCTCGCGGGTGATCTTGCGGGGTCCGCCATCGCGGCTTTTCGACCAGTCCTTTGGTCCTTGTACTTCCGTAAGGAGATGGAGGCGGTCTTGATCCTTGAGCCGGTCGTAGATAAGCTGCCAGGCACAAAGCGTGTCCGGGTCGATCTCACAAATGCCGTCCTGTGAGCCACCACAAGGGCCGTTCAGAAGCTGTTTGGCGCAGCGTGCGATCGGACAGATTCCTCCGGTGAGCCCCAGGATGCAGTCCCCGCACGCGGCGCATCGTTCCTCCCAGACACCCTGTTCCGTAGGCATTCCCAAGAAGGACGTATTCAATCCAGGGACGACGATGGCTTCTGGAAAATGCTCTCCGATGGCTTGGACCCCGATGCCGCAGCCGACCGAGAGCACCACGTCCGCCTCCTCGATCTGGCTTCGCAGCGGATCGATGTATTCCCACTCACACTGACGCTGCACGGTATCGTGCGTCACGGTGATCGCTCTGCCGTCGACTTTGGATGCCATGCGAAGGCTGGTGGCGAGGATGCCGGCTTCCTTTTCGCCGCCGGCGAAGCAGACGGTGACGCAGGTTCCACAGCCCACGACGAGCACTTTCTCGGCGGCGTCTACGAGTGTTTTGATCTCTTCCAACGACTTTTGTTCGGCTACGATCATCCTCTAAGCTCCTGACCCTTATTGTGGAACCATCTATCGGAATTGGCTGGATCCACGAGGGATTTAAATATCATGTCTCTGTTGCCGGTTCATTCAAAACCACGCTGCCCCGAAGCGGGCTGGGGCCGAGTTCCTGGATTTCCTTCGTAAACTGCGCAGCGTCCTCGGCAAATTGTGCCCCCATCGCCGAGGACAGGTTGATCATCTTCAAGCGCTCGGGTTCGAGGCCGATTTCCTCGATCAGGCCGCGTGTGTATCCAACCCGTCTTTTTGCGTTGGCATTACCTTCCAGGTAATGGCAGTCGCCGGGCAGTCAACCGGCGACGAGCACGCCGTCGGCTCCATCATCAAAAGCGTGCAGGATATGCAGCACGTCCACGCGCCCGCTGCATAAGACCTGCACGATCTTTAACGCCGACGGATATTGAATCCGCAGGCTGCCCGCCAAATCTGCGGCGTTGTACGCGCAGTGTGTGCAGCAGAAGGCGACGATCTGTGGCTGAAAATCGGACATCAAGCGCTCCACTCGGTTAATAATAGTGCATCCAGCTTGACCATGATCTGATCGTCCTCATAATGCCAGAGATGAATGGCCTTCGCCGGACATTCGGCGACGCAGTTCCCGCAGCCCTGGCATACCGTGGGTTCGATAAACGCGGCGCCGATGATGTCCCCGACGCCAGAATATTCTGAAGAGATCAGCGGTACATCGAATGGACACACCCGCACACAGGTGA
>CAZMZL010000149.1:0-2834 GCA_964570595.1 uncultured Anaerolineaceae bacterium | reverse complement strand
GGATCGACATGGGCGATGATGCCGCCTGCGGTGAGAAAACTCTTAGAGAGGATTCGCCCTGCACGGGCGGCGGCTGCCTGCGCCTGGACGATGGTTTCGTCGACAAATTTCGGGTAGTGGGCCATGCCCGCCATGAAAAGTCCGTCGGAGGAGAAATCCACCGGGCGCAGTTTCACGTGCGCCTCCATGAAGAACCCATCGCTGTCGACGGGGACCTTGTACATCGTAGCAAGTGCGCGCGCATCCGCAGGAGGGACGGCGGGGTTGCTGAGCACGAGCAAGTCGGGCTTGAGCGTGATCGTGCGTCCAATCGTGGGATCAAACACAGCGATATTCAGGTGATCGTCTATCACTTGCACGTCTGGTTTGTTCTCGGGATCGTAACGGATGAAGAGCACGCCCTTCTCGCGGGCCTCGGTATAAAGCTTTTCTTTAAAACCGTAGGTACGGATATCACGATAAAGAATCACAATCCGAGCGTCCGGGTTACGTTCCTTCAGCGCCAGTGCGTTCTTTAGTGCCGTCGTGCAGCAGATTCGGCTGCAGAATTGCTCCGCCGGTCCAACGCATAGGAGCATGACGATTTCATCTGGTAAGTTTTGACCCAGTGAATCCCAGGCATCCTGTACAGGCTCAGACGAGAGCAGTTCTCCCGATTCGAGCCGCAGCAACCCCTCGAATTCCAGCCCGGTGAGGATGCGATCGTTTGTCCCGTATCCGTACTCAGGCCCTCGGTATTCCTCGGCGCCTGTTGCCAGGATCGTGACCCCGTGGCTCACTTCTTTTTTACCCTCTTTTCCGTTCTGCAGTGTGGAAGTGAAGCGGCCCATGAATCCGCCTGTTTGCGTCACTTCGTGTTCCACGTACACGTGGATCAGCGGATCTTTCTCCACACGCTCGATCAGGTCCGTCAGGTATGCGCGCGGATCTGTTCCATCGTGCGTCGTCCGCAGATCGCGCAGGTTACCTCCCAGCTCTGCCTCACGCTCGACAAGGTGAACTCCGAAGCCGCCCTCGGCAAGCGCAAGCGCCGCAGTCATCCCGGCGACGCCGCCACCGATGACGAGCGCATCGTTCTCGATAGGCACGGTCGTGGTTGTGATCGGCCGAAGCGTCCTCGCCCGTGCCACCGACATGCGCACCAGTTCTTTTGCCTTCTCAGTCGCAGCGGGTCGATCGTTCGAATGCACCCAGGAGCACTGGTTGCGGATATTGGCCATCTCGAACAGGGCGGGATTAAGACCCGCGGCGCGGATGCTGTCCTGAAAGAGGGGCCCATGAGTGATCGGCGTACAGGAGGCGACGACGACGCGGTTGAGACCCAGCTCCTTCACCTGCTCGGTGATGTGGGCGATCGAGTCCTGGGAGCAGGTGTAGAGGTTGTCCTCGGCATGAACTACACCTGGAAGCTCGTCGGCGTAATTCGCGACGTCGGGCACATCGAGGAAGCCGCCGATGTTGGACCCGCAGTGACAGACGAAGACGCCCACCCGGGGTTCCTCCTCTTCGATGTCGCGTTCGGGCGGGTATTCCGCCGACCGCGTCAATGTACCGCGTGCTTCGTTGAGCAGTCCTGCCGTTCTCGCCGCGGCGCCGCTGGCGTCGACCACGGTCTCCGGGATATCCTTCGGTTCGCGGAACGGTCCGACGGCAAAGATGCCCTCCTGCGAGGTCTGCAGCGGATCGAAGATCGTTGTGTGACAGAAGCCATACTCGTCGAGTTCGATTCCGAGATCATGGCCGAGCTTCTTGACGGAATCGGATATTTCCATCCCGACGGAAAGCACGAGCAGGTCGAACTTTTCTTCCACGATCTGGAATTGGGAATTCGGGATTGGGGATTCGGAATCCTGATCCCCGATCCCTGAATCCTGATCCCTTGCGTACTTTACAACAATCTCCCCGGTCTCCGGATCTTCCCGAACATTCGAGAGCCTGCAGCGTGTGTATTTGATTCCATACTGCTCCCTCGCCCGGCGGTAATAGCCTTCATAGCCTTTGCTGAACGAGCGCATATCCATCATGAACACGTGCACATCGGCTTCGGGATCATGCTCGCGGATCATCACGGCTTCCTTGGCGGCGTACATGCAGCAGACGGCCGAGCAGTAGTCGTGGCTCTGGTCGCGCGAGCCGACACACTGCAGGAAGGCGATGCGTTTCGCCGGTTTGTCATCCGAGGGTCGCTTGACGTGTCCGGCGGTGGGTCCTGAAGCGGAGAGTAATCGTTCGAGCTGCAGGGCGGTGATCACGTTCGGGTAGCGGCCAAGCCCGTATTCTCCCGAGAGTTCAGCCTGGTATATCTGGTAGCCAGGTGCGAGGATGACGGCACCGACATTGATTTCCTCCCGCGTTTCAACCATGTTGTGGTCGATCGCTACCGGTCCGCAAACATACTGGCAGGAGAGACACTCCGAGCAGATCGCGCAGCTCAGGCAGCGGGACGCCTCGGCTTGAGCAAGTACGTCGGTGTAGCCGAGTTCGACCTCGGCGAAGCCGCTCAAACGGGCCTCCAGCGGGATCTCTGGGAGGGGGATGCGGTTGGAATGAATGATCTCACCCAGGTCCACACGGGATTCCAATTGTGCGCGGGTAAATTTAACCACAGGAAGTTCGGGCCTGGCCGGGGCTTCCAATTCGTCGCCGCGCAGGTAGCGATGGATACTTACTGCAGCCTTATGCCCGGAATCGACGGCTTCGATCACGAACGCCGTTCCGGAGACGCTGTCGCCCGCGGCAAAGACGCCCGGTCGTGTGGCCGCCATCGTGTTGGGGTTGATGGCGATCGTGCGCTGGCGGGTGACGCCCACGCCGGCGTCATCAGGGATGAATGC
>CAZMZL010000148.1:0-8093 GCA_964570595.1 uncultured Anaerolineaceae bacterium | reverse complement strand
GAGCAATTTCTCGTTGAAAAAGTGACCCGCTCTGTTGTTGAGCCTTGCGTGGATTAATTCATAATCCCCCTGCAAATCCACGATACCCATGTGTTTGATGCCTTTCAGCAAGGCGTTTCTGGAGGACCCCGTGAGCGCAGAACATGCGATTACGACATCCACATTGGATGAGTCCTCTGCCGCAAGTCTCGTATTCAATTCCTCCAACCAGGGTAACCGATCCGTCTCAGTGAGTGGTATCCCGGCAGCCATCTTTTCAATATTCTGCGAGCTATGAAAATCATCGGCCTCGATGAACTCCCAACCTAATTCAGCAGCAAGGAGCGTTGCGATGAATGTTTTTCCCGATCCTGCAACGCCCATAATCAAGATAATCATGGCCCTCGTTCGCTTCTTCCATCCCCGCCGATATGCACGAAGATCATCATCGCGTGTCTTAAAACTCCAACTCGAAATGATCGACTCGATCGTCATCCACCCTGATATGACCTGCGCCGAGATATCGACTGAATCGCCTAAAACAGGTCTTGATCGCCGAGCGCATCCTTCCCGATACGCTTACGCCTGGTTCCCACCACCAGTTTTTTTACGATCAGGTCTCCGTTCTTTTTATCCCACCCTGGCTCGAACCTGGCGACAAATTGGTCACCGCAAAGCACGGGGAGGACATCATATCCGTATTCGCGCTCTTCCCTGGGTTTATAAACTTCCCAGCGATAGGAAAACCCAAATAGGGATTCCACGAGGCGTCGATCCCAGAGGAGGTAATCCAGAGGCGCGAGGAAAGCTGCACCCAGAGGTGGGACACTTGAATTCAAGAGCGTCTCGAGCGAATTCCTGTCATCGGATCTCATCTAAAACGGTTGGGAGATGCCGGCCACCACAACTTGCTCCAACCGCTCCTTTTGGACCAGACGTGAAATGGCACGGTTTCTCTCCTTGCTCTTGATCCCGGGCATTCCCAACCAGGCATCTCCAGATTTTCACCATAACAGCCCCACGCTGCCAATGCGGCGAAGTACGTACCAATCCTGATAGTCCTCTTCTGTTAAATTTGGATCTTCCGCCTTGAGCAGTTCATCATGAAGATGATTATGTGAGAAATCATACACTTTCCGTGTGTTGACGCGTTGATGGATGACCAGTTCCCTCCACCAATACATACTTTCAAGCGCAGCCCGAGCTATCCGAGTCGGCGCCCAGGACCAATCCACAACCTCGTGGATATCAAGATCGAGGGAGGAGATCGGGCCTTGATTTTCTAGCATCGTTCTCACCCCGGGAAGAACTCCCATAAGGGGAGCTCCGTAAAGCGCTCCCGGACAGCCATCCTCCGCCTGTGGAAGTAAGGCCAATCGGCAACCCCATAGATGGACATCATTTTGTCCCAGCCTTCGATGATCTGCCGGTCATGATAGAGAAGCCTCTCCAGCATGGAAGGGCTGAAGTCCTCGATGCGTGATTGCAGAACCAGCTCCGGATTACGTTCAATGGATCAAATTGGATACTGCCCACGCGCTTGATGAACGCAAGAACGCCACGTCGCCCCTGAAGACCATGCGGCGGCCATAAACCCTGGTGGTAGAGCAGGAAACGGCGCGCCTGGCGGTTGGTCAGTTTGATCATTCCAGGATCTCAGACTCTCGTGTGTCCAACACGAATGCTCGGAAACGCTCACTTCGACCTTGCACGGACTACCTGCTCCCTGTGGACGAGTTCACATGCATCCGTGCCAGGGGACAAAAAGAGACTTCATCGCCTGCCCCCACCGAAATTGAAGGTGTTTCGCAATCGGTATCCATCTCAACAATCTCCAATCCGATCAATCGTCCAGGACAATGTCCATGCAGTATAGGAGCGACATCGCTTCCGGAATGGAAAAGATCGCCTTGGAAATGGAATTCTCCATGGGTGAGATACTGTAGTTCAAAGCACGCCTGAAATCAGCCCGATCGAGGATGGTGTTGAGGAAGATGCTTTCGCTGAGATCCGTCCCCGAGAAGTCGGCATCGGAGAGATCCGACTCTCGAAAATCAACCTCCTTGGCCAAACTGTCCCTGCAAGCAAACCCGCGTAGGTCAAGCCCTATGAAAGTGCAGTAGTTCAAGATACAGTCTGAAAAATTGAGCGGTTCTCCAAGATTGCCTCTGGGCCATTCTGCACGCGTCCAATCCACGCCGACGAACTTTGTCCTTTCGAAATACACTGAAGTAAATTTAGAATCAGGAACTTGCGTCAAGCTCAGGTCACATCCCGAGAATGCGCAATCCATGAACTTGCATTCAAGGAAGACGCATTCGAAGAAAGTACAGTCCACGAAAGTGCAATTTTGGAATTCAGCCCCAATTAATTGAGCGCGCTCGAAAACCTCGCCCGAGAACCACGCATCATCGTAGAGGCCGTTCCCGAACAATTCTCCTTTCAAAGCGATCCTTTCTTCATGTTAAGTTAAATCCGGGTGGAAGAATCATTCGTTATTTTTTTGATGCGATTCAATATTAAAGCCCCCCTCCCTTTTCAGGAAGAGGGGTTGGGGTGAGGGTTGATTGAGCAATGATCCTCCCCGTTTGGGACTGCCCCTGGGTTGTTCCGTCAATAATGCGTGACGAGCACGCTCCGGAACCGAGTATATCGGGGCGCCCTACAGCAAACATCACGATCGGTTTATGCGGATCAATCGTGAGTGTGTGAGCTCGGTTGAATCTTATCTGCGCTCGCGAGTCGACCCGCCAGTTGCTCGGGCTTATGAATAAGTATCGGGAAACATGATGAGCATATCCACAGGTCCTCTCCCTGATAGCTCAGACGCAGGATGGGGATTTCTCCATCGTTCCGCTCACAATTAAGACAGTTTCCAGTCCGATCATTTAATACCATCGAATGACCTCGTTTTAATTAAATTAACCGTGCGAACTTTTCTCCAGCAGGATGGATATCAATTACTCTGCCCCTCCGGGGGCCATCGCTTTACTTCGTTCGATCGATTGCAGCGCAAGGTATCGCTCGCCGAACTTATCGATATTGTCCATTTCGTTGTCATATTGATCGAAGTGTCTTTCCTCATCCGCAACAAGATCCTCGAATACCTTTCGAGACCCCGCATCGGCGTTCGCAGAGCACTCATTAGCCCAGACGTTGTACTGTTGTACGCTGTCCTCTTCCATTTTCCGGCCCTTCTCGAGCATCTCTCTCACGTCGTGGATTTTCGAGACTTCCATGGAAGCCATCATCTCCACTTCGCCCTTCAGGAAGAGAATGCGCTCTGCACATCTTTCCACATGGCCCATTTCCTCAATCGCTGTGCGGAGGAACAATCCTGCGAGCAGATCGTAACCCTGATCGTCACAATGGAAGTGAAAATACATGTATTGATGTACTGCAGCTAATTCTTCGCCAACCGCTTTGTTCAAAAACTCGATGCTCTTCTCGTACATTCGCTTGCCTCCTTATTGTTATGAGGTGAATTTCTCATGGGGATTATATATCCAACGGTTCAGGCTGCATATCCAGGAACCAGGATCGATGCGAACTAAACCAAGGCACATAAGATGACCGGTCACGGGATTGGACAACGTGAACGGTCTTGTTTGAAGGTAGGTAAACTCTAGAGAACAGATGGATCAACAGCTTGATTTAGCATCCCCCAGTTACATCAGGACCGTCATCATCAACCGCCGTTAGAAGGGAAAAAGAGCGACGGATAATCGCCCAGAAATTTCACATCAACAACCGCGGATCCGATCCTACCGGTCTTCCTCCACGCTCACCAACACGGCCCGCACAGCACGCCGGAAGTTATAGCTATTCGTGCGTTCGTCATAACCCTGGCATGTCAACAGGGTGATCCAATCATAGGTCTCGTGCTTCAGCACGCTCATGTCGTCGGGACGGACCCGTTGATTGACGCGCACCTCATACACATACCGGCTCCCCCATGCATGGATGATGATGTGATCACCATAGGTCAGCGAATGCAGCTTGACGAATGGACCCGGACGACCAACCGCATTGTATACATGCGCGGTCAGGGCCGTGTTGCCCGGCCACGTTGGGGCTGCCGTGCTTTCGAGATAACCAACCTGGTTCCAAAGCCAGCGAACGTCCCATCCATCCTCCCCCAACGGCACCCCCACGATCGGCGTCTGAAGATCCAGAGACGGAATCTCCAGCCATAGGTCACCCATTTCGGTATAGGCCTTGTCGAGCGGTCGGATGGGCAGGTTGAACACCCTGTCTGGCGCAAATCCGGTTTCGGGCAGTTCCGGCGGCACGGATCCTGGTTCGGGGATGACAGAAGCCCATCCCAATGCTCGAGTCCCGCTGTAATCGGCTGTGTACATGATGACCCAGGGCGCATCCGGATCCGATTGGGGCACAAGCCATGTCTCTCGATAATCATGCGAGGAGGTCGTCGATAACAATGCTTGCGCAGGTGTAAGCCGCCCGGTGGAGCCATCGTTCCAGGTCCAATTGGCCGGGTCAATAAAGTTCGCTTCGAGAACACCCGATGGCTGGCTGGGTCTGGCGACCGTATTGACCGCCAGGTAAATGCCCGAGTCATCCCCGGGGACATACAACGCTCCAAATCCACGATCGTGTCCCAGGTCGAAAAAATTCCCGGTCGGGGTTGGAGAAACCCCGGCATTGGGTGTCGCCAGGGAGCCATCGGTGACCAGATTCCCCCCCACCCTGTCAAATGCTTCCCAGACATCTCCCCCATCCGCGCTTCGCACCAACAGGGTCTCTCCACTATTCGCCTCACCCCACGCGTAATATGTACCGTTCAGCAAGATGACGTCATGAAAACCATAGTACACGAAACCTCTGGGGGAGAATCCGGCTGCATTCGGGATTTGAAATGTAGACACCAGAGTCCAATTGGCGAGATCATTGGAGACATAAAAATTGTGGTTGGCATTATTCCCAACCGCACCCCAGGCGCGATAGCTGTACCATGTGCTGGTCCCGGAGTCGAAATAGGGCCAATCCTTTATCAAGAAGTGCGTATCGGTGATGTTCGTGCCGGTTGTCGCGGCGGGGAACCCGGTTGGGCCGGTGGTCGTCGATACACTCATAATCTGCGGGGGGAACCCGGTTGCACGATCTTCGAAAAATATCCTGAAGGTATCGTTCAATCCAATGCCGCTGAGATAGCGCCGGCTGGATGAAGCGACGATGGGATTAATGAGCGGATTTGTGGGAGTCTGATCGATAACCGCATTCGGTGCGTATACGCCGAAACTGGGGGCAGCGTGTGCGTCAAAAATCCCCACAAAAAGTAAGGAAACCACGACGACCACCAAAAAGGTCGAGCGGCTAGATAAGAACGATTGCCGTCTGCGAGACATACCCGAATTCCTTTTCCGTGCGAAACCGTCTGTCCGGTTATTGTACTGCGAGTTTATCCGGCAGGAAAACCAGCTTCATATAACTTCGAAGCACATTCGATTTTGTGGGGAGCGAGAACCCAGACCAACCCAACGAACCCCGCCCACCCACAATATCCACCCTGGCCGTATTTGGAAAGATTCGATGGATCTTCTATCATAGTCACCACATGGAAAGAACCGTGTACGATGTAATCGTGATCGGGGGAGGTCCCTCCGGATTGATGGCCGCCGGACAAGCGGCGAGCTGCGGCGCGTCCACCCTGCTGCTTGAGAAAATGAGTGAGCCCGGTCGAAAGTTACGCCTCACCGGCAAGGGACGCTGCAACCTCACCAACACGGCCCCGCTCGAAGATTTCATCGAACACTTCCAGACGAATGGCCGCTTTCTCCGCCATGCCTTCTCGGTTTTCTTCTCCGATGACCTGGTCGCTTTCTTCCACGAACTCGGTATTCAGACGAACGTCGAGAGAGGCGGGAGAGTATTCCCGGTCAATGACGATGCGCAAAAAATCGTGGAATCGCTCACCCGTTGGGTCGATCTTCAGGGTGCGCAAATACATCCCAACGCCAAGGTCGAAGGAATGCAAGTTGAGGAGACTGATATTTTGATCGTGCGGGTGGCTCCCTCACCTTCGAAGCATTCCGCACCCCCTTTGCGCTATCAGGCAAACAGCGTCATTCTGGCAACCGGCGGCGCGTCCTATCCAGGGACGGGATCGACCGGGGATGGGTACGCGCTTGCACAAGACCTTGGTCACACGATCGTCCCCATCCGACCTGCACTGGTCCCCCTGGTCACATCAGGAGATATCGCCCCTCGCCTTCAGGGTCTCAGCTTACGCAATGTGAGCGCGAGCGTCATCATCGATGGCAAACGGATGGACGACGCTTTCGGTGAGATGCTTTTCACACATTTCGGTCTCTCGGGTCCCATCATCCTTTCGCTCAGCAGGATGGTGGTTAACGCCCTGGAGGCAAAGAAGGATGTCGAGATTTCCATCGATTTAAAGCCCGCGTTGGATGAGAAGAAGCTTGATGCCCGCTTGCTTCGTGATCTGGATGCACACGGGAAACAACAGTACAAAACCCTTCTCAGTGGATTGCTGCCGCGCCTGCTCATTCCTGTTTGTGTCGAGCAGACAAACATTCCCGCCGAAAAACCTGCCCATCAAATATCCTCAGAAGATCGCCACCGCCTGCGAAAATGGTTGAAAGATTTCCGGTTCAAAGTTGTCCGGCATCGTTCATTCAACCAGGCCATCATCACAGCGGGGGGAGTGAGCACGCGCGAGGTCGATCCGCGCACCATGTCTTCTCGAAAGATCGAAGGACTTTATTTTGCCGGCGAGATCCTGGATGTCGATGCAGACACGGGAGGCTACAACCTGCAAGCCGCATTTTCCACGGGTTGGCTTGCGGGAAGAAGCGCGGCAGATCGCTTTTCTACTAAGTGAAGCCCGGAGCGATCAAATATTCCGGTCAGCTCCCTAAAACTAGCGGGCATGATCAAGAATGAGATCGGATGTGCACTCACTGTTGGCCCTGGATGTCCCAGGTTTGGATGCGAACCAACGGATCCGGTCATGATCCTTCTTCGATAATACTTTTATGAGGAAAACCCCTGCCTCACCTCGATCATCTTCCTGCCGATGAGAGGAAAGTATTCCCTAATACTACTTCCCCTCTCCCTCCTGCAGGGAGAGGTGTCGGGGTGAGGGTTTCCTATTACCCAAGCCCAAAAGGCCGCCCACACAGGGGGTATCGCAGCGGGGATTTGGCGCGTGGTCAAGGCGACCTGTTCGTTGAAGTGAAACCCCTCATCCAGGAAGGGATCGATACGTCTGCTTTCTCTGAGGGCGCGTCCCATCCGATGGTTTCATGCCGGATATCAGGCGGACGGCCAATTTCTCCATAATAATCATTCGCCCGCGGAGGTCATCACCATCATCCGGAGGGATAGAGAAGAGAAGGTGATTTCACCCATAGAACGTTGGGTTTGAAGGTGCCCTGATGACCAGATCGCCCCCTCGATCGAGTATCTCGCCATCAAGTTTCGGGGATATGAGGTCGGTGCGGCAGCCCAGAGACATAACTTGCAACTCGCAAGACTCCTGAAGAACCTATCCATCTCCCTGCTCAGATGCCTGGGACCGACGATGCGCTTCTGCAATACATTCGATCTCCACCAACGCACCAAGAGGATTCTCTTTGACGGCCACCGTCGTGCGTGATGGTCGATGAGCGCCGAACATTTCAGCGTAGACCGCGTTCATCCCTTTGAAGTCTTCCATGGCGGTCAGGAAGACCGTCGTCTTGATCACGTCCGACAGGTCAAGCCCAATGCTTTTGAGAACAGCTTCGAGATTTTTCAGGACCTGCTTCGTCTGTTCCTGGATGTCATCATCGACGAGCTCCGTCGTCGCCGGGTCGATAGGGGTCTGACCTGAACAGAAGACGAGATCACCCACTCGGACAGCATGACTATAGGGACCTATCGCCCCGGGCGCTTCCGATGCATGTATGGATTGCATTTTGCGACTCCTTATCCATCGTGGTAATGGGCATCAGGCCCCTGGCCAGGAACCTGCGCGCGGAACGCCTACAATCCCCGCTTCCGAGGCGCCCAATTCGTGGGATCTTCCCAATCATCTGCTTTCCAGCGCATATTCTCGGGTTTGACCTTGGGAATGATGGCCTGGAAAT
>CAZMZL010000147.1:0-8121 GCA_964570595.1 uncultured Anaerolineaceae bacterium | reverse complement strand
CTTATCGATCGCCTCTCATACGGTTTTTGTTCCAGTACCGCCGCCGCCAGACGAACTCATCCACCCAATAGGTGATCGTGCTCCACCAGCTTTCCCGTTTCCATGCGACATCACTCTGATGACGATCGACTCTGGAAACTCCTGCCTCCCTGGGATGCGCAGGCGCTTGTGTTCTCTTCTGCTCATGAACGACATCCAGGAGAGGTTGTGTATCGTTATACATGTTCGTTTTCACGTCAATATCCATCTCGATTTTCCTCTCCGGATGCAAGAAGGAGGCCAATCCTTTCGTTCGATAGCATTTTTGATTATAGATTGACTCGCACTTACAGCGAGCTTACAGATCGGTGAAGGCGAATGGCTGTCTTGTACCTGGAAAGTAATTACCCGACGTACGCTCGCGGAAACGCATCAACATTTCCAAGATGCATCCCCTTATCAGGAAAGAAACTTCTCCCCGAGATCCAGCTTAGCTGCGATAAACAGGGACAACCTTTCTCGGGCTAGACCATATTCAGTGGCCGAATTTCGGCAGATGACGACACGACATTACGAGGAAGTTGAGCGGGAGTGGATGAGCGCGGCGGCCGCCGGCTCAATGAACATCGCAAAGACCACCTGATCAATGATCTCCCATCGATCACCAACAAAGCAGGACAACCCTGCTGGTTTCGTTGGGAGCAAGGGTTTCCCCCACGATTGCGTGTGGGTGGCAGGCACCTTGAGATGAATAAGCTGATCGAAGGCTTCCGGGCCTTCATCATGCTCGTTCTGATCGCTCGTGACAATGTGCGACATCAAGCAGAACCTACACGGATCGTAAATCATTCGAACCTGCCGAATGAAATTTGTCAAATCAGGAATTCCCCATCCTTGTAAAACATCTCGCCGTCCACGAGAACTTGCCCGCCATCCTTCATGTCGCAGATCATATCCCAGTGCAAGGCGCTCTTGTTCTGACTCCCCGATTCCGGAAATCCAAACCTCAGGGCGAGATGGATCGTCCCGCCGATTTTCTCATCGAAGAGTATGTTCTTAATATGTCGATCAATGGCCTTATTCGTTCCAAATGCAAACTCGCCGATAAATCTCGCCCCTTCATCCATGTCGAGCGAGGCCAGCAAGAATGCTTCATTTTTCTCGGCCGTCGCCTTGACCGCTCTGCCTGCTTCAAATTGAAGCTCGACGCCGATCACTTCTCGACCACTTAAAACGGCAGGGTAGGTAAATCTTATCCAGCCTTCGGCCGAATCCTCTACCGGAGCGGTGAATATTTCACCATCAGGAAGATTTGCATCACCATAACAATTAATGAATGGGCGTCCCTCGATGGACAGCGTCAGATCAACGTTTGGGCCCCGGACTATGAGCTCCTTTTTTCCAGCCAGCCAGGAAATGATGCGATCTTGTTCTACGCGAATCGAGGTCAATTTATCCATGGGGTTATCGATATCTGCGAAAACAGCATGAAAGAAAAAATCTTCGAATTCCGCGAGACTCATTTCGGCGTCCTGTGCGTACCCGGACGTAGGCACCAGCGTATAAACCCAACGGAGACTGCCTTCCGCAGCACGTCCATAGAAAATATCCTGGACCTCGCGATTTGCTGCTGCGTATCGTGTTTGCAGCTCAGGATCAATCCCTGATAATCGGCGCGTGTTTTCTTCACAAGTGAAGACAATCGAACGGTCCAATTCCCGTGCGCCCCACAGCATTCGAGGATCCACGAATGAAATCTGTGATTCATCTCCTTCGTCAAACAGGATATTACTGAAGAACTCGGGCTCCAGATCTAGGAGCGGATGCCCCCCCGCTCTAAGCACCGCCCGAGTGACCTCTTGCAAATAGGGAAGCGCGGACGGACTGAAGGGCCAACAACCAATGTGCACAAGATGGCCTTGATCCACTTCAACAGAGTAATTTACCAATATGTCCGCCAGATTTGAGATCCGGAAATCAGCCACGGCCCATTCCTTTCATTTCACAGTTTCGAGAACTATACCTCCCGTATTGATCGAATACAAAACACCCGGCTGCGCTTCATATTCGTGAACTGAGACAGACACGGATGCGGGACAACCTCGAAGAAAGATTCGTACCCAGAGAAGATCCGGAAGCAATACCCGGATTATTCAGACGGCTTCTTAGGCGGCGTAGCTGTTGGATGAGGCGGCCAGGCGATCGCCACCCATCGTGTATAACCGTGCTTTTCGGCGGCGTATACCCGACCGCGGGATTCTTCAACACAATCTGGATCGTCCTGGACAACCACGAGGAACCCATCACTATGGATAGGTTTGAAGCGGAGCTCCCCGTCTTCACAAACCCATATTTCGATGAGGTACCCGCGATAATCATCTTCTGTCATCCAGATCCCGTCCCAGGCGATCCAGACGTCGCCATTGACGCGGCTTGCCCGTACGTTCGACACCGGGCCATATAAATCAGAGGCGGGCAAGATCGGCACTCGGATATCGAGTTTGGTGATGTCGCCATCGAATTCCAGAAGATCGGCTTTAACCCAGCAGTAATCCATGTAAGTCCACGGATCCACGTATACCCAGGTCGCATCCTCGTTTCGATTGAGCACCGTGACGCGATTGGCAGGATACAAGCCCCATTCATACAAGTAAGCCGAACCAGGTCCATAACGACAATTGGACTGGACCGAAACGCGCCCGCGAATTTCAGGTGTTGGTGTAATCGTAACGGTTCGAGTAGGGGTGTTGGTGATCGTCGGGGTGAGCGTGATCGTGAGGGTGGGGCTGGGCGTCGACGTTCGGGTTGAGGTCGATGTTATGGTAGCCGTTTCCGAGGCGGTCGCTGTTCGCGTGATCGTCGGTGATTGCGTCATCGTCGGTGTGCGCGTGGTCGCCGTAGGGCTCACAAACAGCTCTGCAGCCGCATTTGGAAAATTACATGCGGAGAGACCCGCGATGCCAACCACCAGACTCAAGCAAGCCAGGAACATCCGATGGTCCCTTTTCCGAAAACGTTTTTTATGGATCTTTTAGCTCCTTAATACCTTCCAAGATGCGAGCATTCTAGGATGCCTGACCGGGACTGGCAAGACGACCCTGGTCATGGATACTTTCACTACCGCATGAATAGAGATGTCAAGCAATCTATTCAAGCGAACAGGTTCCCCCAATCCTCCCAGCGATTTTTTCAAGCTTTTTACAACTTTATAAACAGAGGTTAACACCTCCTTTGTAAGCTTCAGAGTAATTCTATTCATGGAGGAAAGAATAATGCGTAAGGTTGGGATTGGTTTGCTCGGGGGCATTGGTCTCGTTCTCATCACTATGGCCCTACCCAGTGCAGTCTTTGCCCAGGTTGAAGAATATAATGGACCTATCGGAGACTGCCTCACCACATCCGACGGAGATCGTGAAGTATTCATGTCATGCCTCCAGGAAAATCGTGATGAGATAGCAGAAAGCCACAAGCTACCCGCGGGATGGTTCGAGCGCATCGAGGTTTTCACCGAAAACAACGCTGATTGGTCCAGACGGATTAGAGCCATCGTGGACCGTCTTGAGGATCGGCGAGACCGACGTGAAAACAAGGCGGACAGACGGGAAGATCGTCGGGACCATATCGAAGACATCTGGGATCGGGCCGAGGATAAATGGGATCGATGGGAAGATCGGCATGATGAGGAACGCGATCGGGAAGATCTCTTCGACCGCTGGGAGGACCGCCGTGATCGAGCGGAGGATATGCGGGATCGAATGGAGGATCGACACGATCGGATCGAAGACTGGAAAGATCGTCTCGAAGATCGACGTGATCGACGATGGCCATGAAGAAGTTCTGAGCCGCTGATCAGAATAACATAACACGGTGGGAGACACCGGCCCACCGTGTTTCAGTCACTCTTATGGGCTGATGCATGATCCCGCCCCCCATTGATGTTGAAGCATCCAGACCTCCATTTGAGAAGCGGACCGGCTCCCGAGATACTTGATCTCCCCGGACTCAGTCGAGTAAACTCTTCTTCGGTATGCTGCATGGTCATATGGCTTTTTTCTATAATTTTTTCCATAGCTCTTCCTCGTCTTCCTTAGAATATATTCACCACCTTGAATTGACAGTCACCGAATTGTTCGGCCCCTAAATCCCCCCAATGTTGAAGCACAAACCTCAAATCGAGCCGATTTCATACGGATTCGACTCTCACATTGAAATCGATTCATATGGGGAAAATCCCCGAGATCACTTCAACATCGTGAAGCGGCAAATCCGGATGAGGTAGAATACGTGCAGCGGGCAAAGAAAATGTTTTGACTGCATTGACGCTGAAGGTCAATCACGCGTTACAATTCAACTGAATAGGAACAAATTTCAGACAAGCTTCCTTAAATCCACCCAAACAGATGGAGTAAATAATGGAATACAGACGATTAGGAAAATCCGGTCTGCAGGTCAGTGCGCTCTCTTACGGCGCTTGGGTTACGTTCCACAAACAAGTTGATATCGATGATGCTGTAGAGATTATGAGCGTCGCATACGACGCCGGGGTTAATTTCTTTGATAACGCCGAGGCATACGAACACGGTGAGGCTGAGATCGTGATGGGGAAGGCGCTCAAGAAACTCGGGTGGTCCCGGGACAGCTATTTGTTATCGAGCAAAGTCATGTTTGGCAGCGTCGACGACCGTAAACCCACACAATGGGGGCTGAACCGTAAACACATCATCGAAGCGTGCGATCAGGCTCTTGTCCGATTGGGCGTAGAAGCGCTCGATTTATACTTTTGCCATCGACCGGATCCTGAGACTCCCATCGAGGAGACCGTTCGCGCGATGAGCGATCTCGTTCAAATGGGAAAAGTCCATTATTGGGGCACCTCAGAATGGTCGGCTCAACAAATCATGGAGGCTTATGGGATTGCACGGCAGTACAATCTGGTCCCACCTACGATGGAGCAGCCGCAATACAACATGTTTCATCGGGAGCGGTTCGAAGTCGAATACGCCCGTTTATATGACACGGTAGGTCTCGGGACGACCATCTGGTCCCCGCTCGCCTCTGGTGTGCTCACCGGGAAATACAACGAAGGAATCCCGGATGATGCCCGCATCAACCTTCCAGGCTATGAGTGGCTCAGAAAAATGTTTGAAAGTGAAGAAGGACAGGAACATATTTCGAAAGCGAGAGACCTGAGCGCTATCGCCGAAGATTTGGGAACGAATATGGCCGCGCTGGCCCTCGCCTGGTGCCTGAAAAACAAGAATGTCAGCACGGTGATCCTGGGGGCTTCGCGCCTCTCTCAACTAGAAGAAAACCTGAAGGCGGTCGACATCGTTGATCAGCTTACCGACGATGTTATGGAGCACATCGAAGAGGTTCTTGATAACAAACCTGATCCGATGGAGTTCCAACTTAAACAATAGACGGAGACCCGATCGAGGGAGGCTTGTTGCAGCTAACCTTCAGAAAAGATACGAGGGCAACGCTTCCCACTTGCGTCCAACATAGAGCCCATATTCCATGGTTTCGTATACCGATCTCGGCTCGGAAAGAGCCACCTTAAATAGTTTTCGGGTGCTCGAGTCGATTAGAAAGGATCTAACGAAACAGGCCAAGATTCTTACGTAATCCCCCTTTTCTTATTACCCGCACATACTCTACCGCGGCTTGATCGAGATCGGGGACGGAGGTATTGACCGATTCACAAATGAGCAGGTCAAAACGATCATCGTCGGAAGGCAAGTCCTGGGCATCACCGACGCGAAAATCGACTCTATCCGCAACACCTTTTTGAATCGCCCACTCCCTTGCAGCGATGACCATCTTCTCCAGTAAATCCACACCCATAGTCCTGCAAGCCTTAGCCACTCCATCGACCAATCCCACCCATTCACACAAAGAAAAGGTAGAAGAACAAGAGTCCAAGCGCGAGAATAAGACCCATCAACCCAAGCAGAATACCCATGACCCATATTCGCTTCGTGCTCGGTCGCACACAACCACGGACGACGCTCCGAAGCCCGACGCCCAGGACAACGCCCACACTCGCACCCAAGGCGATCCCCAGGACGAGATTATCCAAAAGTACTCCAAAAACCGCGCCGAATCCGGCACCGATGACCATCCAGGTTCCGATCATGCTTCCTCACCGAAATTTCATGGATTTACTTTTGAAGACATGAAACTCGATCCATTTCTTATGAAGATAGTGTGATGCATCATTCACTTTATGACATCAGTGGATGGGTGAGACCCGAGACTGTTCAATGCACCCATGCCATCCTGGTCATCTGGGCAGGGATGATGGCGAGCAGGCTCATCATTTTTGCAAGGGGCTTGAGAAGAAGTTAAAATTAGCAGGCCAGAATCTCAAATTAGCGTTATACTTCGGGTCAATAATCATCGATGGGAAAAAGGAGTCAAGACATGGGAAAATTCGAAATTTACAAAGACAAGAAGGGCGAATACCGCTGGAAACTGCTTGCGGGTAACAACCAGATCATCGCAACAGGAGAGGGTTACTCCTCGAAAGACGGTTGCAAGAAGGGAATTGAATCCGTCAAGAAGAATGCACCTAAGGCGAAGATTGACGATCAGACGTAGAGCGTCCATCCATTGTCACAGGTTGTTAAAACATAATCCCCCGTCCGAGTACGGGGGATTATTCTTCAGAAATTGTTTGAGACTTCAAGCAGTCGTCGTTGTGCCCAGCCCCGAAGCACCTTCCTGCCCGATCAAACGACGGTATGTGATGGTCCACCCTCCCGTCGTGAAGGTCGTCATCACTGCATTGAGCAAGAAGATGAAGGGAAGTGAAACAAGCAGACAAATCCCGCTGACGATCATACCGGCGGCTGTGCTCTGGTCTCCCCCGGCGAGAAATCCAATCATCACAGGGATGAACATGATCAGAAAGGGCAGAACCAGCACAAAACTCAGAATCGCCGTTCCGAGGATCAATATCAAGGTCATGACCAGGACCGGACCGAAATGCTCCGTCAATAGCTGCCAGGACCGACGGAACGAGTCGATCACACCCAGGTCTTCCTCCACTGCAGCGACCATGGTGAGAATTACATAGGCATCCACAAGCAGGAAGAGAGGGAGGAAGGGCAGCAGACAACACAGACAAAGGAGTATGAATATCATCCCCACACCCGACGTGACGATGAAAAACGGGATGCTCACCGCAAGGATGGCGATGATGACGAGCAGCCCAGCGAGCCAAACAAGAAGTCGAATTCCGAGCAGCCTCCAGAAGTACGGCATCCCCAATCGAAATGCTTCACCTACGGAGACGTCGTAGCCATCGTCGGCCCGGCTGAAACCAGCGATTAAGCCGCTTTGACCAAGGACGCTGAGAAGAAGGAAGAAGAGCGCGATGAATAGGACCAGGATGAAAATCGCTACAGCAATGGCGATCAGGAACGACTCATCTGGCGCTTCGAATAACCGTACCATATCCTCCGAACCACTAAAGTTGTAGCCCGATCCGTTCGCGGCCCCATTCGAGTTGCTCCTGCCCGCCGCCCCGCAAGAAGCCAACAGCCCAAGGATCCATAGTCCCTTATACCGCCAGGTGATATCCCATGTTCGTGTGAGAATTGCTCCGTAATCCATGTCTCTTTCCTTTCGATAATGACGCAAACAATGCCCACGTGAATTATTGCACAGAAATCAGATTCTATGGATGACAGAATACAGCCAGGTGAATGACATTTACCTGCTTGAATATTCAGACTATTCTCGGCAATCCACTCCGGATCGGATCAATTCGACCGGGATAGGAGCGCAAATCGAGTGGATTCGGGGAGTGAATAACGTCGCCTGGATCACGCTCGTTGGACAGCGCTGAAAAATCCGTGATCGTTTTTATGGGCACAATCGGATATTCCCCTGGCTTTCACCCGGAATGAAGGGCATTCGGGGGTACGGGGTGGCATCTCACCTGCAGGAGTCCTATTTGGTCGCTGCCCCGCTGTTTGCCGCGGGGTTCTTCACGGAACGCTTGCTGCTTGCTGGGGATCAGCCTTGAGCGCCCTCACCAGATCTCCAGCACTCCTGTGGCGGCGATCCGGATCTTTCTCCAGGGATCGGAAGAGTGCGTTTTGGAGACCTTCCGATATCCCGATGATATCAGGCGGT
>CAZMZL010000146.1:0-8124 GCA_964570595.1 uncultured Anaerolineaceae bacterium | reverse complement strand
CTCCCGGAAAATAAGCCCTGGTATATTTCGGCAGCCCACGGGATTGAGCCGGCCGCTCTCTTCCCAAAATCTTTCAGTCTGTTCAATCGGCTACCCAAACGCATTCGAAATACGCCTGATGTACAAGCTTGATTTGCGGAGCCTTAATCGTTCCAGCCTTTTCCATCGATACCAGGCGCCCTGAACAGCTCGGCGAGAGAAATCTGACGGTCGACAGACTGCGTTCACCCTTCTCCACCGAAGCTCGAAAGAGGGTAACCCCCGAGCGCAATTTCGCCTCGAATAAATGCGGAAACGCGGATACATCCGGCAAGGTCCTCACCGCGGTGAGATTCCAGATCCGATCCACCACCTCAGGGACGGCCATAGGTCCATGCCCATTAGTGGGAACAACGTCATCGCTATTCCGATCCAACCCGCCCATGACGCCTCTCCCGACATTAAAACCGTGCTTGTTCCGCAAATTCACTCCTTGACACCCGGATCGCTCCATCCGGCAATCCGACCACGAATTCACTTGAACCGGACCCTCAACGATGCGCAGTGATCTATGTCTCCCGAGATTTCTCCTCGATCTCCCAATCGAGAGCGGGGCGCACCGGTCCTCGCCTGGACTCGGCCCAATGGCTCCCTGGTGCTCCGGTTCCATCCACGCTGAACGTAAGTGCAAGCTCATCGGTGAAGTAGGATTTCACCCGGAACGAACTGGCATTCACGCCAATGACATAGGATGTATCGTTCAGAAAATTGGCCGGGATTCGACACCTGCTGATGTATCGTCCCGGTTCTCGATCCGTCATCCGCTCGAACAATCGGGGGTCATCCGTATCGAATGATGTGAGCACGGGGTCCCCGCGGCTGGTAAACAGATAGATGCCCGTGCGCAGCCCGGTGATCGTCTCCTTGAGCTCGTATTCGAACTCGACCACACACGGCTCTACGGATGAGATTCGATCCGCGACCTCGCCCCTGTGGTCGAAAACCCTGAGTGCGATGGGGGAGAATGGATGAGCGGAAAGCGGGATTTCCTCCGCTTCCCAAACCCGTTCCCCGGCGACATGCAGACCTGAGGTCATATAGTAATCGACCGCCTCCGGCGTGGGAGCCAGGAGCGCCATGGCCCCCTTATCAAGGACCAGGGTATCCTGCGTAAGACGCATGATGGCGGACATGTTATGGCTGACAAAAAGGACCGTGCGGCCCTCCTGGGCGACATCGCTCATCTTCCCAAGGCACTTTCGCTGGAATTCCGCATCCCCCACCGCGAGCACTTCATCCACCACGAGAATCTCGGGCTCGAGGTGCGCAGCGACGGCGAACGCCAACCGAAGATACATCCCGCTCGAATAGCGCTTGACCGGTGTATCGATAAATTTTTCCACTTCGGCAAATCCCACAATCTCATCGAACTTTCGATCGATCTCGGTGCGCTTCATCCCCAGAATCGCGCCGTTCAAATAGATGTTCTCGCGGCCCGTAAGCTCGACATGAAAACCCGTGCCGACCTCCAGCAGCGAACCCACCCTCCCGCGGATCTCGGCGTATCCTTCCGTTGGATCTGTCACGCGGGAGAGAATTTTGAGCAGGGTGCTCTTGCCCGCCCCGTTCTTGCCGATGATTCCCAGGACATGCCCCTTTTTTAATTCGAAGGATAGATGCCGCAGCGCCCAGTTCGTTTCGTAGGTTTGTCTGGCCTTACGGGAACGGATCCGGTCCACCGCCCCCGCCATGCTGTCCCGGAGCGTCGCATAGCCGCTGGGTAGCGCCCCGATGCGATATTGCTTTCCCAGATCATCAATCTTGATGGCGATATCCGTCATGTCCTACACCAGATCCGCGAAGGTTTTTTCGGTGCGCCGAAAATAGTAGACACCAAAGAGAACAAGAAGAACGCATGAGATGATCGAGGCCGCAAGCATTTCGATGGAGGGTTTCCCGGAACCAAGCATCGCCCAGCGGAAGCCCTGTACCGCACTCGCCATGGGGTTCAACCCGTACAGGAACTGCCAGATCCCTTCGGGGACGATCGTCGCCGAGTAGGCCACCGGGGAGGCGTACATCCACGCCTGCAGAAGAAATGGGATGACCTGAGCGACATCACGGTACTTTACGTTCAACGCGCCCAGATACGAACCGGCGCCGAGGGACGAGAGGAGCGCCATAAACAGGAAAAATGGCAGCAGCCAGACCGACGAAGCGAGCGGAACCTTAAAGAATAGCATCAATCCGAGAAGAACGATGAACGAGATCGCAAAATCGACAAGCCCAGCAGATACCGCTGAGATCGGGATCGCCAAACGGGGAAAATACACTTTCGTGATTAAATTTCTGCCTCCCACCAGGCTGTTTCCGGACTTCGATACACCATCCTGGAAAAGCACCCACGGAAGCAGACCGGCGTAATAAAAGACCGGTCCGGGTATGTCGTCGGTCGGCAGACCGGCGAGCCTTCCGAATATGATCGAGAAGATGATCATTGTGATGAAGGGACGGAGGATGGCCCAGCCGGCTCCCAGCAGCGTCTGCTTGTAACGAACTTTTACGTCCCGCCAAATAAAGAAATACGTGAGCTCCCGGTATTTCCAGAGCTCCCTGACATTGACCCCAATCCAGCCCTTCGCCGGACGAATGAGGGTCACGGGCTGCGAGGCCTCCGATGAAGACATTTCCAAAGAGGAGGGGTCAGACACCACGGACCTCCCCGGATTGACGATTCTCCCGGTACCACGCAACGGTTTCCTTCAAACCGTGCTCAAAGGGTGTCGGAGCCGTAAATCCGAAATACGCTTCCGCCCGGGATGTATCGAGTCCCCGCCGCGGCTGACCGTTGGGTTTGGAAGTATCCCAGACCAACTCTCCCTCAAATCCCGTGTTTGACGCAATCATCTCCGCGAGATTCTTGATGCTGATTTCTTCCCCGGAACCGAGATTTACGGGCTCGCTGGCGTCGTATTTCTCAGCCGCCAGCAGGATCCCTTCAGCCGCATCGGCGGCATAGAGAAACTCCCTGGTGGGCGACCCGTCGCCCCATACAACCAGCTCTTTCTCCCCTCGATCCATGGCTTCAAAACACTTGCGGATGAGCGCCGGAATCACATGGGAGGTCTCTAAATCGAAGTTATCGCGAGGGCCGTACAAATTCACCGGGATCAGGAAAATTGAATTGAAGTCATATTGATCCCTGTAAGCCTGAGACTGGACCAACATCATCTTCTTCGCCAGGCCGTAGGGCGCGTTCGTCTCCTCAGGATATCCATTCCAGAGCTCGTCCTCTCGGAAGGGCACGGGGGTAAATTTTGGGTAGGCACACACCGTGCCGATGGCCACGAATTTCTGGATACCCAGCTTCCATGACTCGTGCATCAACTGCACACCCATCATCAGGTTATCGTAGAAGAATTCCCCGGGATGCTCTCGATTGGCTCCGATTCCGCCCACATTCGCTGCGAGATGGATCACAAGATCAGGGTTCGAATCCGCGAGCATTCGCTTGACATCATTCACGTCGACGAGGTTGTAATCCTCGATGTGCGGGATGAAGAAGTCGTCCACGCCTCTGGCGCGCAACCCTTCCTGAACATAAGATCCCAGGAAACCTGCGCCGCCCGTCACGCAGACACGTTTTCCTGACCAGAATTGTTGGTTGAAGTTCATTCGATTCATTTTTATCCCATCACCTCTCAAGTGTGCGTTTATGAGACGATAAAATCGGCATTTCGGTAGCGAGGGGAATAGGGGTCGCCTATGATGCCCGACTTAAGAAGGTCGGCGATCTCCTCGATACCTTCCTGAATAGATGTACGCGCTTCGAATCCAAGCAGTTCCCTGGCCTTTGAAAAATCGACCGAGACATCACGCATGTCCTCATCGAAGTGAAGATCCTCGTACTGGATTCTGGTTTCGGGTAAAGACTCTCGGATCATCTCGATGATCTCTTCTTTTTTGAAATTCATTCGATCCGAACCGAGATTGATGATCTGGCCCCCGACGTCCCCGATCAGGGTCTCCATCGCCTCCTGTATCCCGCGGACGACATCGCTAATATGTAAAAAAGACCTTGAGACATTCTTCTCGAAAATCTTCAAAAGGCCCTTCGTGTAAGCCTCAAGCGTAAACTGATTGACGATGAGATCGAACCGCATTCGAGGGGATGCCCCAAACAGCGTCGCAAAACGGAAGATGATGGGACTGGGACCGCCCTGGTCTCTTACGGCAATGAGAAATTCTTCTGCCGCGACCTTGGACTCTCCATAAATGGACTGCGGGTTCAATGATGACGTTTCTGAAACCGGTTCCCCGTCATTGGAACGCCCGTATACGCTGTAGGTCGAAGAGAAGATGAACCTCTTCGCGCCAATCCTGTCAGCCAGTTCGTAAGCTTGTTTGACGCCGCCCACGTTCACACGAAAAGTTTCCTCCCGTCCAAACTTCCGACAGGCAGGAAAACCGACGAGCGCGGCCAGATGAACGAATATTTTCTCAGGTGGATGCTCCTTGTTTTCTGAAAGCTTGGGCGCGTCAAGATGACTGAGATCAGTCACATCCGCCCGGATGAACTCAAAATCGGGATGGCGAAGATGCGGCAGGAGGCTCTCCCCGCCAAAGAGCAGGTTGTCCAGAACGGTGACCCGGTATTTCTCGCGGAGCAGCTTGCTCACGAGGTCCGAACCGATATAACCCGCGCCACCGCTGATGACCACATGTCCTTTCACGTCGTTTTTTTGCATTCCCATATCTACGCTCTTCTTTGGATCAAGAATGGAGTCGTCATCTCAAGAGCTGCGCGAGAACCTTCCTCACGGAATTGCATAAACGATTTCTTCGCCTTTGTTATTCAGCAGGACGATGTCTCGTCCAGCAACCTTGAGGCATAAGGTCCCATCGACCTGACCATCTTCCACGACGATGAAGCCCTGTTCGATACACGTCAATCTGCAAATGTCGGCGATATCCCCATCCCCAATGATCCTGATCGACGTGTTTCCCTGTTCTCGGGCCTCGTTCAATACCTTTCGGGCCTGTTCGCGAGTGTCACGGTACAGCGCCATCGACTGTTCCACATACGCCATCGTTAATTTCGCCCTGAGGGCAACGCCTTCTGGCGTGATCATGTAGCGAAGCTTCTTCCGCTCCGCTCGTTTTACCTTGACATAACCCTTTGCAACCAGGCGTTTTAAATGCCAGTTCACCGTCCCGACCGCGACGCCGAGACGGGTGGCCAGGTTGGCCTGGGTCGTATCGGGATCCTGCATGATCTCATCCAGGATGCTCATATCCCGCGTCGTCATTTTAAGTTCGTCCATATCGCCACCATTCATAATTCAACGGCTGAATTATAGCCCAGCTGTGGACACGGTCAAGGGAGAGTTTGTCCGCAGATGGAACCGAGGAATAGATCGAAACGCTCTCTTTATTACCCGGATGTCCTACTCGCCGCTGGAATCCTTCGGCTCGAAGATCGAGATGCGCATCTCGCGGCTCGTGAAAACCGGGTCGTAGTACTTCAAGATGGGCGTGGAAATATACCTGACCCAGGCGTCATTCTCTTCCCCGAACTCACGGGTTTTACCTTGATAAACAAGGCTCTCTGCCTCCGATATGATCAGAGAGAAACGTCCCCTCGACAGGTCGTCCTCGAAGACGGCGAAGTATTCTTCATCGGAGCTCATGGCCCTATTGGACAGCTCTTTAAGTTCGTAATCGAGCGTGAGGGGAATCCCGTCGAGATAACCAAATGTGAAGAGCTGTCTGTGGTCGATGAAGAGCACCTCCCCCTGCTGAGCGGCCTGACCCACCCGAGACTGGACCTGCTCTAACGTGGTTTTTGCCAGTTCGTCGGAAGGAACTGCGATTCGCCATCCGACCTGAAATGCAGCCAGAACGACCACGAAGATATTCAACGCAATCCAGATCTTTCCACCTTCATTTCCGGAAACATGTCGCAGTCGTCGCTCGCGCGAGGCAGCCGTCACAGCAATCGCGAGGAGAAAGATGATTTGAAGAAGGAACATATCGAGGTTGTGAAGATTATTCCCACCGCCCATCTTCACGCTCGCAGTGATGCCCACGGCGAAGAATACGCCCAGCGCAGCGGCAACGCCGAGAAGCTGAAGGAAATCCCATTCGATGATTTTTCGCCTCAAGGACCAGGCCAGAAGGCCCACAATGGGTGCAACCGCAAGGATCAATGCCGGCAGGACGCCCATTTTGTACGTCGTCGTTGGAAGGAGTCGATACCAGAGCAAGGGCTGGCTGAGGGAGGTTGCATAGATCGGTGCATCGGCGCTGAAAGGATCCTTGAGGATGATTTGCGACAGCAATCCTGCGCTCACGCCGATGACGCCCAACCACATCGGTTTCTTCAACCGTCGCCACCAGGCCTCATCGCGCGGCTCTTCAAGCAGCATCCACACAGCGGCCCATACCGCAGGCGCTGCAAACCAGGTCCAACGACTCATACCTGCATAGAAGCAAGCCCCCGCTGTCACGATGGAGGTTGTGAGCAGGTTGTTTTTCCTGAAACCTGCTGCAAGGAGCAAGGCGCTGAGGATGAGCGGCGCCAACACCCCGGTCTGGCTCAGATACAGGAATCCCCACAGGACGAACCCCAATCTTGCGATCGGGTGAAGGACTGCGCGTCTTTTGGAGAACAGCGCAAGCGCGAGCAGGAAATACGGGATCGTCCACAAGATCGCATCCCAAAGACGAAGGAGCCAGATCTGTGCCCCCGACCATAAAAACGGAAGACCCCACAGGCCATGCCGGCCGGGGGTGAGGTAACCCGGGGCCTCGTAGGCGCTCGAGAAAGTATAACGGTCCCTGGCGAAATACAAGGAGTAGTCCCAGATGCGGTTGCCCTCCGACCATGCCAATTTGAAGGGATAATCTGTGACCAGAATAAAGCGACGGCTGATGGTATAAATCGCGGCTGTCACGAGGAATGCGAGGGTCAGACGCTGCTCAACTGCGTTCCGTGGCCCGGGTAAACATATCGCGGCCGCGATCGATGCCCATAAAACAATGACCAAACGAATCGAGATGCTCAAAAGCGAGTCAACCGAAAGCGCAAGAATGATGATGGTGGGCAGAGTCATAAACAGGATGGCCGGCAGCCAACGCAGCCTCCCCAGCCTCCCGACGAGGCGATCGAGCGTGCTCCACCCGGGCTGGAGCAAGACGGACGGCTTCCATAGCCCCATTATCCCGATCACGAACGAGCACGCCGAAAACAGTCCGAATGCGGCTACGAGGGCCATCCAGTTCGAGGAGAATCGCCCCAGGATGAGACCGCTCCCACTCGCCATGCGCGCCACGTCGTAGAATGCGAACAGGGAGAGCACGATCATCAAGAGAGCGAGGAGACGGAGCAGCCTGAGCGAAACCACACGAGATGAACCACCCATCAACCACCCCCCTCAGGGCTCGATGATTGATCTGGAACCACCTTGCCAAGCCAGAAAGCCCCCGGGATGGTCGTGATCATCTGCAGCGCTCTCGTTATAATGGCGAGCGCTGCAGCTTGTTCAGGGGAGGCTCCCAGTACTGTATACATACCGATCACGGTGAGCTCTCGAAGTCCCAGGCCATTGATCGACAAGGGGATTAAGACAACGAAGTAGGTCACCACGCTCGCAGCAGTGACTTCTACCCAGGTCACATCGATGTTCATGTCCACAGCCAGGATCCAGACCCCGGTGATATACATAAGCGTGCCGATCCAGGAGGCGACCAAGGCCTCAACGAGGGAGGACGGCTTATGCCTCCAAATGGCTACGGCTTCTCGCAATCGCAAGAATGTTTTCCGAACCGTATCGAGCAGCTTTTCAATCACAGCCGCCATCGGCACGATGCTCATCAACGGGATCGATGGAACTAAGGGAAGGAGCACGATGCAGAAGGGCAGGAAAAAAAGCATCCCGAAGACGCCGACCAACCGGTCCAAAACGACAGAGGCTGCGCCGGCCACCTTATTTTCTGAATATGGGATTACGGCTGCCGCGCGTATGACATCACCACCGATCGTCGTAGGTAGAAAATTTGACGCAAATCTTCCTGCGAAAACAAATTGGCTCGTCTGGAGCAATGTCACATTGGTTTTTTGAGCCTTTAACAACCTGAACCAAC
>CAZMZL010000145.1:0-8132 GCA_964570595.1 uncultured Anaerolineaceae bacterium | reverse complement strand
GATGGCGAGAATGACCTGCTGTTGTCGTTCTGCCCTGCCGAAATCCCCGCCAGACTCTTCACCTTTCCTCACCCGGGCGTAAGCGAGCGCCTCGGCGCCATTGAGATGGTATGCCTTTGGTAAGAGCCAATGTGATGGTTGTCCGATAGGCGAGATTTTAATTTTGTTCGCCACCAGAACATCGATGCCCCCAATCTCATCCACCATACGTTCGAACGTAAAAAAATCAACGACGGCGTAGAATTGGATCGGGACGCCGATGAGATCTTCGACCGTCTGCATCGCAAGACCGGCTCCACCACCCGGCAAGTTGTATGCTTCCCCCAGCATATAGGCCGTATTGATGCGGTTGTGCCCAAAACCGGGTATTTCTACCCACAGATCTCTTGGAATGGAGAGCATCCCCGCCTGGCCCGTAAGAGGATCTACAGTCACGAGCATCATCGTATCGCTTCTAGGAGCGTCATCACCCGCAATCCAGTCGCGATAGTCCACACCCATGATGAGCATCGTCACGCGGGATTTTCCATCCCATGGAACAGGTTCTGCCGGCAAACTCACAAGCGTGGGTGTGACGTTTGGCGTCAGCGGTCCATCCGCCGAATCCCCTATCACGCCTGCAAACGGATTTATTCCTGTCCCGGTGTAGGAGGCGGTCAGATCGCGAACCGCGGTGTGGACGACATACGCAGCGACGAATACACTCACAATGAACGCCAACGACAGGCAGCCAACGGCCCACTTCGAAATTTCCGGTCTTGTTTTACCTTTTTCAGCCATCTCAATCCTGATTGAGCCTCATCCCCGCACAAACATGCTGCAAATTCCGATGCATGAGTCCAAAAGGTCTTTTCAACCTGAATAGGCGTAAAGAGAACCGGTGAATTATAGCCCTTTCCCCGGTTCTCTGGAACCCTGCATAAGGATCGTATTAATGTCGAGGCCCAGCCTCGACAATCTCTTGAGGGCAACTCGATGCAAATTTGCGGAAATTCTCCGTGAATCGAGCAGCCAGTTGCTTGTAGTGCTCCATATAGGCTTCTTGGCTGGGCCACGATGAAGCTGGATCGAGCACATCGGCGGGCACACCATCACACGATTTAGGCACCAGAAACCCAAATACCGGGTCTTCAGCAAACTCGACCTCCAACAAAGATCCGCTCAACGCCGCATGAAGCATCGCCCGTGTATAGGAGATGCTGATCCGTTTCCCCACTCCATAGGCGCCCCCTACCCAGCCCGTATTCAGCAACCATGTATTGACCCCATACCGCTCGATTTTCCTGCGAAGAATTTCCGCATAAAAAGAGGGATGATGAACCATGAATGGCGCACCAAAGCAGGTACTGAAGGTAATCTCAGGCTCTTCACCCAGCCCCACCTCCGTGCCGCCGACCTTGGCCGTATAGCCGGATATGAATTGATAAAGCGCCTGCTCGGTAGAAAGCTTGGCGATGGGCGGCATGACGCCTGAGGCGTCGCAAGTAAGCAGGACAATGTTCTTCGGGTGACCTGCGAGCTTGTCGGGAATCGAGTTTTCGATGAAAGCCAGCGGATAAGAAGCCCGCGTGTTCTGGGTAATTTCGTCATCGTCGAGGTCGATCTGCCTGGTGACAGGATCGAAGATGACATTCTCAAGAATCGTGCCGAATCGTTCCGTACACGCATAGATTTGGGGTTCAGCAGATGGTGAGAGCTGAATCACCTTTGCATAACAACCCCCCTCAAAGTTGAATACGCCTCGGTCGCTCCAACCGTGTTCATCATCACCGATGAGCCTGCGCTCTGGATCCGCGGAGAGCGTCGTCTTCCCGGTACCCGAAAGACCGAAGAACAACGCCGCATCACCATCGTCCCCTACATTGGCAGAACAATGCATCGGCATCACACCTTCGAGAGGCAGGATGAAATTCAATACAGAGAAAATAGATTTCTTGATTTCCCCACCGTACGCTGAACCACCGATCACGGCAAGACGCTGCTCATAATTAACGATGATGAACGTTTCCGACCTCGTATCATCGATGGGCGGAAATGCGTTGAAAGATGGTAGAGCCAGGACGGTAAACTCAGGGATATGTTGGTGATATTCTTCTGCGCTCTCGGGGAGAATGAACATATTTCGCGCGAAGAGGCTGTGCCAGGCAAGCTCCGTGATGATACGCACGGGCATGCGGTATTCTTCATCCGCTCCGGCGTAGCAATCCTGGACAAATAGGTCCCGTCCCTGCACGAAGCCCTGGAGTCGACTGACGAGTTCATTAAATTTGTCCGTGCTGTAGGGGCGATTGTATTCCCCCCACCATATCTGCTCCTCGGTGGTGGGTTCACGGACGATGAATTTATCGTTGGCTGCCCGAGCTGTGTGTTTTCCCGAGGTGACGACGATAGGACCATGCTTCGTAATCTTTCCTTCACCTCGAAACACAATCTCCTCGTACAGAGACTCTGACGTCAAGTTCCAGTAGACCTGATTGAGATTCCGCAATCCATGATTCTCCAGCCCGTAGTCCGCCTGAAGCGCCTTTGCCTGTGTTTGTGCGGGCGTTTTTATCTTCAAAATATTATTCATAGCCAATCCCTGATGATCTTTCTGTCTCCGATGTAGATTTCATTGGGCGAGTTTGGATCAAGAGCCCACTTGAGGCGTTCAACCCCTGTTTTTATGTCCTTCACGGTGCCGGCATAGCTCAATCGAAGATGACCATCCATGCCAAAGGAAGCTCCGGGAACGGTAACGACGAGCGCTTTCGACAATAAAAACTTGGCCAATTCGATTGAATCTTCATTGAAGGCCCTGAAATCCGGTAAACAATAAAACGTGCCGTCAGGTTGGGAAACGCGCACGCCCTCGAATGTCGAGAGCTCCTGCATCATGACATCACGATTATTCTGGATGGTGAGTCTGAGGCCTTCAACCACACTCTGAACGCCCGTAAGTGCTCCTTCTGCAGCCGCCTGGGATACGACCGAGGCGTTCGAAGTCATTTGCGCCTGTATGTTTGTCATGACTTGGACGAGCTTACTCGGTGCGATGACCCACCCGATTCGGAAGCCGGTCATTCCATATTGCTTCGAAACACCGTTGACCACAATGAGTCGGGTCGATTCGAGATCTTTATTTGTGAATGTATATCCAGGGACTGCCTGCTTTCCATCGAAGACGAGCGCATGGTAAATATCATCGAGGATCAGATAGATTCCCTTCTTCTCACAGTATTCGACGATCTCCTTGATGAAGGCTTCGTCATAGATCACGCCCGATGGGTTATTGGGGCTGTTGACGATGATCGCCTTTGTATATGAGCTCACGGCTTGCTCGATTTCTTCCATGCGCGGAATGAAAGTGCCGTCCTCCGGGGTGACGATCACGGGAACGCCGTAGACCATCTTCACCATCTCAGGATAGCTTACCCAGTACGGCGCCAGCAGAATGACCTCATCTTGAGGGTTTACGATAGTGAAGAGGATATTGTAAAGAGCCTGCTTTGCACCCGTCGTGACGATGATATTTTCAGGTGCAGGAAGCCTGTCGTAGTGTTCTTCTGTACAGCGAATGATCGCTTGCTTAAGCGAGGGTAGGCCATCCGTAGGCGTGTATTTGATGTCGCCCAAATTTAGACGGGCGGCTGAACTCAGAAGCGCACTGATGGGCGCCTTGTTCTTCGGCTCCCCAGCACCCAAATGTATCACGGGCTCGCCTTTCGCTCGAAGGTTCCTGGCTTCTTCATTGAGGCGTAATGTTGGAGACTCTTTTATCGTTTTGGCAAGTTGACTCACACTCATGGGCGTCTATCCTGTTTCCTCTCTCATTGCTCTCGCGGGCAACTATTTTTAACCAGATCGTATTATAGCCAGTATCCCAACCAGTGGAAGGGTATGGAATGTTTTTAGACATGGTTCATTTGGGTTAATTTTCGTGCAGGTAAAAACCCATTGCACTTTCTACTATCGGAGGCATTGCGGGGTTCAACCGTGATTAATAATTTCTCTGGTCCAACATGCTGAATATCATGGGATTCGTGGCGGAAGGAACGGGAGGGTCCCTATGAATATTTCTCGGAAAACTCGAGTTCTCCGACAACCCCCATCCGTCGTGTGAATTAATGCTCGGGTATCGAGAGACGCTGAGCGTTCTCCATGAGGCGAAAAATCTCTAGCGGTTCGCCTTTACCCGGTTCTAACGCCAGACTCAATCCCCCCTCCAAACATACCGTCCTGCAGACGCCGCACCCCATGCACATCGCCTCATTAATCCTCGCTAGAGAGTCTATCAGCGTAATTGCCCCGAACGGGCATACATCCATGCAATTTCCGCAGCCGATGCAGAGATCTTCATCCAGTCGAGAAACATAACCGGATGATGCGAGCATCGGGGTCCCTCGCCTCATGGATTGCATCGCACCACAACAACAGGGACAGCAATTGCAGATCGCATAAAATCGATCGAGCATCGCATCCTTAAAAAAGGCATGATGGACATGGCCGCGTTCGTGTTCGGCTTCAAGAATGAGTTGGGCCTGCTCGTGAGTAATCCATCTCGATTTTTCGGGGTGATGTTTTCGGATATAGCTGCTGAAAGGCTCACCGACAATGAGGCAGACATCTAAAGGCAAACAGGGATCATCAAGTGACGACCGGCAGGGACATTGAAGAGCAACAATATGATCAGGATTTTTAAGAATGATGTCCCTGGCTTTTGGATAAGGGATGATGGATTCGAGATTTCTAAATTCGACATCTTCATTCACCATAACCAGTTGTTTTGCAGAGGCTAAGGGAAGTACTTTCCCATGATAACCATCGGAAAAATCTCCTGGTTCATGATCTCCGGATGGGATGATTTCGCGAATCCGATTGTAAAGATAAGCTACAGGTCGTAGGTACTCAAGGACAGGGTGATCTCCCTTACCAATGCCAATATAAAGGTAAGGCCAGCGAGCATAGATGATCCCATGGATTAAGTTCGTAATGGATTTCTCCTCCATCATCCACCACTCACTCACAAAAGATCGCTGAGCTTCATTTTTAAGAACGACGTGCGAATCTGCCCTATTTTTGTCCATCCGTCCACCCCCGAAATCTTGTCATCTCATCCAAAGATAGCTGAAAGGAAAGCCGGAGAAATGTGTCCACATTCACGATTCAGCTTCGTAAAATATCCTATTATGCCAATTGGCACCACTTAATCCCGCACCACCAGTCTGTCTATGCGCATTAAGGACGGGGGAGTATCAACCACACTCCGAGCTGTAGGGTCATGTACGCACTCATGGCGATGACGGACGGCGAGGGATCTTGTTTCCTCGTGTAGCTGTGAAATCCCCAAATTGAGAGCGGAAAGGTGAGGAACCCCACCAGAATAACATAACGGGGGAATTGAAGGAAGTTCTGGAAGACAATGATGAGATACGTCAAGATGCCGACTGCCAGGTACAACCTTCGCAGCCTCCCCACATGCCACTTCACTGCGAGCGTTTGCTTGCCCACGATGCCGTCCGCCTCTTTATCCGCCCACGTCGTCGCAAGAAGATTTAAAAAAGCGAGCCCCGTAAATGGAAGGAACAAATAAAGGGACGACATGTTGAGGGCGCCTCGTGCCAGCACATAGCCAAACAGTGGAAGAAGCAACGCCCCCAGAAGCGCGTTGTCGAGTTCTCCCCACCCTTTCCACGCCAGGGCCAGAGGCCGGACGGAGTACATCCAACCGAAGAACGCTCCGAGCATGAGCAATCCGAACGCCTGAACTGAGATCGGACCCGCCAGCATACCGATGACGGCAATCAAAACACCCACCAGCAGAGCGATCCACGCCCCGACCAATGCAATACCAGGTGAGGCTCCCGTTTCAGGGAGCGCGCCGCTGCCGCCAGAATACGCTGTACGCTGCGTGAGTGCGTCGGTTTCTGCATCTGCATATTCGTTGATCAAATGAATACTGACGGTCACGGCTAAGAGCGCCGCAAATCCGACACAGATTTCAATCATATGGATGGGATGCTCAGCAGACGCCACGGTTACGCCCCATGCGAATACCATGCTCACAGCAACCAACTGCAGCGGGCGGGACATCCGCCAGATGAGACCTGGGATGCCGATTGCTTTTGGGCCATTCTCCAACCGAAAAAAATGTGTCATATCTCGCTACATTACCACACACCCGCTGGTAGACAGGTATAATTAATCACACAATATCGACCACGCTGATTCACAATCCGTTCGAACGATATCGTTGCGGAGCCATTCTCGAATCAGGGTGATTATCAACGGGAAGGTGTACAGAATGGTAAATGAGGAATTGATCTACGCTCTCGCCAAAGTCATCATCGCCGCAGCATGGGTGGACGGCTCAATTAGCATTGAGGAACAAAATAGCCTGAAAGATCTTCTTTTCCAGGTAGAAGGGATGACCGCAAAGGATTGGGCACAACTTGAGATCTATATCGACTCGCCCGTAGGTGAGGATGAGCGAAACCGACTCGTGGACGACCTTCGTGCCCAAATTCACTCTCAAGAGGACAAAGATCTTGTCTTGGGCACATTAGATAAACTGGTGCACGCTGATGGGGTTGTGAGTGCGGAGGAGGAAACCGCAATGGCGGAAGTTGCCGGAGCGATGGATTCTCCCACTTCCGGCATGCTCAAACCGCTTGGTGCACTCCTGAAAAAGCCGATCAACCGCAGGTCAACGAGTGTGGATGAATCACCCAATCGAGAAAAATATCTCAGCGATTTTATCGATAACAAAATCTATTATGAGGTACGAAGGCGCCTGGACCTCGGAGATGCCGAACTAAATCTTCCTGATGACGAAGTTCGAATGCTCAGTCTGGCAGGCGGTATGCTTGCCCGCATCGCTGATGTCGATGACAGTATCTCGAGTGATGAATATGAGTGGATCGTAAACGTCCTGGGAGAGTACTGGAGTTTGAACCCAGAAGCTGCAACCTTTGTCGCAGAAATTGCGATCACGGAAGTGGGTCGAGGGATGGATTTTTTCCGAGCCACGCGCGAGTTGGTCTCGCTGACGACGGTCGAGGAAAGGGAACAATTCGTGACAGCCTTATTCCGAATTGCGGCCGCGGATGGCAATGCATCCTTTGACGAGACCGAAGAAATTCGTACGATCGCATACGGGCTAAAACTCTCTCATAAGCAGTTTATTGATGCGAAGCTGACGGCATCCTCTCACTGAGAAGGGAAGAATTCTTTTGAATCGAACATAACCAGGTGAGCGGTCCATTAAAGACCGCTCCATTTTTAGCACTATCGACACATTGCGCCTGATGACGATGCGGATAAAATAGGAATCAAGACGAGGAATTTCATGCGAAATTGTCCACATTGCAATCGTGAAATTCAAGATGAGGCCGTGTTCTGCCGTTTTTGCAGACAGGATGTTGATCCCCCACTCTGGCTGACAAGTCTGCAAAAATGTTCTTTTTGTGCGGAGTGGATCGAGCGCGGGATTGAGCGATGCCCCTTATGTTCGAGGGACGCCACCAGCGTCCTTCCGTTCGCCACATCAGATACTGCCGAGGAAGATGGCGAGAGCCTGTTATCTCGATTAACGAGACCGGAAGAGCCTGAGCCGGATTCTCAAGAACCGCCTGAATTCGCGGGTGATTTTATCGCCGATCCCCCTCAAATTGCTCCTCAACAAAGCGTATTTGAAGCTCCTGATCCCCAACCTTTCGAGGGTGCCGGCCTGGCAGCATTGAATGAACGGCGTCTGAATCCAGACGAGGATTTTGATCCGCTCGCTGATCTGGGACCAGCAGGTGAAGACGAAGAGTTTGAGACCGAGACGCCTTCGTTCCTTTCGTCCAGAGTATTCAAGATCGCGCTGGGGGCAGTCGGGGGTCTGACGGTCATCCTCATTGCCGTTTTCATGATTCGAAACATCAATCTCCCCGCTTTTGGAAGCTCCGAAAATGATCAAACGCCTCTCGCTGCGAAAACGAAGATCGCCGAGGCATCCCCCACGAATGATGATTCTGCCACAAGCACAGAGACCACCTCTGTCGGAGTTAAACTCGCGACAGAGACGCCGGAGCTTGAGTGTTTTAACTGGGACCAGATCAAACTGGAGCAGAGCGGACAAACCCTCTGCGCCACCGGTGATTTAAAAC
>CAZMZL010000144.1:0-8211 GCA_964570595.1 uncultured Anaerolineaceae bacterium | reverse complement strand
GGTATTCCCCGAGGAGCATGTTCGCGCAGAAGCCAATCTCTACTTTGCTGAACGATTATTAAAATTCCTCCTGTGGCAGCGAGGAGGATGGAAGATCTACGTTGGCGGTCCAAGGAGCATCGGTCAACATCTTGCTGCATGCTACTCACCTGGCGGGACCAGATCATTTGACCACTTTTTTATGGGCGAAGATGTATATGAGAAAACATTTACCGTCGTCCCTTGTGACCCATCCGAGGTACCCGAAGAGGTTGAAGGAGGGAAGCATCTGGGTGGTTATTTGGATGGAAATCGGATCGGTTTTGATCTGGGAGCATCCGACCGCAAGGTGTCTGCAGTGATCAATGGCGAAGTCGTTTTCAGCGAGGAGGTCATCTGGAATCCAAAGGTGCAAAGCGATCCAGATTACCACTACGGAGAAATTATGAACGCCATTAAGGTGGCAGCCGAGAAACTGCCTCGAATCGACGCCATCGGAGGAAGCGCCGCCGGTATTTACATTGACAACCAGGTTCGAATTGCTTCATTATTCCGGGGGATTCCAAAAGAACGGTACGATGAGGTCAGAAATCTATTCCTGAGAATACGTGATGAATTCGGTGTTCCATTGGAGATTGTTAACGATGGCGACGTAACTGCGCTCGCAGGCTCGATGTCATTGGAGGATCACGGCGTTCTTGGGCTTGCTATGGGGTCCAGTGAAGCAGGTGGTTATGTCGATCTCGATGGCAAGATCACCGGTTGGCTAAATGAACTTGCATTTGCACCTGTGGACTATAACCCCGACGCGCCCGTAGACGAATGGTCTGGCGATCGCGGTGTCGGCGCTCAGTATTTCTCACAGGAATGCGTCTTTCGATTGGCGCAAAAAGCAGGAATTTCGGTGCCGCCAGAGATTTCGAAAGCAGAACAGCTTGTGTCCATCCAGGAAGAGCTGGAAGCCGGCGACCCTCGGGCAGAAGTGATCTGGCGGAGTATGGGCGTTTATCTTGGATATGGATTGGCGCATTATGCAGACTTCTATGATTTGAATCATGTGCTCATACTGGGTCGCTGCACATCGGGACGCGGTGGAAATCTGATCCTGGATGGCGCACAGAAGGTGATCGAAGATGAATTCCCTGCAATAGCCGCCAAGGTAAGTATTCAATTGCCTGATGAGAAGAGCCGTCGAGTCGGTCAATCCATCGCGGCCGCAAGTCTTCCGGAACTCGTGGAGGAGGGTGGATCATGAAATTTAATATTGGAACCGCTGAACTATTTATTCCCGACCCACAGCCTGAAGATAAGGCTCTGGCGCGCACGACCCATATGGGAATTGGGGCGCATCAGGATGATCTCGAGATCATGGCCTTCGATGGAATCCTGAAGTGCTTTCAGCGCGATGATCAGTGGTTTTGCGGCGTCGTCATGACGAACGGAAGTGGTTCGCCGAGAGACGACCTCTACCGAGAATACAGCGATGATGAGATGCGCCTCGTGCGGATTAAGGAACAAAAGAAGGCTGCGATCGTGGGCGAATACGCCGCGCAAATCCTTCTGGATTATCCCAGCTCAGTGGTTAAAGACGGCGGGGACCGTGCACCCATTGAAGACTTAATCAAGATTCTGACAGTCACAAAACCCAGCGTGATCTATACTCACAATCTGACGGATAAACACGATACCCACGTCGGAGTGACCTTGAAAGTCATCGAGGCGATCCGAAGCCTACCCAGGGAAGATCGCCCCGAACACCTGTATGGTTGTGAGGTTTGGCGGGATTTGGACTGGCTGGTTGACAACGATAAAGTTGTATTTGACATATCAGCGCACGAGAACCTTCAAACCGCCCTGGTGGGGGTATTCGATTCCCAAATCTCTGGTGGGAAGCGCTATGATCTGGCGACCATGGGAAGACGGCGCGCCAACGCCACATATTTCGCGTCACACGGCACGGATCTCGCGACCGGCATGGCTTTTGCGATGGACCTCACCCCGCTCATCATCGATCAGAATGCGGACATCCTTACATACATCATGGGATTCACCGAGCGTCTTGCTGATGACATTAGAAACCGTCTAACGCAGATGCAAGGGACGGGCGATGAGTCTTAAATCAGAGATATTCGAACAACCCGATGTGCTCGGTCGGCTCTTTGCTGATCGTATGTCCGATGTAAAGGAGATTGCGGGAGAAATCTCGAACTCGGACATTGCCTACATCTTTCTCGCAGCGCGCGGCACATCCGATAATGCTGGTCGATATGCAAAGTACCTGTGGGGCGCCCATAACCGAATCCCCACCGCGCTGGCGACCCCGTCACTCTTCAGTTTGTATGAAAAGCCGCCACTGCTGAGAAAGAGCCTTGTCGTCGGCATCTCCCAATCGGGAGAATCCCCCGACATCGTCCATGTCATCGAAGAGGGATCTCGCCAGAACGCGCCCACACTTGCGATCACGAACAATCCCAATTCCCCGCTCGCAAAGGCGGCGAAGTATGTGATCAACCTTGACTGCGGTCCGGAGGTTTCCGTGGCCGCAACAAAAACCTATACCGCTCAGTTAATGGCGATCGCCATGCTTTCTGTGGCACTCGAGGGTGATAGCCGACGCTGCCAGGATCTTGAGCGAGTGCGGGATTGGGTCAGCACAGTATTGACCACGGAGAGCGTGATCTCAAGCACGGTCGAACGCTATCGTGATCTTCAGCAGTGTGTCGTCCTGGGCCGAGGTTATAACTATGCAACCGCGTTCGAGTGGGCCCTCAAGCTCAAAGAGCTCACCTATGCGATGGCAGAACCCTATTCTTCCGCGGATTTCCAGCACGGTCCAGTCGCCATCATCTCAAAGGGATTTCCGGTGTTTGCAATTGTCCCAGAGGGGATGGTCTACGCAGATATGATGAGCTTGCTGACAAGTTTAACGGAAGAGAAAGAGGTCGATCTGCTCGTCATTTCAAACGTAGAGAGCGCTTTGAAGCTGACACCTTCGTCAATCGCAATTCCATCAGAAATACCGGAATGGCTGAGTCCTATCGTGAGCATCGTTCCTGCGCAGTTAATTAGCTTGCACATCGCTCAGTTGAAGGGGATCGATGCAGAGAAGCCGCGTGGATTGAAGAAAGTCACGCACACATGGTAAGCTGCGAGATCAAGATTGGGCATGACTGATATCACGCTCATCGTGATGGCGGCCGGAATCGGGAACCGCTATGGCGGTCTTAAACAAATCGATCCCGTCGGTCCTCATGGTGAAATCCTGCTCGATTATTCGATTTACGACGCCCTTCAGGCTGGTTTTCAGCGATTGGTGTTTGTCGTCTCTCACAGCGTAGAAGATGCCTTCCGGACGAGAGTCGATCAAAGCTTTGGCCGGCAGTGTGAAGTAGCCTATGTGACGCAAGAACTTGAGAGCATTCCAGAGGGCATCGCGCAACCGCCCGATCGGCAGAAACCCTGGGGAACGGGTCACGCAGTGCTCCATTGCAAGGATTTAATTGAGGGACCATTTGCCGTGATCAACGCGGATGACTTCTACGGGCGGACGTCATTTAAGATTTTATCGAATTACTTGTCGGACATTGAGGACCGTGTGGGATCTACGGAGTATTGTGCGGTTATCTTCCGGCTTGGCAATACGCTCACCGATCACGGCTACGTTGCTCGAGGCATTTGTAAACTTGACCAGGCCGGGTTTATCATCGGGATGAATGAACGAACCCATATAGAGAAATTCGAGCAGCGCATCAAGTATCAACAAGATGATGGATCCTGGGTGGAGATCGCGGCAGATTCACCCGTATCGATGAATATGTGGGGGTTCACCCCCACCCTTTTTCCTGAACTGGAGAAACTGTTTGAGGTATTTCTAAAGGAACATCGCGCCGATCTCCGACAGGTAGAATTCTTTTTACCGGAAGCAGTAAACGCGATGATTGCAGAAAACAAAGCCAGCGTTATGGGGCTGCAAACAAGGGAGCGATGGTTTGGAACTACCTATCGAGCCGATAAGCCTCTGGTGAAGCTGGCGATCGAGGGCCACATCCAGAAAGGCGATTATCCGGAAAAACTCTGGGGATGATGAATGAATTTCAACATTGCAAAGGTCGCACAATACTTTAATTTTGAGGGGAAATTCACCTCCGCAAACCCGTATGGAACCGGTCACATCAATGACACCTATGCGGCCATTTATCAGGTGAACGGCAAACGTCTTCGCTACATCATACAGCGCATTAATCATCAAGTCTTCAAGGACCCGGTGGGTCTGATGGAAAACATCGAAACAGTGACCGCTCATCTGCAAGAAAAGATTATCATTGCCGGTGGAGATCCACACAGGGAATCTCTGACGCTCATTCCAACTCACGAGGGTGACAGCTTCGTCCGAACGGAGGAGGGACATTATTGGCGAGCCTACAGGTTTATAGAAGAGGCGAGAACGTATGAGATCGTTGAAAGTATGCAGCATGTCTACAATGCAGCCATGGCATTTGGTAATTTCCAATCCCTTCTGAGTGATCTGCAATCCGGAATTTTGCATGAAACCATACCCAACTTCCATAATACCAAGAACCGCTTTGAAGTGTTTCTTCAAACCGTGGCTGATGATGAATACAATCTTGCTTCCTGCTCGAAAGCTGAAATTGAATTTGTCCGGGAACGGGCTGATCAAGTTTCGGTACTTGTAGACTTATACGCTCGCGGTGAGCTTCCCGAGCGGGTCACACACAACGATACAAAATTCAATAATGTGATGATCGACGATGAAACTGGAGAGGGTGTCTGTGTCATTGATTTAGATACGGTCATGCCGGGACTCTCACTGTATGACTTTGGCGACTCGATCCGATCCATGGCAAATCCAGCGCCCGAGGACGAGCGTGATCTCTCAAAAGTCCAGTTCGATCTGGATGTTTTCGACCATTTCTCCCGCGGCTATCTGGATTCGGCACGGGATTTTCTTATCCCGATGGAGATCGAGTACTTACCCACATCCGCAATTCTCATGACCTTAGAATGTGGCATGCGTTTTCTCGTCGATCACTTGCAGGGCGACGTTTATTTTAAAACACAGCGAAAGAATCACAACCTCGACCGCTGCCGCACCCAATTCAAGCTTGTCCAGGATATGGAAGAGCAGTTCGATGAAATGGTGAGGATCATCGAGAAACATCAATCATAGCCAAATAGGATCGCCTAATCCGTAAGGGGTAATTCCCGCGCAAATGGCCGGGGTTGAGAATCATTTTTAGGGTATGGCGGAAACCGAAGGGGATGGATCACCATAATGTGGATGCAATGGCCGAGTTTACAATGGAGAACTCCGCGGCCAGAGCCACCTTCTAAGAAAAAAGCCGTGATGGCGGTTCGCAACCCTTTACCCCATTTGCCCATCATTCCGGCAAGAAACGAAAGGGTTTTCGGGTTTTTCCCCTCATTCAAGAAGATCGTTGATGTTTATGTTGCTACGAGGGTAATGATCGAGGTGAATAGATCCTGATTGCACAAATGCGGAGCCGGACATTGAACATCCGAAAATACCTTTAGCGGATGACGGATGCCGGGCACCCATGGGTTCGTACCCATATCTGCAAATAAAGCAAAGGGATACCTGCCTTGGATAAAGGATGGAGACATAATTTAAATCTTCTCCGCCAGGATAAAGGTCCACAACATCGGTAACCGCACGGATAGAATATGGAACCGATCCGAGACGAGAGACTTAATCCCCGCCACGGTCCAGTGGTTGATGTGCTCAGGCGTGTTGCCAAAATCACGCATGTATTTTAATCGGAGCATGTTACCAACCCGCCACCATGGCTCGTTCGGCACGCTGATGAGCATGTATTTTCCCGAGACGCGATGCACCTCTTCCAGCACTTTTTCAGGATGACCTACATGCTCCAGAACTTCCAGAAGAAGTACAAGATCAAATGAGCGATCCGAGAAGGGAAGTCTTTGGGCATCCCCATTCACGAAATTGCTGCCGGCCATTTGTCCCCCCGCAAAATGGACACGATCGAAATCCAGATCGAGGCCAAAATATCCCGTCTGGAAGTCATCTCGAATCGAAGTAAGGACAACGCCCTCCCCACAACCAGCGTCGAGCAGCGAATCAAACTGGATCGATCTGAGGAACGATGCGATCGTCGATAAAAATCTCTGGTTTGCGTAACGCACCATAGGATTGCGATCGTGGTACTTCATCTGTGGGAGAGCGAGATTTTTACTCGATTTACGTTCTTGGTCCATATGGGATGAACTCACCTGGATTTCTGGGAGATGGATGCGATCTCAGCATGCACCCATCCCCCTCGTTAAACTATTCTACCGATGGAATCGATGGCCCGCCGCGCTCGAATTCCATGGTGCCCGAGTCGATCGGCAGATCAAAGACCATCGATGAACCTTCAAAGAAGTAAAGTGCGGTTTCATTCAAGTGTGCGATGAAGGCGCCTCCAAGAGAATCGGGTGCACACATCGCGAGTGTGGTCATCAGAATTTCAATATCGATCTCGCCCTTCGATGCTGTGTAGACTCCGTTGGCCGTATTGCAATCCGCTTTGACCGTGACCGTTTCGTCGGGGTGAAATTCGACGGTGTAGTTTTCAAGATCCGCCACATCGTATGCTTCAACGGGGTCCACGAATCGAACCCACAACCAGGTCTCCCCGAACAGCTAGGGAGCGCTGACTTTCCCCAACACCTCCGTTGATCCTTCGATAAGATCACCACCCTCGTAATTAAAGGTTTTCCGCAACCACTCAGTCGGGCAGCACATCGGATCATCAGCGCCCTGGGCAACCATCTCAACGATGATTTTCCCCGCTTGTATTTGAAGTGAGAGAATTTTCACACGATCACCGAGAAACGTGGTCGCTACATTTACCGGCTCCCCATCCTGAACCTGGAGCAGGGCGAGTTCATAGAAGGTGCCGCTCCCGCCCGTGGTCGTTGAAAGTATCACCGCTGCGGCTTTGGAGCCATCCTTGAGTTCCCCGTATGTGACGTGGTCCTTGAGGGAAATAACCGTTTCCGGGGCGCCCCCCTCCACGACCTGCTCGTGGTACTCGCCATCCTTCAACTGCGCTGTTCCCGAGGAAGCCATGGTTGTCTTGTATTCAAGGTTCTCAAGAACCTCGATGCCGAACTCACTGCTCATACCGGGTTCCTCTACTCGGGCAACGTAGGTCACTAAACGTTTTCCGTCTTCATCGAATAGGTTGAGTTGGTCAAGCTTGATGGTGTATGTCCTTGCGTTTTGGAGCGCAGCCAGATACTGCGCCTCTTGTTCCATCATGCCTTCGGGCTCGCTGCAAAACATTCGAGTCACTGCGATCGGACCGATCTTGATTGACTCGCCCTCAATTTCATACGGAGTGTTGTAATTATTGCAGCCGGCCGAGCCTGAAAGTGTCCCCTCTTCTGCAAACGATGCGGTAATCGAAGTATTGAGCAAGGCCGAGGTGAATCCACCTTTGCCGTTGTTGTACCTGAGGACATCCCACGGCGTGCTCGTGATGGAGGTCGGTTCCGAAAGGGAGAAACGCACAAGGACCTCCCCCGAATCGTTCATGAGCGTGAGAGAAGAATCATTCAGCTCGAAGCGTGTCGAGCTTCCGAGGGCTGAGAGATACCCGCTCTCTAGCTCCATCTGGGGCTCAGGACATGCCATCATGGTGGAAGCGAATAAACCGAATTCGATTCGATCGCCGTCGATATCATAGGACCCGCTGTACGAGTTGCACCCTGACGAGCCCGAAACTTTGCCATCCAAAAATTCTGCCGTCACGGCGGTGTCAGGAAGGCCGGGAAGGAGATTGCCCTCCGGATCAAGGTATTCTTCCATGATCCACAAGGGTCCCTCAAAACTTGGAGCGTCGCCGGGTGTTTCAACCGGCGTTTTCCGGATCACATCGACCAGGATCCAGCGAAGCGATGATCCGCCTGCGGGCGGATTGGGATTCTCCTCCACGCTGACCTTCAGCTCATATTCAAAACCTTCTTCAAAGTCAAATCCTTCGATCTGATCATAAAAGAGCCCCCACTCAGCATCCTGGCTCTCTCTCACCTGCATACATTTTTGCGGTCCCTCACCCACACAATCTACAAGCTCGGGTCCGATAAAGACCGTAATCACATCGCCCTGATCCCCTTGAGACGTATCCTGAGTTCCACAGCCTGTCGCGATGCCGGCGAGCAACACGAGTATCAAGGAACCTGTCC
>CAZMZL010000143.1:0-8331 GCA_964570595.1 uncultured Anaerolineaceae bacterium | reverse complement strand
GAAAAATATTTTTGGTTTTAAACCTCCCGCGGGTTTGAAACCCGCGGGAGGTTATAGCGTTTAAGCTCCTAATGGTGGGAGGGGAGGTTCCATACGATCGCTCGAACAACTTGACGGAGAACCAATTTCCCCAGCGCCGGCACGAAGAACCGGGACCTCGGGGTTCCCGCGTTTACAAGAACGAGGAGGGGTCTACTTCCGGGATGACCCCGGGGAAGAAAAAACGTCCGAGCTGGTAGAAGAAATAGAGCGAGTAGATGAACTGATAGCGTGCATAGATCAGCAGGGTGACCACGCTGGCCACGATGACCAACCACGCTTCTACCTTCCGAGCCCGTTGCCTACTGGATGACATACAAGCCTTTTGCCCTCTCTCGAATGACCGTCCCATCGTCCGCGCACGCTCTTAACCTGGCGATGTTCGTGTCCTCGGAATGTTCCCTCGCGACGAAGAGCCACTTCGTACCGGCCTCCCTCATTTTATCGGCGATCGCATTGCAGCGATCCTCGGCCGTAAATGGGACGTAGACCAAGCGCTGAGAAAAATCGGACTTGTAGAGCGGGTAGAGGAATCCATTGCCGGTTACGTTGTATCCCAGGAGATCCCCCTCTGGCACGATGGTGAACGCATGCTCGTACTCCTCCGGCATGTTGATCCTGAAGATCGACGCTTCGCGGCTCCAGACCGGCATGGAAAGCATCTGCTCGAATTTCTCCAGGGGGACACGGTTGTATGTCACGGTCATGGATAAATTCAGGCTTATGCTCACCAGGAAGAGGATGATGTAGGTACCCCTCGCCAGTCGAAATTCTTCCGGGATCCAATCGATGAACGCGGCCAGGGCGATCGCAAAAAGCGCCGGCACCCAAATCTGGTAACGCATGTTCCAGTTGCTGGTCGTGCTCGACAAATACAGGGTGAGCAGTGACACAAGGAATCCAGCAAAAACAATCCTGAAACGGGGAAGCCGAAGGATGCTCCAGGCCGAGGCCACCAACCCGAGACCGTAAGCTAGCCATCCCCAGCCCGTTGTGCCGGGCAGATCTGGCACGACGGGGAAACGTCTGTCCCAGAATTTCTCACCCAGGACCACAAGGTTTTCGAAGAGTTTTGTCAGGCTGATCGCAGCCGTACCCGTTCCGGAATCATTGCTCACCACCTGTGTTTCCCCAAAGGAAACGCCATACGGGTAGAACGGATTCCCGGTTAAATTCCAATTTCGAATGTACCAGAAGGCGCCCAGGAAGAGGGCCGAAACGATAAGGATGAGCAAAAGGGCATTGAAGGCGATCCTTCTCTCCCGCAATCCATCCATGAACGCCCGAGCGACCCGCAGCCAGTTTCCACAGCTCTTTTCATACCAGGTCGCCAAAACACCCACAACCACGATCCCCGGTCCAAGATGGAGCATGTAGGTCTTCGTGCCGAGCGCATAGAGAAGGATGAGGACCAGGACGATGAACGGACCTAGGAACCTGGCGCGCTCCTCCTTTTCCCGCTTGCGGGAGATGTCCAGGACGATCGCCAAACATGTGAGATATAGAGCCGCCATGATGGGGTCGTTCTTCGTCCCGGTCGTCGAGAGAATGAGAGCGGGTGTCGACACGTACGCCATCGCGCCCAGGAGGGAAGACCACGAACGGAGCTTGATGCGGCGAGCGATCGCATACACGGCCACAAACGCGAGGACGTACGCCGGGATTCCGGACGCCTCGACAAAGGCATCATGACGCAGAAAAACGGCGAACCAGGTTGTAAACAGCTCATAATTCGCCGGCGAATAAATGCGGGCAACCGGTGTGTCGAATAACTCGATGCGGCCGGATTGGATCCAGTGGGCGATGTTCGTCAGATGATACGTCAGCGAATCCCAGACGAACGGGGGCAGGCTCCACACCAGAAAGACAAACCGGATGGAGGAATAGATCACAAACACTCCCAGGGCCCACCGGACCCACGGGGGAAGCGCTTCCCACCACGCCCGTAAAGATCGAAGGAATTTCTGGAAGTCATGAACGCCATCGAGACACCCTCGCCGGGCGGATGGGATGAGCGCGTAAAGGGATAACCCTATGAGGCTGAACGCTGTCAGCGATACCGCATCCAGGAGGCCCAGGAATCCCGCAAGGGCGATGATGCCTGAGGATATGAACATCGCCAGGAACAGGTAGATGAGCAGGTTGATCGAAGGGCTGTCGCCCTTGAGCTGGCGGTAGGCCAGGTATGCGCTCAAGAGGACGAACAGAGTCGCGACCCCCCAGCCTGAAAATCTCAGGAGAACCTCACCTGTCAACATTGGTCGATATCCAATACGGGAAACGAACGCCCCGTGTCAACTCCCATCATCTGATCCCTGACTCCTGGTTTAGCCGCCTCAGCATGCCGGGGGATTTTACCAACGATTTTTATTCGATCGGACCCTCTTTGAGCTTGGCAGGATTACTCATCAATCGACTCCCTGCGAGTCCCAGGAGAAACGCCGCTCCGTCGGTCATCGTCGTGACCAACCGGGCCGCGATCGTGACCCCCAGAGCGACCCCGCCTCCATAAATGGGCGTCAGACCGGCGACGAGAACCGCCTCCCGTATCCCCAATCCGGCGGGGGCGCCAGGCGTAAGGAACCCTGCCACCCAGGCCACCGCAAAGATCCCGGTGATGACCCAGAAATTCACGGAAGGGGCGTCGAATATGCCTTGTGCGAGAATCCTAATCAGAACCCCTTGCAGCACAAATCCAAAAAGGGTCAGGATAAAACACGAGACCAGAAGAGCGGATGAAGGGAACTGCATGTGGTTCAAATGGGATAGACGTGGAAAAAACCTTGGGATGACATTCCTCAAGAAAACGAATGCCCCCATGGGTAAGAGAATAACGAAACCCGCAAGAGCGATCAACTGGATCGGTGTGGGCAGGGATATGCCCAGGACGGCTGCCGAGTCCTCAAAAGTGAATAAAGCGATCATAGCCAGGAAACTGCTGGCCAGGACACCCCAGCTGGCCTCGATGACCATTGTGAGCAGCACGCGCGCAGCGTCCCATCCTCGCGAGGTCGAGATGGCAAGGCGGCTTACATGTTGAGCGACATTTCCAGGGATGTATTTTGAAAATTGGGAAACAGTAAATATCCCCCCCGTCTCTGCCAGACCCGGGGATTCCCCCACGCCCTTGAGCAGAAGATACCAGACCAGGATACCGATTGCGATGACCAGCAGATAAGCAAGCGAAGCGCCTCCCAGGAGGGCGATCGTATGGATGTCCCAGGTGATTGGTGGGAAGTTTTCTGCATATCGGACAATGATGCCGATGAAGTAGATGCTCGCCAGGATGACCAGGACGATGCCGATGGCTCGTGCGATCCATCTCATTCGAGTGTTTGATCTCTGGGTGGAATTCATCTCGTCGTCCTGTCTAATTCGATGATTTGTATATGAGTTTTTATGTCGGTTTGAGGCTCTCTCAGCGGCGAACATCATCACGCGGGACAGGCATCAAAAACCAGGTTTCATCTGAAGCCCAGCCCGATCCTTCGTTCTATGATGATGCGGAACCCTCACATTGGAGTTCTTCTCCCCACCTGCGGGCCATGCTCCAGAAATAGATCCTTCAAAGCCTTGCCGACCGCCATTGGGGTGATCTGCACCCGAATTTGGTCGAATCTTGGTCCGGTGGTGACTTGCTGGCGGAGCTCCTCCCTGGCGGAATACAGCGCATGAACCAGCGCTTCTGGATCCGCCGGAGGGACCAGATAGATGCCTTCGTCCGGTGGTTGAACGAGTTCCCGGATGGCTTTTGAGTCACGCGTGATCAACGGTACACCGCAGGATAGAATCTGGAAGACTTTATTGGGGATCACCCGGCCAGCTTTATCAGAGCTCCCGAATATCCCCAGGCATACATCGGCGCGGTGGATCCAGCTCGCCAACGCCTCATATGAGACCCATGGGATCCACTCCAGCCCGGATACGGGTGTGCCCTCCAGCATGGCCCTTATTTGCCCTTCGACCTGGCCGCGGCCAATGATGGTCCAGGTAAACTCATTATTCTTTACTTTTTGAGCTGCCTGGATAATCGTCTCGATCCCATGCAGTGGTATGAATTGACCATAGAAGAGCACTCGAAAGGGCTTCGCCTCCGCTGGTGGTGAAGCGGGCGTCCCCCTTGGAGGGAAAACTTCCGGTTCCGCTCCAACGAGCACCGCTCCGAATTTGGTCGGGGAAACATGGTACTTTTGGACAAAGTACTCGACATGCGCCTCGGTATCAAGAACGATCATGTCAGCCGCTCTGCATGCGAGCCATTCTCCCACGAATAATATTCGTGCAAGGATGTGACGTTGACCAATCAATTGGCGATCTTCAACCACCGTGCTGTAGAGTGAGAGGTGGGCATCCCAGGCCACGGGTATGCTCCGTAATTTGGCAAAGAGCCAGATGATGAGAACGTCAAGCTGTCCGAGATAACCGATAAAGATGACATCCACGCGCCGCGAACGTAATAATCTCAGGATGAGGCCCGGATAACTGAGAAGCCAGTTGAATAAGAACTTCCATCGTGATACACCGGGTTGGATCTGGCTCTTGTCTTCCACGCCACGCCAAATATCCGCATGACATTCGGTGAGCTGGATGTCATTCTCTCGCATTCCCCGTAGTAATATCCTGGTCCTGGGTTTTCCTAAGTCGTACGTTCCCCAGGCCAGGACTCGCATCGCGCTGTCCATACGAATGGTATCAAATCCTCACTTCATACAAGCGGCCCAATTGGCCGGGCACCTATGCTAGTGCATCCGGAGGAGAAAGGATATGCCCCAACCGGATGATGACCGAAAACAATCTGGAGGCGATCCTCTCCTTTTAAACCATCACCGAGCTACGGTGTTCCCTCATCCGATTGAGGTGGTCTCATTTCATTTTTCTGGACGATCATCTCTCGCTTCAACACATGAATAATGGCCTTCCAGGTAGGCTTCCAAATCAAACCGATCGTCAGGATTGCAATAACTGTGCTGAGGGTAACGAAAGCGGCGAGATCAACATCAGCGAAGATGTGATTTTCCAAAGTGATCATACGCCCTCTTCAACCTGGGTCCTTTTTTGAATTTTCACCGTCGAAAGAAGCGCAAGAACCCCAAGCATCATCGCACTTGGGAAAAACTCCCTGTCAAAACTTTGCTGCAGCCAGGCGATGAGGTTGCTGATTTCGTTCGATCCCACGTAGTACAGGATCACGGTTACCGACGTGATTCCGATCAAACCAAAAAAAACAGCGAGGGTTTTGGGGTACTGTTGGAAGACCTCCTGACGCCAGTTGAGGATGAGCACCAGGAAGCTCAGGGGAAAGATGACGCCCCAAATATCCGTCTTGATGATATTACGACGTGAATAGCCGAAGATAGTTCGTAACGTTTGTACATTGATATCCCCCTGGAGGATGTCCTCGGCTGTCGCCGACAGCGATGCCCCTGCAGTATCCTGACCCGCGGTCGCCGAGATATAGAAGGCCAGCCAGGCGCCCGAGATGATCGCAACCGGCGGCAGCCAGCGAAGAGGGTATATTTTCCCGCGCCTGGTGACCAGTTTAGCCGCGCATAGCGCAAGGATGATGGCGAGGGCGTACAGCACGCCCTCCCGCCGCGTCCACGCGCCCAAACCCAATAACACGCCGCTGATGGTTTGTGCCCCCGGGTCATCCTCAAAAATTCCCTGGATGCCCATCAGGCTGCCCAGGACAAGATAACCCGTCAGCGGGAGGTTAACATAGCCAATCGTCGCATGTTGAAAAATGATCGGGACCGAGGCCAGAACCAGCGTTCCCAAAGACGCAACCAGAAGCCTGACGCCGTTACGAGACAGGAATTCGTAACAGCCCAGCATGAGCGAGAGGTAAAAGACGGGAAAGATGATCTTCGACCCGGGAAGGACATCCAGATCCACCGTCCTGAAGAGTGAAATTGTGACAGGAATATTTAATGGATAACTAAGACCATGCGACCCCCAGCTTCCACCGGAGATGGATTCTTGCAGTGCAATGGCATACCCCTTGACCCCCCAGATTCCGGCTGCGTCCCATGATGAATAGGCCCTTCCAACGGCGAGCAGGACGAGGGAGGCCATGACGATGCCCATAGCCAGGACAGAAAAAACGAGGAGGGGGCGCTTCCAGACATCATGTTCAATGAACCCATGAATTCCACCTGCACGGGGAAGCCCGAGAGACCCCTCCCGCCGCACTCGCAGAAGGAGGATCGCGGCCATGATGAGAAGATAGAGGATGATGATGGTGACCAGACGAAGTGGAACACCCGCCCAGGAGGTTAAGAAAAGCAGCCAGGAAAAAATTCCGCTCCCGATGGGAAACGCGAGGTAGAAGATCTCAAGCCTGCTTGAGCTCGCGCGCAGGAGCTGAACAACCTGTGCGCCCAGGATGAACAGGAGGACGATAATGGCAAGATCCAGCGAAAGAATACTTAACAAAGTGCTCACCCGGGCTTCTGATGATCGATCACGGAAGAGGCGCGTAAATCCCGCTTTCTCCCTGTAATTGGATAAATTGCCTGTTCTGACTGGTCCACCCGTCCGGTGGGAATTTCCAAGCCGTCAGGATGAACAAATCGGAATCTTCATTTCGTTGGAGACATGCCTCGACCTCATCGACGCCGCAATTATGCAGCTCCCTAGGGAACAAGTAGAACTGCATCAAGCCGACGTTCGCCATGGGTTGGACCGGTTTATTGGGCGGAAGAAGGACACGGGCATTTTCTGGAACGACTTCGCGCACAAATTCGATATATTCAGCGAACTCAGAACCATGAAAAATCGTCGCCGATCTCATGATGGCAGATTCGGATGACAGATGGGAAAGCGCAAGCATTAAGGGTCGAACATAATTGTTCGCGAGGATCCATATTTGAACCATGAGCGCTATAGCGAGGAGAAAAAGGGTGATCCGATCACGCGAAATTATTCGGATCATCGCTTTACATCTGTTTTGTTTCTGATCGCTCTTCTCTCCAATGTCCCATTTTCCTGACATGGTAGTTGATCTCTTCGCTGAGTTTGCGATTTCGGGCGATCAGGTCGGCGATCAATCCGAGGAGGAAGATCAGGAAGGAAAGGATGAGCAAGATCGCAGCGATGATCAGGGACTGGACATGACCCCCGGGGGGACCGAACAAGGTGTAGTAAAGAAAGCGTCCAATGAGTACCGTGCCGATCATAAATGGGACAATGCTGATGAGCGTGAACGCTCTCAATGCCTCATACATCAGGAAGATTCGCAAGATCGTCACGGTCGATCTCAAGACATAGGAAGGGATATTGCTGATCAACCTGGATTCACGTGTCTGGGGGTTGACTGTAACCGGGACCGAAGTGATCATGAGCCCTTTTTTCCCCGCTTGAATGATGGTTTCGAGCGTGTAGGTGTAATCCGAATAGATTTCCAGCTTGAGGGCGGCTTCCTTTGAAAATGCCCGAAAACCGCTGGTTGCGTCTGGTATGCCTGTTCCGGATGCCCACCGAACGACCATGCTTCCCATTCGTTGGAGGAGCTTCTTGATCCATGAAAAATGGGGGATCGTCCCGACTTGACGGTCACCCACAACCATCTCGGCCTCTTTTGCGAGGATCGGCGCCACCAGGGAATGAATATACCTGCCGGGGTATTGGTTGTCGCCATCCGTATTCACGATGATGTCGGCGCCGAGTTGGAGCGAAGTTTCCAACCCGGTGGCGAATGCGATCGCCAATCCCCGGTTTCTGGGAAGCCTCACGACATGGTTTGCCCCGGAATCCCTGGCGGCCTGTGCAGTGCCATCCTCACTTCCATCGTCGATGACGAGGACTTCAACCACATCGATGCCCTCAAGCTGTTGGGGAAGATCCGCGATCGTCCCGGGCAGCGTTTCGGCCTCGTTATAGCAGGGGATCTGGATGATGAGTTTCAATTTTCCTCAATAGCTGCGGTCAAGTTATTGTACACCGTGAAGTCTCTCTAAACATCAAGATAATTCAACATCACCCGATCCTACCGTCGGGCTCCTCCAGGAGCAACGCTCCGAGGGGCTCCCCGGATGAACCAACCCCGCTGCCCTGCATCCCACGCTTGGTGGGTGCGGAGCGTATGCGTTGGCAAAATCCAGCACAGGCGTTTCCACAACTTTGTTCGGGAGGCCCGTTCAACGCCCTGCCAGGATATACGAGATCGACCCAAATTCAGATCGAACGACTTCGCCGTATCTTTCAAGCTCATCGGATAGGAACCCCTTCGAAACCACCAGGATGTCCCAGCCGTCATACGCTTCCAACGGAAATGAACCAGAGGGCACGGTC
>CAZMZL010000142.1:0-8348 GCA_964570595.1 uncultured Anaerolineaceae bacterium | reverse complement strand
GATTCGTTGTCAGAACCGATGAGCGAATGTTTGAAGGCTAGTTGAACCCTATCCGCGTGAGAGGGGTCCCGTCGGATCCAGGCCTCGTCCGGTCCGATGCCATATCCATTGTCAAAGACACAGTCGTCATAGCCATCCCGGCTGGCATCGGGCGCATCCGATTGGATGGGCCTGGGTCCACCCACATCGTTGTTGGTATCTCGGCATGCGAGGACAGTATCCGTCGTCCAATCGCTGCCTGGGGGAACCTGTCCCACGATGAACCAGTCGCCGCGCCCATCGAGATCCTGGTCCACTTCGACGCCGTAGCGCGCTTCGGAATCTGAAGGCGGTGCACCTTCGAGGAAAATGGTGATGTAGACCCAGGGGATGCTCACGTCTAACTCGCCCCGGGTGATGTCGAGGTAATCCTGGTAATCCATGACCTGGGAGGTGAAGGGCCGCTCGAGGAGGTAGAGATCGAAATTATCCCCGATCGCGCGTCGCTCCGATGCCAAAGCCGCTGAGGATCGATCGGTCATCCAACTGGATGCCCCTCCAGGGTTCGAGGGGTAAACCTGATGGGCGACTGTGGGGGTGGGAGGGGTTTCCTCGACCGGGGCCTCCGTCGCCGAGGGTTGATCCGCATCTCCACCCTCCACAACAGCTTGCTCGCCCTCCTCGGCGACAGCCGAATCCCCCCCTTCAGCCTGATCGCCGGCCTCCAGCGTTTGCTGGACGGCAAGGTCAAAGTCCGCCTGGCTGGTGAGTTTGGGCAATCCACACGCCATTCCGGCGAGCGCGAGGAAGATGACTGGGAGGACGATCCGTTGCAGTTTTCTTCTCTTCATGATAGCTCTCCTTAAGATATGCTGAATGGTATTGGCAATTCCTCAGTTCACATTTGATAACGCATATCGTTCATCGTTTGTGACAGTTCCTATCCGCAGCGAGCGATGGCTGCGTCAAATTCAAACACAATCATGACCTTCAGCGCAAGCGCGGCCAGCGCCTTGTTCGCTAGGCCAGATCCCAGGGAGCGATACCCTCATCGCTGTTGATTGTATTCATGACATCTTCTTTTAGCTCGGGGACATACTCGGCGATGGCAGCCAGCAACCCAAAACAGCCGGTGAGCATCATGTCCCCGAAGGGGACGGCGAAGTAGTTAGGCAGGGTCGAGGTGTGCATCATCTCTCGCCGGGGTCCGGTGACGGCCACGTTCCAATCTCTGTCATCGAGGGGGAAGGGTGCGGCGTCCAAGATTAAGGCCCCATGACCCTGGTCGTTGAAAATCTCTTCTCGCGTAAGTGTACCATCCGCAAGCGCGGACAAATACTTATCCAGCCGCGGGACGTCGAGCAAGCCTGTGTGGTGTTCGAATAAACCTTCAATTCCTGAGGGTCCGAGTCGGAAGGCGAGTGTGTGGAAATTGCCGACATTCACGATGATCACACGTGCTCGTTCGCGAATGACCGCATCCATGGTTGCTCCCAGCACAGCCGCCGGTGCCGTATCCATGAGGATCAGCGGGCAGGGAAGGGATCCAGCGCTTTGCACGACCGCGCGCATACGGGACATGATCGGGGGGACATCCTCAGCCGGGTAGGCGAGGGACAAGAGTTGTTTGTCCCCGCGTATCCGCTCTTCGAGGTAGTCAAAGCGAAATCGTCGATCGGAAACTTTCGGAGGCGCCTCTCCGTGATCGAAAACCGCCACGCCCAGTGCCGCCGGTGAAAGCGAGACGCCAAAGGCGTCGAATGCGGATGAGATCGATGGATAATCAAGATCACGCATGATAATTCGGGTTGCGTCCGAGAGCGCGCCGGCCTCATCTTCGCTCACGATGAAGATCCCCATCTCGCGCTCGACCCAGTCGAGATCGTCATTGAAGGTGCGTGCAGCTTCGGGCGTTGCAAAGATTTTATGACCCGCACGGATGTGTTTTTCGGCTGCCCAGTGATTTGGTCCTCCGCCCATCGTGAATCCAGTGAGAAGAATAGTCTCGCCGCGCATCGTCGCTTGTTGGATGTTTTGCTGCACGATCATTGTTGGTGAAGGCATCACAAGTTTGAACCCATTCTCGATGCTTAGATGGGATCGGTAGAGATAGATGTCCTGGGTGCCTGTGCCAACATCAACGGTGAGAATTTGCACAACGGTTACCTCGAGGAAATCGAAGGAGAGGAATGGCACGTTGGTAGGATTTCGGATAAATTGCGCTTATGGCTGGACAGCGAGTCGCCAATCGGGTTGAAAATCTCTTCCCGGGTTATTGGTCAGATTGCGTTGACCCGACCCGTTGTTGGTCATGATGTAGATTTCCGGGTTTTGATCCCTCGTGGATGTGAATGCAATTAACTGACCGTCCGGAGAAAAATCGGGCTCCTTATTCCCCAGGCTGTTGGTCAGCGCTGTGGGGTCAAGCGCGGGATTTTCAGTGCGAGAGATATAGATTTCCTGTTTACCTCTCTGAACGGTCCAGTCGAAGGCAAGCAGCTGATTATCGGATGACAACGTGGGGTAATCGGCGCCGATGATGCGGTCTTGCTTGTCGTACCAGGTCGGATCGCCTCCCATGAGCGAGCGGATAAAGAGCCTGCCGCCTGCACCGCGTATCGAGCCAACCACCACGAGTGCGTCGCCGTTTGGGTACCAGGCGGGGGAATACTCGACGGCGTAGCCGGCGGTGATGTTCCAGGGCTCACCGATGACGCTGCATCCTTCAGGAGGCTCGGAGCACTCAATATCGATGAGAAACACTTGTTCAAGGTCGTTCACGCGGGTGCTCGTGAATGCCACCCGATTGCCCTGGGGTGACCAGGCAGGATGGGTGTCATCCCCGATGCTTTTGGTGATATTAATCGGATCTGCACTCCTGTCGGCATTGTAGATGAAGATGTCGAGCCCAAGATCGTTCCCGAAATCGTCCTTCCCGCCTGTCGAGACATAGAGCAGCCTCTGGCCATCAGGCGACCATTTGGGCTGAAATTTATCTTTGGGGCCAAAGGTCAGTTGAGCTGCATCGCTTCCATCACCGTTCATGGTCCAGATTTGCAACGTGCGGCCATCCTCCCGGTCGCTGACGAATGCAATTCGATCGCCTCCACCGACCACCACCGGTGTTTGTGTCGCCGTGGATTCCAGCGTTGCTGCAACAGGAGGAAGCAGGGTGGCGGTTGGATCGACGGATTCCGGGTCGGGGGCAGGTGTATCCGTCTCTTCAAGAGGAACGACGAGTGCGATATCGCTGGTGGGGGAAGATTCGGGATTTGAGATCAAACCGGGAAGCAGAATTCCCAATCCCGCGATCACGCCAACGATGAGGAGGATGCCGGCTAAAATCGCAATCCCGGCCCCAATCCCCGCATTCCTCTTCTTGACCGGCACATCGGGCTGCAAAGGCGCCCGGATTGTTTCAAGCTGGAGCAATCCGTTTATGGCCGATCTGAAACTTTCAATGTCGGGGAAGCGGTGCTCTTGGTCCAGCGCCATCCCGCGTTCAAAGGCGGCTTCCACATATTCGGGAACATCGGGCTTCAACTCACGGATGGGTGCGAGCCGTTCCTTCTTCAACATTCTCTGGACGCTATCGGCTGGTTGCTTCCCGCCGAGAAGGGAGTACAGCGTCGCAGCCAGTGCGTATTGGTCACTGCGTGCGTCCGTTCGTTGTCCGCCATATTGTTCGGGAGGAGAGAATCCCGGGGTCAACCCGCGTGCGCCGGTCGTTGTGGCGGATTGGTCGAACACTTTTGCGATTCCAAAATCAACGAGCATGACGTTGCCGTCAGGTTGAAGTTTTAAGTTGGCTGGTTTGATGTCGCGATGAATGATCGGCGGTTCACGGGTGTGCAAGTATGTCAGCGCGTTGCAGGCAGAATTCCCCCAGGCGATCACCTCGTCCACGGTCGGCGGGTTGTGATGCGCACGCAGATGCAGGTCCTCCCCCTCGATGAAATCCATGACGAGGTATTGACGATCTTCAAGGATGAAGTGGTCCGTGACCCGCGGTAAGTTGGGGTGGCGTAAACTTGCCAGGAGCTTGGCCTCGCGCCGGAACTGACGTTCGGATTCAGGGCCTTGGTTGAGGTTCTCCTTTAACGCGACCTTGATGTCAAGCGTTTGGTCATAGGCGAGGAAGACAGCACCCATCCCGCCTTTCCCGAGGCGCCCGTCAATCCGATATCGATCGTAGAGAATTGAGCCAGGCTCTAGCGACATAGCGTAGATTGTATGACAGGGCGGTATCGTGGTCAAACTACCGATCACGCAAAGGATATAATGCAAGTCAGCAGTGGCAGCGTACGATACTTGAATAATCCCAGTTCGTGCTGATCGGGTTCAGGGGAGCTCTCGGGAGGAAGAGATGACAATCGGTGCAGTACCGGCGGAATGGGTCGAATACAAAGACGAATGGGCACCCATCCATGGAAACGTCATCGATGAGGGGTTGGTCACCATTAACGTGAACGGCGAAGAACTTGTCACGATCATGTGTACGCCGAACAGACAAGATTGGCTCGCTCTGGGATTCTTATGGAATGAAGGACTGATCCAGGGGATGGATCAGATCGATCATTTGCATACCAGCGACGATGGTTGCTGCATCGATGTTTGGCTGACGCACGAATTCAAGATGCCGCCCCGCCGGATTATCACCTCTGGATGTGGGGGTGGGGTGACTTTCAATGATCCCTCTGGTGCGCTTCCTTCCATCCGCCATGATATGCAATTAAATCCCGAACAATTATCGAGTGTGTTCCAAAAACTTCATGTTCCTGGAAGCCTGCATGCCTCTGCTCGGGGAGTCCACACCTCGGGTCTCACGGATGGGGAAGACATCATTGCTTTTGCCGAGGACGTAGGTCGCCACAATACCGTTGATAAGGTGCGTGGTGCATGTTTGAAGCGGGGAATCGATCCACAGGGATACGCCCTGCTCGCGACCGGTAGAATATCCTCGGAGATGCTGCGCAAAGGGGCGAGGATGGGCTGTCCAATTGTCGCCTCGAGGAATTCGCCCACCTCGATGTCCATTGCAATGGCCGAGACATTCAATGTAACGCTCGTGGGCTATGTTCGACATGGTTCCATGCGTGTGTATACACACCCGCATCGATTGGGGTACGACGCAGCCAGTTGATGGCTCCTCGCTTTTCCCTAACAATAGGGGTCAACCTCACCGAGCGCGGTCTTCATAATAGAGGATGAAATGGCGTGGCGGCTGCATCGGGACCCATCCAATGGAGGTGGGAGCGGATCATCCCTTGCTCTCATATGCTTGACCTGGCAGCAAGAAATCCCGGAACGATCGCGCTCGACCGCACGGACTCTCTTTGGGAAACCGCCTGTTATTTTGCGCGCGGGTTTGACAGCTTTACCGCACAGACCTTGTACTCGGGGATCTTCGCGATTGGATCGAGGGTGTGATCCTGGGTGAGCATGTTGGCAGGAGATTCTCGCCAATGGAAGGCGAGGAACACTGTCCCTGCCGGCACCCGATCCGAGATTCTTGCCTTCGTGCGAACCTGACCCCGCCGGCTTTCGATCACCACAGCATACCCGTCCTGCAATCCGATGCGGGCGGCGTCTTCCGCGTTGATCTCGGCGTATCCTCGAGGTTCTCGCCAGTGTAGTGCTTCACTGCGGCGGGTCATGGTGCCGGAGTGATAATGGTAGAGAACCCGGCCTGTTGTGAGTATGAGAGGGTATTCCTCGTCAATTTTTTCTGCGGGATCGCGCGCTTCGAGAGGCGTTAATTTTCCTTTACCCCGTGCGAATCCTCCCACATGAAGGATCGGGGTTCCCGTGTGGTCCTCATCAGAACAAGGCCACTGTAGACCTTCGCCGACAAGACGCGCATGACTCATGCCGGCGTAAATCGGGGTCGCCGAAGCCAATTCGTCAAAAAGTGTTTCTACGGATTCAAAATCCCAGTAATCGTCTCTTCGATCTACCCCCATTTTTTCATCAAATCTCCGTCCGATTTCGCTGATGATGCGCCAGTCGGGGAGGGCTTCCCCGGGCGGGGGCAGCACGGGGTGGAGCAACTGAACTCGGCGCTCGCTATTGGTAAAGCTTCCCTCTTTCTCCAGGGATGACGCGGCCGGGAGAACAACATGGGCGAGAAATGCCGTCTCGCTCGGGAAGATATCCTGGACAACCATGAAGTCTAAATTACGGAACGCCTTTTCAACCTGTTTCGTGTTGGGGTCGGACATCATCGGGTTTTCACCCATGACGTACATGGCGCGTACATCCCCCTCGATTGCTGCATGGGTCGCCTCAACAATGGTGAGCCCCACCTAGGCGGGAAGGTGGTCTACTTCCCAGATTTCACAGACCTTTTGGCGGGCAGCATCGTCGGTCACGCGTTGGTATCCCGGGAGGACGTTTACCAGGCATCCCACATCGCAGGCGCCCTGGACGTTGGCTTGCCCGCGGAGAGGGTTAACGCCGGTGGAAGGTTTTCCGATCTGTCCGCTGAGCAAGCTTAGGTTCGCAAGGGAAAGCACGTTGTCGGTTCCATGGCTGTGTTGAGTGATCCCCATCGCATAGAGGATTGTGCTGTGTCCCCTTTGGTCTGCATAGCCGGAGTCCCCGTGTTGTCTTTCGCCGAGCGCGTACATACGGGCCGCCTCGATAATCTTCTCGGCAGGAACACCGGTGGCGAGCGCCGCTCGTTCAGGTGTGTAATTGGTGAGTGAGTCGACCAATTCGCGATACCCTTCTGTGTGTTCCTCGATGAACGATACATCGAGCCAATCCTCTTGTATGATCGTATGCATCATGGCGAGGTAGATATGGATATCCGTGCCAGGTTGAGGCTGCAAGAAAAGGGTCGCGTGCTCGACGAGTGGCACGCGGCGAGGATCGATAATGATCACCTGCGCACCTTTTTTGGCTGCCCTGATCACTTCGTAGCTGATGACGGGATGAGCTTCTGCCGTATTCGATCCGGTGATGAAGATACAATCTGCGTCGCGGATCTCATGGATTGAATTTGTCATTGCTCCGCTGCCGAAGGCCTGCACGAGGCCTGCTACTGTGCTGCTGTGTCAAAGCCTGGCGCAATGGTCGACGTTGTTTGTTCCGATCCCGGCTCTGAAGAATTTCTGGAAGAGGTAGTTTTCCTCATTCGTACACCGAGCGGAGGCTAACCCCATCATCGCATCGGGTCCATGCTTCTCTACGACCTCAGCGAAACGAGTACATACGATGTCGAGGGCGGTTTCCCAAGGAACAGGCACAAAGTAATCCTCAGCTTTGGGGCGTCGGATGGCGAGAGGAGATGTTGTGGGGACTTCCCAGGGTTCATCGCTAAGACCAAGTTCATAGGCAAGATCGCGTCTGACTAAGGGCTGGGTGAGTCGATCCTCGTTACGGACGAAATCCCATCCATACCTGCCTTTTGTACAAAGGAAATCGCTATTCACAGAGGGGGCGCCGGCTGACTGGGCATAGAGGATCTCGCCATCCTTTACGGCATATTCGATCTGGCAGCCCACACCGCAATAGCCGCATACGGTCCTGATTCGTTCCAGTTCCCATTCCCGACCGCGATTCGTCCGTGACACCGGCATCAAAGCTGCGGTTGGACAGACCTGGACACAATTTCCACAAAACACACATGATGAATCGATCATGGGACCATCGAATGGTGTGGCAATGTTTGTTTCAAAACCTCGTTTGGCGAAATCGATCGCATGAGCGCCAACGATCTCATCACACACCCGGACACATCGTCCGCAGAGGATGCAGTACTTGTGGTCACGAAGGAAGAATGGATTGTCGTCTTGAAAGAGAGAACGCGAGATGATCTCACTGAAGCTGGTCTCCCGAACCCCAAATTCGTAAGCATACTTCTGGAGCAGGCACGCCCCCGCTTTGTCGCATGTCACACAGTCGAGCGGGTGATCCGAGACAAACAGATCGATCACGTCCCTGCGCATCGATGTGAGCCGCTCGCTCCTGGTTTTCACGACCATGCCTTCCTGGCATTCTTGTCCGCAGCTCACGGCAGGATGCTCTCTGCCTTCGATTTCAACCACGCACATACGACACCCTCCGGAGACGCTCAGATCGGCGTGGTAGCAGAGGTGGGGGATATCGATCCCGTGGGAGAGCGCAGCTTCAAGCAGCGATGTGCCGGCGGGGACCTGAACCGTTTTCCCATCGATGGTGATTGTTGTCATACCGACCTCCATGTCATCCCGCTATCGGGGATATTTCAGAAACGACCTCTGTGGGCACCAGGTCTATATATTCGTCTCGGAAGAAACGCAATGTGCTCAGCACGGGATTGGGTGCGCTCTGGTACCGGCTCCGGGCCGCGATTGGTAATTACGTCACGGATGCGAATGATCGGT
>CAZMZL010000141.1:0-8382 GCA_964570595.1 uncultured Anaerolineaceae bacterium | reverse complement strand
GACCGTCGTCGTCAATACCGGGGATGATTTTGTCCACCTCGGTTTAAAAATATGTCCTGATCTGGATACCGTGACGTACACACTTGCCGGGCTTGCGAATCCAGAGACGGGTTGGGGACGCGTGGATGAAACCTGGAATTTCCTCGCTGCGCTGCAAGAATTGAATGGCCCCACCTGGTTCCGTCTGGGGGATCGTGATCTCGCGCTGCACGTGTTCCGAACTCATCGGCTCATGGAGGGACACATGCTGAGCGCCCTCACAGAAGAGATCTGCGAGAGCTATGGTATTCAGTCACGATTGCTTCCCATGACGGACGATGCGGTTCATACCATCGTGCGGACTGCGGACGGCGATCTTCCCTTTCAGGAGTATTTCGTGGCCAGAGCGTGTCAACCCGTCGTGCAGGGCTTTTATTTTGAAGGGGTTGAAACCGCGCAACCCGCACCGGGCGTATTAGAATCCCTGCACGACGCCGATGCCGTGATCCTGTGCCCCTCCAATCCCTGGGTAAGCCTGGATCCCATCCTGGCGGTTCCCGGCATTCGGGATGCATTGATGTCTAAAACTGTGATTGGCGTAAGCCCGATCATCCAGGGCCGCGCCTTGAAAGGGCCGGCCGGAAAAATGTACCAGGAACTTGGAATTGAACCATCCGCAACCGCGGTCGCAGAGCATTACGGGGAACTGCTCGGCGGCTTTGTGCTCGATCGTACGGATGCAGACCTGGCGGGTGAGATCAGCGCGTTGGGAATCGACGTGAAGATCGCCGATACAGTCATGACGTCCGATAAAAAACGCCTTGTACTTGCGGAGGAAATCTTGGATCACTTTCTTTCACGAACGATGACGGAGGACACACAGTGACATTATGGGCGATTGTACCGATCAAGCCTTTGGGGCGAGCAAAATCGAGGCTCTCGAGTGTGCTGTCGCGGGAGGAGAGGACCTCTCTGAGCCGGGATATGATGGTGCACTTGCTCGATGTGCTCGGGGAAGTTCCCGGGATCGAGCGCACGCTCGTGGTCAGTCGAGACACTCAGGCCCTGGCTCTGGCTCGAGAGCATGGCGCCAGGACGGTTGCCGAATGGGGAACGCCGGATCTCAACCCGGCTCTCGTACGCGCCACCATCGTGGCTCAGCAATATGGGGTGTCAGGTGTACTTGTTTTACCTGCGGATCTGCCCCTCATCTCTTCTCAGGATGTGGAGACTTTAATCTCTAAAGCGGATCAACCCCCGGTTGTTGTGATCGCCCCAGACCGGCACCGCAGTGGGACGAATGCTTTGCTGGCGATTCCACCCGGTTTGATAGAATATGATTTTGGACCGGATAGCTTCCAACATCATCTCGATAGAGCACACCAGGCAGGTGTACGCGTGGAGGTTTGTGAGCTGCCCTCGCTGGGCCTGGATGTGGACATCCCTGAAGACCTTGAAATCCTGCGACAGGAAAAGCCCCCCATCTCCATAGGTGCAATTAAGGAGGAACAAGAATGAGCTTTGATCGAGTGGCACTCTATCTTCAAGATGCACATGATTTACGAGAAGGATTAGATTACGTACGTTATGCTGAAGACATGGGGTTTGAAGCCGTCTGGCAGGCAGAATCACGACTCGTGCGCGATGCAATCGTGCCCATGTCCGCCTACGCTGCCGTCACCGAGAAGATCGTCATTGGTTCCGGGGTGATCAACAACTGGACGAGGAACATTGGACTGCTTGCGTCGACGTATCTCACTTTGGACGATCTCGCTCCCAACCGCATCATTTGCGGCATTGGCGCATGGTGGGATCCTCTTGCTAAAAATGTGGGTATCGAACGGCGAAAACCGCTGCTCGCCATGAAGGAGACGATCGAAATCTTCCGACGACTGCTTAATATGGAGCAGGTGACATTTCATGGGGAGTTTCATCAGGTTGAAGGGATCGAACTCGATGTGGTCCACGGTCGACGTGAACCAAGGGATGTCCCTGTCTATATCGGTGCAACGGGACCGAAGATGATGGAACTGACCGGAGAGATCGCAGATGGGGTCGTGTTGAATTACTGCGTTCCACCAGAATATAACAATCAAGCGATGGAGCGTCTCGAGGTGGGCGCAAAGCGAGCCGGTCGTTCCTTGGATGATCTTGATCGCCCCCAGCTTGTTGTCTGCTCCGTGGATATGAACGAGGATACGGCGCTTGATACCAGCAGGGAGCTTCTCACGCAATACCTGGCACAGCAGCCGCATATCGCCAAGGCCAGCGGTGTCTCCCAGGACATTGTGGATGAGATTCAATCCATTCTCGGCTGGCCGGCGACCCATGAGCAAATTCAGCAAGCGAAACACTTAGTATCGGATGAGCTCGTCACACGGATTACGGCCTCTGGAACCCCAGAGCAAGCCAGGGCGAAGGTTCAGGAATATATTGATAACGGGGCGACGTGTCCGATTCTTTACCCTGTGGCAGGCGATGTTAAGCTCCTGGTGGATACATTCAGCCCGGATTAACGTCGGACCTGTCCTTCATCCTCACTGCAGACAAGGGAAGTGAACCCTGGACGAGGCACAAACAAAGTCTATGCAAAGTTCTCACATCAAGCAGCCCAATTCAAGAAACTGTTTCGCTTGCGGCCTGGGGAACGAACACGGTTTAAAGCTGCAGTTTTACGAACTCAACGGAAAAGAGCTCGTTGCCGAGTATATCGTTCCCGAACATTTTGAAGGATTCCCCGGGATCGTCCATGGAGGCATCATCGCTTCCATGCTCGACGAGATGTTGTCACGGGCAGCGATGATCGGTGAGACCGATCGATTTCGGATGACCGCAAAGCTAGAGATCCGTTACCGTGCGCCTGTGCCCACGGGTCAGCCGCTTAAGCTCCATGCCGTTATCGAGAAGCGGAGGGAACGCATAAGCTTCACGAAAGCCGAGTTGAGGCTCGCCGACGGGACGTTGGCGGCCGAAGCGAATGGAATGATGATCGATGTCGATGATGTACTCGGTGAGGGTGCAAATCTTGAGGAGCTCGGCTGGAAGGTTTATCCGGATGATGTAGAGCATCAATCATGAGGTCACCATGTCAGACTTGAAATACTCACGACCCTCTAAGATGAAGAAAGCACTCAAACTCATCGAAACTGGCGACCCCCTCGCTGGTGGCACATCCATTACACCCCGCCGGGAAAGTCATTCCAGACTGGTGGATATCCAGGACCTGGGTTTGGATTCAATTGAAGTTATCGATGAAATGATCAAGATGGGCGCTGGGGTTAAGCTGCAAAGATTTCTTATTGAGATCGAGGATCATTCTGCAGCGCTTGCAAAGGCCTGCCGGTTAGAAGCAGGTTTGAATATGCGTCAGATGTCATCTCTCGGCGGTACGATTGTCGAAGCCGGCGGACGTTCGCCATTGCTGACGGCAATGCTTGCAATGGATACGACGGTGATTCTCGAACCTGGGAACAAGAACCTGCCTTTGGAGAAAATTCTGAAAAATCGGAAGAAACGTATTTCTGATCGCCTGATCACGGAAATCGTCCTGCGCATACCTGAAAGGATGGCCTTCGATTATGTGGCGCGTACTCCCGCAGATCGGCCCATCGTTTGTGCGGCTGCTGCCCTCTATGGTAAGGGAGAGCGTGTCGAGATTTGGATCGCCCTGGGAGGTTACGGCACCAGGCCGATACGTGTGCACGAGGCCGAGGGAGCTGTGCTTAACAAGGCCAGCCTCGAGTGTGTCTCGGATGCAGCCATCCGGGCTTACGCTCAGGCTGAGGATGCGTTTGCGAGTGCTGAATATCGCGCTCACGTTGCAGGGGTTCTCGTCCAACGAGTACTCAAAGGGGTCTATGACTGATGCGAATTAACTTTCTTCTCAATGGAGATGCCATCGAAATCGAGGTAAGTCCTGATTGGACACTCCTATCCTTGTTGCGTGAGGATCTCGGTTTATTCGGCGTGAAACATGGTTGTGAAACTGGGGAGTGCGGCGCATGTACAGTGCTTCTCGATGGCGTACCCGTGAACGCGTGCGTCATGCTCGCCGTTCAGGTCGATGGTCATGCCATCACCACGATCGAATCCGTGGGAGAGCATCCAGATCAAGGTTGGTATAAGACCGAAGGACTGGACGTCATCCAGGCGGCATTTGTGGAGACCGGCGCCATCCAGTGCGGTTATTGCACCCCTGCCATGGTGCTCTCTGCCCGGATGCTTTTAGAGAGGAATCCGAATCCGACTGAAGCCGAGGTCCGGGAGAGTCTCTCGGGGATCCTCTGCCGCTGCACAGGCTATCTCAAACCAGTGCAGGCCATCCTGCGCGCCGCTGCTGTTCTTCGCGGCGAGATTGTGGACCCGATCGAGGGGGGTGAACCCCAAGTCCTGGATATTTTCCCCCAGAAAGAGCTGCCGAGCCGTGAGGGATGGGAACAGAGGGGACCGAATGTGGTCACTCGCACGGAGGTCATGCCTAGGATCCAGGTGGCATCGCGCCCGCACCCGCTCCAGACGGTGGGAAAACCCGAACCGAAGGTCGATGCAATGAAGCTCGTGCAAGGTAAACCAGCATTCACGGCGGATATCGAAATGCGCGGCATGCTGGTAGCAAAAGTCCTGCACAGCCCGGTCCCGCATGCCATGATCATGCGCATCGATGCGGAGGAGGCGCGTGCACTTCCAGGTGTTGCTGCCGTGCTCACCTGGGAGGATATCCCCAGGGTGGTCTACTCCACGGCTGGGCAATCCGATCCAATTCCGGGCCCGCTGGATACTTTCTCACTGGATCATAAGGTACGTTTCGTGGGTGATCGCGTCGCATTTGTCGCAGCCGAGACCGAGGCAATCGCGGCAGAGGCATTATCGCTCATCGAGGTGGAGTACGAGGCCCTTCCCGCGATCATCGACTACGCCCGTGCGCTCGATGAAGGTGCACCGCAGATCCATGATGAACCCGAATATGTAAACTTTGCAGACTCCGATCCAAGCCGAAATCTGGCCGCCCAGATCAAGATTGATATCGGTGATGTGGAGGTGGGGTTTTCGGAAGCTGATCATGTCTTTGAAGAGACGTATGAGGTCCCAAAAGTAACCCCAGCACATATCGAACCGCATGTGGTCGTGACCTACTGGGACGAAGATGATCGTCTGGTCATTCGAACGAGCACACAAGTCCCCTTCCACGTGCGGCGTATGCTTTCACCCGTCCTCGATTTGCCGCCGAAACGCATACGCGTGATCAAACCCCGCATCGGCGGCGGCTTTGGTGGGAAACAGGAAGTATTAATTGAAGACGTCGCTGCTCACCTGACCATTGCGACAGGTCGACCGGTGCGATTCGAGTACACACGAGCGGAGGAATTTATCGCCGCCCGCTCACGTCATCCCATGCGAATTCGCATAAAAACCGGTGTGAAGCTCGACGGTACGATCACCGCAAACGAAATGCGTGTGGTCAGCGACACGGGCGCGTACGGTTGTCACGCGCTCACGGTCACGGGTAATACCGGTCACAAGGCGATGGCGCTGTATGTCGGGGATGGGACCTATAGGGAATCGCCGAACATTCGCTTCTATGCTGACGTCGTGTATTCCAACACGCCGCCTTCAGGAGCCTATCGTGGATACGGCGTCCCTCAAGGCTTCTGGCCGGTTGAGAGACATATGGAGAGGATTGCGCGCGAGCTGGGTCATGATCCGATTGCATTTCGCCTGAAGAACGCGTTACGGGCCGGTGAATTGCATCCATTCAGCACAGCCTGGTCGGAGGGTCGCGAGCCCCGCCCGGAGATCATCAACACCTGCGGGCTTGAAGATTGTGTCGCATTGGGCGCCGCCGCGATTGGCTGGTATGTGAAGTGCTCGGATGATGCCTGGCATGAAGTGTCCGGCAAGCCCCATCTCAGACGCGGGATCGGTGTTGCGCTCGTCATGCAGGGGACAGCGATTCCATATCTTGATATGGGCGGTGCAAGCATTAAGATGAACGATGATGGCTCCTTCAATCTTCTCGTCGGTGCCACCGATCTTGGGACAGGATCCGATACCGTGCTCGCCCAGCAGGCGGCCGAGGTTCTGGGAACCACGGTGGATGACATCATCGTATATTCATCGGATACCGACTTCACGCCTTTCGACAAAGGCGCATACGCTTCCAGCACGACCTATATCTCCGGCGCCGCAGTTATTCGCGCGGCCGAAGCTGTTGCAGATCGCATCAGCGACCGTGCCGCAAGATTGCTGGGCGAAGAAGGGGATGAAGTATTGCCCGCCGATATTCGTCTTCATGACCGCGCCGCGTGGGCGCCGGATGGACGCTCGATTTCTCTGGGGGAGATCGCCTTGAATGCACTGCATCATGAGGATCAGGAGCAAATTATGGGGTTGGGGTCTTTTGTGTCCACCGTAGCCCCCCCTCCCTTCGGGGCGCAGTTTGCGGAGGTGCTCGTCGATATCGAAACGGGTGCTGTGAAAGTAGAAAAATTGGTCATGGCCGTGGATTCCGGTGTGATCGTCAACCCGCTCACGGCTTCGGGGCAAATTGAAGGGGGCATGACCCAGGCGCTGGGCTATGCGGTTAGCGAGGAGATGATCTATGACGCCGCAGGACGACCGCGTGAAGTTGATTTCACGGATTACCATATCTTTGCCGCGCACGAGATGCCGGAGCTGGAGGTCATCTTTGTCGAGACGATCGAACCCTCTCATCCCTTTGGCGTGAAAGCAGTCGCCGAAATTCCGATGGATGGGGTTGCACCGGCTGTGGGGAATGCTGTCTTGGATGCTTGCGGCGCGGATGTGCGAACATTGCCTGTGACGCCGGAACGGGTGTGGCGGGCATTATGTGGAAAGTTTGACAACCCAGTACAATTTGAAATGAGTGAAAAAGAATCATGACTACGATTTACGTCATTGGACATGTCAACCCGGACATCGATGCAATCGCATCAGCGATGGCCTATGCATGGCTTCACGCCTCTCAAAACGGGGATGATTACATCGCCGCACGAGCGGGTCCGATCAACGCTCAGACCGCCTGGGCGCTCGAACGGTTGGACTTGAAGCCGCCCATCCTGCTTGCGGATGCATCTCCGCGGTTTGAAACCGTGGCCCGTCGGTTCGACACCGTCACCCCCGATCGCCCGCTGCGAGAGGCGTGGACGATTGTAAATCGGACGGGTACGGTGGCGCCACTGGTCGAGACCGATGGAACACCATTTGGTCTTGTGACAGGATTGAGCCTCTTTCGATCGATGAGCCAGTTTATCGGCGCCCGTCCTGAAACCCAGGAGATGAGCTTGAACGAATTGTTCGAAGTGCCCAGTCGTGAAGCCGCAGACGTCGATGTGCCGAAATTCAGGGCGAGTTCAAGGATCAGAGATGGGCTCCCGCGCGTGCTGCGTGGCGAGAGAAACGATTTCTGGGTTATCGATAGCGAGGATCGTTATGTGGGTGTATGTCGACAACGGGATCTTCTCAATCCTCCCAGACTGCAGTTGATCCTGGTGGATCATAATGAAGTCGGGCAGTCCATCGGATCGCTTGATGAAGCCGATTTGATAGAGGTGCTCGATCATCATCGTGTAAACAACCCGCCTACCCGGCTTCCCATCAGTTTTCGGGTGGATCCCGTGGGGAGCACAAGTACGCTCGTCTCGGAACGTATCGAAGCCTGCGGTTTGAGCGCGCCACCCGATTTAGCGGGATTGCTTCTCGGGGGTGTGCTGTCCGATACACTGCGCTTCAGCTCTCCCACAACGACGGAGCGCGATCATGAAGCTGCCGAGCGGCTCGCGAGATGGGCATTTGTAGGAGGATCACCCCTTGAGGGCGAGGGAATCGACTCGTTTGGGTTGGAATTACTCCAGTCAAGCTCCGGCCTCTCAACCCGCGATCCGAAAGAAATCGTGACGAGCGACCTGAAGGTGTACGACTCCGTTGGTTTGCATTTCGGGATTGCGCAGGTTGAAGTGACCGATCTCATCGCCGTGGGCGACTATCTCGACGAATTGCGCGGAGCGCTTCAGGATTTGATCGAGGGGAGGAAACTCAATTTCGCCATGCTCATGGTGACGGATATCGTGGATGGCTCCAGCCGGCTGTTGATGCAGTCCGAACCATCGGTTCTCAGTGAGCTGCCTTACAAACGGCTCCCTGATGGGACGATGGATGCGCGCGGGGTTGTATCCCGCAAAAAGCAGCTCTTACCCGTCGTCCTGGCTCTTTTGGAAGGCTAGATGTCGATCTACGAACGTCTCGCTGACCTCGAACGGGCGGGTGCATCCGCGGCTCTCGCCACCGTGATCCACACTGAAGGATCTGTCCCCCGGCGGGAGGGGACGAAGATGATCGTGCACTTCGATGGGAGTATCGAAGGTACGATCGGGGGCGGGGATATGG
>CAZMZL010000140.1:0-8389 GCA_964570595.1 uncultured Anaerolineaceae bacterium | reverse complement strand
TATAGCGATCCACAAGCGCCGGGACCCAGAATTTTCGCCACCGCCGGATTAGCTCGGCTGATTCGAGGCGCACTCCAGGACACCAGCGCTCTCGTTCCGCCAGGGACGATGAGGGTTGTTCCGGCCACAATGGAGGGATTCTCGGGATCCATGCTTGGATCAAGCTCATTACCTGGCCAATCGAGAATTTCATCCGCCTCAACACCAAAGAATGCGGCCACGCCGCTGAGCCCATCCCCCTCATGCCACGTATACAAAGTCCCATCGATTGGGGGGATATTGAGCTCCTGTCCCGGGCTGAGGTTGTGCGCATCATCTTTGAGGACCTCAAAATTACCCCACAAGATCGTCTCAGGTTTTAAATTGAAGTTCTCGGCAATCCCAAACAGCGTATCACCTTGCTGCACGTCGTACTTGAGCACATCGAGTCGTGGTCGATCCGGGAACACCGTATGCAGTTCATTGATTCTGAAAACGCTTACATCCGCATCCTGGCCGTTTGTGTAGGCGGGTAGATCGGAGACGCTCAGTGCAGCAATTGTGGTCTTCTCAACGGTCTCACTCTTCTCAATGACGGGCGCCTGGATGGCCGCATCCGTGGGCAGTGTGTCCCAGCCCAGCCGGATCGCTGAAACCCCGATGGCGATGACGACGAGGAGGGAAATGTGTCCTGCAATACGCGTGATCGGCCCTCGCAAGGTAACCAGAGCAATTTTGACCCAGACATTCAGTTGATGCCAAATAGTTCTCGCCGGAGGTGGAGGGTGGGAGTTCTCATTAGGTGTGGTGGGATCCTGTTCAGTCATGGTGTGCCGGCAGGATGATATCAAGCGCGATCATCAACGTCAAGAGATATCAGGGAAGGACAAACCAGGGGTTAACAAAACCACCGTCATAGCGGGTCTCAAAGTGTAAATGGGGCCCAGTCGAGTTCCCGGTCGAACCTGAGGCGCCGAGCTTCTGGCCTTGAGACACACTCTGACCACAGCCGACCCCGACGCTGTTCAAGTGAGCATAGACCGTCTGCCACCCGTTGCCATGATCGATCATGACCATATTGCCATAACCCACCGTGGACCAACCGGCGAAAACAACCACCCCACTGTCTGCCGCCCAGATCGACGCGCCCGTGCCGGCGGCGATGTCAGCGGCCAGGTGTCCAGACCAGTAATCGTTGCCAGAAACATAGTGATTTGCAGTAGGCCAGATAAAGCCACCTGTCCCTACGGCTCCCGAGTAAGTTCCCGAACATCCACCCGGGCCATAAGCGGAACCCACACCAGCCTGGCCGCGTGCGATGGCCGGCACGAACCATTGTTTGAAGGCCCTGCGTCCCCCGGGAACGACAATCCAGTCGCCCGGCTCAACTTCGGGATTGGTGAAATCGATTCCGTTGCCAGGCCACTCCACGATGGCTTCTGGTCCAACCCCGAAAAAATCCGCCATTCGTTCGATCGAATCATCAGACTGCCACTGGTAATAGGTCCCATCCACAGGGAGAATATTCAGTTCCTGTCCAGGCTTCAAGAGATGTGGGTCATCATCGAGCACATCAATGTTTCCCCACAACACAGTTTCAGGTGCAATCTCGAATCGCTCGGCGATTCCAAATACCGAATCTCCGGACTGAACGGTATAGCGAAGAATGTCGACTCGTGAGCGATGCTCAATTTGGGTGTCCACATTAACCCGACGAGAAATGCCCTCAAACGGGGCCGGAGCATAATCAGGAAGATCGATGGAGGGCCGCGAGGACGAGGCTGGATCCGTCCGAGGGAAGGGCGAGGGAGACGGCGCTGCAGCCTGTACGGCCCCAACGTTCATTCGAATGGCCCAAATGGCGCTGAAGATGCCAAGGGCTGCCAACAGAACCGGAGCCAGAGCTCCCGTCCTTGTGAAAACTCGTTTTCCCATCTCGTTAGAATATATCTGCGCTAAGCGTTTCGAGGAATTCCTGGTTGGTATCGGTCTGAGCCATCCGTGAAATAATCGCTTCGGTCGCCCTCGTGATATCTTTGCCCGAACCGTCCGAATTGGTCACCATCTGACCAAACATTCGACGAATCAACCATACTTTTTGGGTGATATCAGGCCCCAGGAGCAGTTCTTCGCGGCGGGTGGATGAACGTTCGATATCGAATGCGGGAAAAATACGTCGTTCCTGTAATCTGCGCGAGAGATGAAGCTCCATGTTTCCGGTGCCTTTAAATTCTTCGTACACGACATCATCCATTCTCGATCCGGTATCCACCAGGCATGTTGCGATGATCGTCAACGAGCCTCCCTCTTCAATATTGCGGGCCGCTCCGAAGAATCGTTTGGGTGGATACAGCGCAGCTGGGTCGATGCCGCCGGACAGCGTCCTTCCTGATGGAGTGACCATCAGGTTGTACGCCCGTGATAGCCGTGTGATCGAGTCGAGCAGGATGACCACGTTCTTGCCACACTCCACGAGGCGCTTGGCCCGTTCGAGTGCCATTTCTGCTGCGCGGACATGGGATGTGACCGGCTCATCAAATGTCGATGCGATCACTTCAGCATCCACAGAACGATCCATATCGGTGACTTCTTCAGGACGTTCGCCGATCAACGCAACCATGAGATGGACTTCATGATAATTTTGTGAAATAGCGTTCGCCACCTCTTTCAGAACCGTAGTCTTACCAGCTTTGGGAGGAGAGACGATAAGACCGCGCTGACCTTTTCCGATGGGAGCGATCAGGTTGAGCATGCGGGTTGAGAGCGTATATCGGTCGGTCTCCAGGTCGAAGCGCTCTTCGGGGAAAATGGGCGTGAGGGCTTCGAATTTGGGACGATTCTTTGCTTCCTCCGGATCCATCCCGTTGATCGATTCGACCCGGAGCAGCCCGTAGTACTTCTCGGTGTCTTTCGGCGGGCGGATCTGCCCGATGATCATGTCCCCGGTTCGCAAACCGAAGCGTCGGATTTGGGATTGTGAGACATAGATATCGTTACGACCCGGCAAATAATGATCTGCCCGGAGGAATCCCATACCTTCGTTCATCACTTCGAGTATCCCGCCGCGCAGCTCTAAGCCACGCTTCTCCGCATCGGCTTGCATGATGCGCAAGATGAGATCTTCTTTCTTCATACGCGATCCGCCGGCGATATCATATTCCTTCAGCTTTGCGCGCAAATCTGCGAGGGTCATGGCTTCAAGTTGTGCAATATTCATTAAGAGCTCCCCGGAGGAATATTCAATGATGTATGTTTAAGGTTTGCATTCAAATTGATGATGTGTCACTCAAGCGTGGTTCGCCTATTGAGGTTTCATACAGTACGTACAGAACTGGGTTGGGTATAAGGGGGGGTGTCCTAGGACAACCAATTTTCTGAACTGTGTCATTATAGCACGCTGATTTTATCGGTGCAAGCCGTTCTCGTATGATTGTATCCCAATCCTAGTAGGCCTCCAATCTCCTCCTATCTACTTCAAACGATGAATATCGCTTTCCCAATCATGAGCCCTCCCGCTTTAACTCCCCCCCGACATACATGATGGTGATCTGTCCGAGTATGGCCCAGAGCAGCAAGATTTCAATCACAACCGCCAGGACCCAAACCCATGAGGAGATGCCCTCCCCGGCGCCCCGAAGTTCAGAGGCCGAGGATTCCAGAATATCAGCCTGCTCTTCGAGCGTAGATTGGACAGCTCCCATGCTTTTTCCAAGGTCTTCTAAAGCAGAGGCGGTCTGTCCCAGGCTGGGCTGGATATCCTCAACCGTCGATGTAAATCTACTCAATTCATCCTGAATTTTACGCAGCTCATCCGGCAGCGGTTCGAGGCTAGCAGCAGATCGCACCATGGCATCATTCAGAGGCGTAGCCGGATTGTATTTAATTCCAGTGATAAAGCTGACCTTGCTCAGCGCTCTCATCACACCGTCAATCGCCCGTGCACCAGACTCGGCCGACACGAGTGCGTCGTATGTGGCTTCAATCGTTTCTGGAGCCGTCTCCCCTGCAATCGTCCCCACCGTATCCAGGAGTGGCACCACCTCATCCAGGCTCATATTCACGTCAGCGAGTGTGATCGCCGTGCTGAGAAGCACCCTGGTTGCTTTATCCATGGAATCGTTCGCCAGTACGATAGTGGCAGAAAGATCGTCCAGACCGTCCGCAAGAGTGATGAGACTCGTCTCCAACGTCGCGCCCACCCGGGCGGCGAGGAAGGGAACCACGATCATCGCCAATATTACCATGATGATGCCGATGATACCCGCCGAGTACATCACCCTTCCCACCCACAGATGGGTATTATTGCTGGTATTTTTTTCCGAGCTTATGTTTTCATCTTTAGGTTTATTGGACGATGGCATGTTATTCTCCCGACGATCTGTCTCCACGATCGTATTCGATCGCGCTGAGCTCCATGAGCTTCTCCCAGCGATGATGTGAACGAATCTCTCTAATCGTCCCGGTTTTTGCCCGCATCACAAGGCTGTGCGTGCTGGCGCCGGTGCCGTAATACTTGACCCCATCCACCAACTCACCATCCGTAATACCGGTCACGGCGAAGAAGACATCGCTGTTCGAGACCAGATCGTCGATGGTCAGGATGGCGTCCAGATCGATACCGAGATCCAGGGCAGCTTCTCTCTCCTCTTCGTTCCGAGTGTACAGCTTCCCCTGGATCTCGCCGTCCATGCACTTCAGAGCACAGGCAGCCAGTACGCCCTCCGGAGTCCCTCCGATCCCGATCAGCATGTCGATGCCCGTATCGGGCCAGGCCGTCATGAGTGCCCCGGCTACATCCCCGTCGGTGATGAGACGGATGCGTGCGCCAGCTTTACGGATGGCCTTTATCATCGCTTCGTGCCTTGGTCTCTCCAGGATAACGACCGTGAGGTCGTCCACATCGCTGTTTTTGGCGCGCGCGACCGCTGCGAGGTTGTCGGCGATAGGCGCTTCGATATCGATCATACCTTTTGCGATCGGACCTACCGCGATCTTATGCATGTACACGATCGGGCCCGGGTTGTACATCGAGCCCCGTTCTGCGAGGGCGACGGTGGCAATCGCATTTGCCTTTCCCAGCGCCAGCAGGCGAGTTCCTTCAATCGGGTCAACAGCAATATCCAGACCGGGCGGCGAACCGGTTCCCAAGACTTCGCCATTGTACAGCATGGGGGCTTCATCTTTTTCGCCCTCGCCGATGACAACGACCCCATCCATCTCAATCGAATTCAACACGAGACGCATGGCATCAACCGCGGCTTGATCGCCCCCCTCCTTGTCGCCCCGTCCCATCAATCTTCCTGCAGATAAAGCAGCCGCCTCAGTCACCCGTACCAGGTCCAGCGCCAAGTTTCTCGATGGTTGTTCTCTCATATCAGTTCTCCAAAGGGATGATGCTACAGAACTTCCGCGAGTAAATATACGAGGTAGAACGCGATGACTCCCGCCCAGAGCCATGAATCGATACGATCCAATACCCCACCGTGTCCGGGAAGCAGCTTGCCCGTGTCCTTGACCTCCAGTTCCCGTTTGATCATGCTGATCCCGAGGTCACCAAGAGGCGTGACGATGGACACAAGACCCCCGATGATGACACCGCGCCAGATGAGCATATCGATATCGGGATTTGATATCGATCCCCATGCAAGGGCCACAAGCGCGCCCGTAATTGTGCCTGCGACGATCCCGGCTCCATAACCTTCCCATGATTTCTTCGGACTCAACCGCGGAGTCATGCGATGACGTCCAAAGGCTTTGCCGAAAAAGTATGCGGCGCTGTCAGCAAGCCATAGCGCCGGGAAAGCGATTAAGAACCACCATAGTCCACCTGGAAGTTGTCTGAGGGAGATGAGGTAGGAACCAAGCCAGCCAATGTAGACAACCCCCGAGAGTGTGATCGCAAAGTCTGTGCCCGATCGGGGAGCGCCTCTCTCGAAATCTACGATGTGCCAGAACATGGCGAGCAAACATATCGTCGAAAGTACGATCGGGACATGCGTAAACCCGAAAGCAGCCCTGGTGACTGCCAGAACTACCGCGCCGATGACGAGCACGGGCAGTGCGGGACGGAGCCCGGCATTCCGGAATAAGCTCCCGTATTCCCATGCTGCAAGTGCGAGAATGAGCGCGATGGCGATGCCAAAAACCCATCCGCCAGCAAATATCAGCAGCACCCCTATGGGGATGAGGATTAACGCGACAAGAACTCGTTCACGAAGCATAGAAGTATTTAAACGGGGTCTTCTACTTTGCCGTAGCGCCGTTCACGCTGGGCGTATGCGAATACGGCTTCTAATAGTTCCTCGGGACCAAAGTCGGGCCAATACGTCGGTGTCACGAACCATTCCGCATAGGCGCCCTGCCATATTAAGAAATTACTCACCCGCATCTCGCCCGACGTGCGGATGATGAGATCAGGATCCGGCATCCCCTTGGTATAGAGATAGCTGCTGATCAGATTCTCATCGACTTCGTCAGGGGAGATACCATCCGAAATCATCGCTTGAATCGCATGCACGATTTCGGCTCGCCCTCCATAATTCCACGCTACATTTAAAATCAAACGATCGTTATTCTGGGTGAGTTCGATCGCGTGCCGAACTTTTTCCTGAAGAGATGGACGCAAGCGATCCAGCTCTCCAATATGCCTCAATTGAACGCCGTTCTCGTGTAAACGAGTTAGCTCCCGATCGATGACGTCTTCTAAGATATTAATCAAGCCGCGCACTTCATCAAGAGGGCGTTCCCAATTCTCAGTTGAAAATGCATAAATTGTGAGGATCTTAATCCCGTATTCCGCGCAGGATTCGAGAACCTGCCTTAAGTTCTCAACACCTGCTCGGTGCCCCGCCAGACGTGGCAATCTCCGCTCACGCGCCCATCGGCCGTTCCCATCCATGATGATGGCCACATGCTTGGGGACGTTCTCTGGAAGTTGTATGTCACTGTTATCGCTCATAGATCAAATCGCGTGGACTAACCTTCTAAGACCTCATTTTCTTTACGATCACTAATTTTATTAATCTCTTCGACGTATTGATCTGTCAATTTTTGAAGATCGGTCTCGCTCCGCTTTAACTCGTCTTCAGAAATAAGCTTCTCCCTTTCAAAATCACGTAAGTCATTCTGCACATCCCGGCGAACGTTTCGAACCGCCACCCTGGCTTCTTCCGTCCGACTCTTCACAACCCGGACCAACTCATGGCGTCTTTCTTCCGTCAACGGGGGAATATTGAGGCGAATCATCTTGCCATCGTTCTGCGGTGTTAATCCCAGATCCGAACTCTGAATCGCACGTTCGATGTCCTTGATGCTCCCCGGATCGAATGGTCGGATAACCAGCATGCGAGGCTCTGGTGCGGCGATTGTGGCCAACTGCATCAAGGGAGTGGGTGTGTTGTAGTAGTCCACGGAAAGCTTCTCCACAAGAACGGGGGACGCCCGTCCCGTGCGGATGGCACTCAGATCGTCCTCGAGTGACCGGACGGCACCCTTCATGCGGTTGTCAGCTTCACGAATGGCTTCGTTGACCATTAGAACACTCCTGAGGCAGGTTGAGAGGAGGGAACAATCACGCATATAAGGATAGCGCAAAAACCAATTTTTGCGAAGTAGGTGCTCCAGAAAGATTTGCCTGGTTCGCCCGGCAACGACACAATTCTTGAGCCGATGATCGCATGAATCTGCGCGCCACCACCGGGCGCTTCCATGTCCATACCAGGAAAGAAATGTTCCCATCCACCGGAGGAAGCATCCATTTCATGAGATCACCCGTCGGGTCATCCACCCGAAACTCTCGATCCCATCTCTTGCCTGTCCCTTATTCCGAGATGACGGTACCGATAGGTTCACCCATAACAGCCTTGATCAGGCTGTCCTCCTGCCACATGTTGAGGACGACCAATGGCAATTGATTGTCCATACAGAGAGAAATCGCAGTGCTGTCCATAACCTGGAGACGAAGATTCAGCGCTTCGATGTAAGTGAGCGCATCAAAGCGTTTTGCATCAGGATTCTTTTCTGGGTCGCTATCGTAGATCCCGTCCACTTTCGTGGCTTTGATGACGATGCCCGCGTCGATCTCCATCGCACGCAATGCTGCTGCGGTGTCCGTCGAGAAGTAGGGATTGCCTGTCCCCCCACCCAGGATTACAACACGATCTTTCTCAAGATGCCTTATCGCCCGACGCCTTATGTACGGCTCTGCGACCGCGCGCATCTCAACAGCCGACATGACGCGTGTGGTCGCCCCTGCCCGTTCGATCGCATCCATCAAAGCCAGAGAGTTCATGACCGTTCCCAGCATCCCCATGTAATCCGCAGTAGCCCGTTCCATACCTCGTTCGATACCCTCGCGGCCGCGCCACAGGTTGCCCGCGCCGATCACGATGGCAACCTGCACCCCCATCGA
>CAZMZL010000139.1:0-8395 GCA_964570595.1 uncultured Anaerolineaceae bacterium | reverse complement strand
CCTGGACTACAGGCAGCGAGAGATGCGAGCAACAATGCAACGATCAGAAAAGCTCTCTTCGAGTAAACCTTTTTGATGATCATACTCTCCTCCGTGGTCACGATTCGTTTTTTACTAACTGAAAATAATCATTGGCAGCCGTACACCTGTGTAAATAACCTGCTGCCCCAGCATGGGCGATGACAGGGATCAAGGATAAATATTCAATTTACTCTAGAGTCGTTCTTTATTGGGAAAAAAGCAGTGTTGATCCGCCAAGCAGATTTGGTCTGCTCCCAAGATAATGATCAGGTCTTATGTTAAACCAATAATCTAAACGCGGCAAGTCTCAGATCCGCGGAAGAACAGAGATGTGAAACTTGCGCCCCTCCTTACAGCATCTCCAGAACGGAGCGCGAATTGTTGACCCGGATCTACACCTGGTTGAAGGAGTTCCCGCGGATCCAACGCACCCAGCCGGCTTCGCCATCGTTGAGCGATCTGTCACGGGTTTATTCGGTCAACTTTCCTCCGTCTTTTAGCCCGGAAAGACCGAGGGCCTTTCTTGGTTCATAAGCACGATTTGACACCATCCAATCGTGCTGGGCTGCTTTAGAGCGTCAGTTCATCGTCGGCGTCGCGCCTCCCGATCAACACCTCCATCACCTTGAGAGATTGTTGAGTAAGCGTCAGTTGAAGTGAGGCGACTCGGCCGGTTTTAGGTTCTTCGACGGTGGGCGTCCAGTTAGCGCGCCCCAGGAAGGCGGCAAATTCGCGGTCGGCGGTCGTCATCACAGCTTCAACATCCAGCGTTTGGAACTGACGATGGTTGTACAGGAAGCTGCCATCCACCATCACGGCTTCGACATCCGCGCCGGTGGCACTGTACACCAGATGTCCGGGGACATTATGCAGCGGGCGCAAGTGCGGTTTGCGGAAGTCAACCATGATGAGGTCGGCTTTCTTGCCAACTTCCAACGAACCGATTTGATCCGATAGCCCGAGCACGTGTGCGCCCTCGATTGTAGCCATGCGAATCATCTGTCGCGCCGGAAGAACCGTGCCGTCACGTGCTTGAAGCTTGCGTACCATCGTTGCAAAACGCATCTCATCAAAGAGGTCCAGGTTATTGTTGCTGGCTACGCCATCGGTCCCCACCCCGACATGAATCCCTGCTTGCAGCCATGTATCGACTGCCGGCCAGGGATAGCCGCCAACCTTGCCGTAAGCCTGCGGGCAGTGGGCAATGCCCACACTGCGTTCACATAAAATCCGCATATCCGTTTCGTCAATCGTTAACCCGTGGGCGATCACAAAATCCGGGCCCAGGATCCCCAGCGCCTCCAAATGTTGGACCGATGTAGGACCAAGCGCCTTTTTACCGACAAGTTTCATCTCAAGCGCGCTTTCAGCAACGTGCATGTGCATCCCTACCCCTATGCGATCGGCGGCTTCCCGAGAAGCGGCGACAAGCTCGGTTGAGCAGGTGTACAGCGCGTGCGGCCCCAATCTGGTGCGGATGCGCCCATCGGCTTTTCCGCTCCACTCACGGGCAAATTCCTCACCGGCTTCCAGCTCGCGGCGTCCCTTGCGCTTGTTCCGGTTTTCCAGAATGGCCTGCGCCAGGTCGGCGCGAATTCCTGACTCGGCCACAGCCTCGGCCACCTGAGCCATCCGGAAATAATGGTCGTTGAATGTGGTGGTTCCACTGGCGATCATTTCAGCAATCCCCAGCATAGCCCCGGCTCGAACCGTCTCGTCGGAAAGATGCTTTTCGACCGCCCAGATCACGGGAAGCCACTTCACCGCCTCGATATCATCCGCAATGCTGCGGAGCATCGTCATCGATAAGTGGGTATGTGTGTTGATCAAACCGGGCAGGAGAACTCGGTCACGGGCGTCGATCACATGTGCCCGGGGAAATTCTGCCGACACTTGATCGTTCGGACCGACGGCTGCAATACGATCACCCTGCACGACCAAGGCCCCGTCAGGGATGATGGTATCCGCCATGTCGACGGTGTAGATGATGGCATGCTTGAAAATGGTCTGATTGATCATATCCATCTCCCATAGCGAAGGATGTATGAGGCTCGAAGGAACGGGTGATGCATGTCGCAGCAAATCTCAATCATTTGCCAAGCAATCTCATCACGTCGTTCTGTACTCTTGAAGAAAGCAGCTTGTATATGTACGTATGTTCCTGGAGAGCGAATCGGGGGATCGAGATGGGCACGGAAGGCCAGTGATGGGATGGCGGAGAAGCGCTGCGGGATTCGCGATGATGGGCTTGAAGACCTAACGGATCCCCGTATCGATATCCACCTCCAACCGGGTGATCTCCCCCGCGCGGATCTCAATTTCTTTCGGATATCCTTTGGCGAAATCGATGCCAGTGTGGTTGATGTCCACGATGTAAATTCCCACAGGAAGCTCGTTTCGAAATTGCCCCACATCATCGAGCGGGATTCGCATCACCTCGCTCGTGCCGTTGGGATTGAAGACGACGATCTCACGTGCTTCGAAAACCTCGGGAGCCGGCGTGGGCGGGCTCTCGCCTTCCCGCATGACGGGGACCAGGGGTCCAATCATCACCTGACCTTCCAGCCAGCCTGTCCTGGGAGCTGTCTGCAGACAGGCGCCCGCTACCAAGGCCACGAGCGCCAAAGCTGTTCCGGGACCCAACATCCCCAATTCCATCTTTTCCCGCAACACACCCCTCATCTCCCAGACGCATGGACGGATAGATGACTGTGCACAAGATACGCCCCAGCCAAAGTGAAGAATCCCGCAACAAGCTGTCGAGCATCTTCCAGCGAAAAAGCCTTAATGGGGGTTCCACCCCCCTCCTTCGCTACGCCCTCATCCCAGCAGTAAGCTGCAAGGTGTTCTCCTTTCTCCCATACAGGCTATCCAGTGGAAGTCACTCGATCATGGTCATCCGCAGTTCAATTGCTGGTTTCTCAATTTTGAGCGGCGATTTGAACTCGCATCGCGCTGAGTCGATCGCGCAACGTCTTCGATACTTCATTGATAATCTGATATCCACATGCGATGTTGTCTTCACAAATTGCGCGTAAAACCAGCGCTTCGATTTCGATGATCTCTCCCGCTTTATGACCTCGACAACTTGCGGTTAAGACATGTGGCGCCAGTAAGGCTGACCACCCGAAGGCATCTCCCTTAACCAGTGAATCTGCAACCACTTCTCTGTCATCCCCTAATCGATAGATGACATCGACCTCACCCGACACCATCAAGCACAGGCTTGTCGCGGGGTTGCCTTCAATCAACAGATCCTCACCCGCTTGAAATTCCCTTTTCTCACTCGCCATCGCGATTGCTTTAAGACAATCATTTGTAACACCAGCGAAATGTGGATATTGACGAAGTAATTCCGGTGATATCATAAGCACATCTCCTTTGGAAAATTGCGTCTGCCACCATGGTATCCAATGAATCCATTGAACGCAATCCAACTCGTTCAAAGCCGTTGGGTTTCTAACCCCATCAGCAGCCGGGAATGTGCGATCCGGACCAGGAATCTCGATAGATGTTGTTGGGGTTAAATCATAAATCGACCTTGCCACAGGTTGAACGCGCAGTGAGTGAGATCCCGGTGCCTTCCAGACCCAGAAAGTCTCCCAACCCCAACGCCCGCTCGATTAAAACAATGTGATCCGGAGGTTATGTCGGGGAGTCACCGGCAATCGATCAAAATCTCGTCCATTAATCCCCTGGAAAAAATTGACCCTTTGGGGACTTCTTGATCCACGATGGAAGTCATGAAAGTGAGTCGATTGAGCCTGTCTTGAGGATAATCCCGGTTCCCAATCGTCTTTGTCCGGCTGCAGTGTCGCTGTCTTTACTTCTGCAAAACGCGGGGGTCAGGGGTTTTTCGCCATCAATACATCGTCAGGATCGTGATCGTTATGCAGAACTTTTGAAACAGCCCTTGCCAGTGTGTCAACACGTGGAGGCTTCAAGACCCAGCCATGAAGTGCCTTGAATTCTTCGTTTGCGACATCATCTGCTATCGGATGACCTGACAGAATAATGCAGGGGATGTTTAACTCCTGTCGCTCCATTTCTCGCAGGAGTCCATCGCCGCCCAGCTCGGGCATGATGAGATCACTCATGACCAAATCGATCTCGTCTCCGTGTTCTACAAGCGTGACCAGCGCTTCTTTCCCGTTTTCCGCTATCAGCGTCGAATATCCTAAGACCTGCAGCGTTTCAACGAGTGCATCCCGAACCGTGCCATCGTCTTCGACCACCAGGATGATCTCACCCTCTCCCATCCGGTAGTCTCCTTCTTCGATCGTATCCCCCGACTCTCCAACCTTCATCATGGGAAGATAAAAACGGAAGGTGGTCCCCTTCCCGGGGGTGGACTCGACCTCAATTCGTCCGGAATGCTGCTGAACGATTCCCCATACCTGCGCCAGACCCAACCCGGTACCCTTTCCTGGTTCTTTCGTGGTGTAAAACGGCTCGAAGATATGGGAGAGCTCATCTTCCGGCATACCGCTCCCATTGTCCATAACCGTGACACGGGCCCATTTCTCATGCGGTGCACCCATCGGCAGCATCTCAAGATCGACGTCATCGATGGGAGCCGAGTCGAGCTCGATGATGAGTTCGCCCCCGTTCCGCATCGCATCTCGTGCGTTCAGCGCGAGGTTCATCATCACTTGCTGCATCCGGGACGTGTCCGCGAGCACGAGACAAGCGTCGTCGCCGCAATTTAATTCGATGTGAATGTTTTCGGGCAGCGTCCGCTCGAGAAGATTAATTTGCTGGTTGAGGAATTCCGCCAGGTCGATAGGATTTAATTCCAGAACTGAGCTTCTACTGAAATCGAGAATTTGCTGAACGAGGTCCGCACCGCGTGCAGCTTGTTCATGAATGATCGATACACGATCTAAAGTCTTTGGGGAATGCTGCGATTCTTCCGAAATGAGCATATTCGAATAGAGCATGATGACCGTGAGGATGTTGTTGAAATCGTGGGATATTCCCGAAGCAAGCTGACCCAGTGATGCCAGTTGGTCCTGCCGCTGAATCAAGCGCCGCGACTCTCTCTCCAGCGTGGCCTCTCGGATGACCATCACCCACCCGCGCGAGCCATCCCCATCGGTCATCGGCTCAGTGATAACTTCGAAGATTTCATCCTCGAAATCTACCTCGTGACAGATGGTGTCCTGTGGAGGTAGAAGCAACGAAGAGAGTTCTACTGCCCCAAGCCGATCAAGCACATCACCCACATCCAGACCTGCGAGGTTCTGCAGATACACGCGGCCAAGACGATTCGCTGAGACGATCTTATGGTCATAGTCCAACAGCACCATCCCTTCCGGTACCGTATCGAGAATCTGCTGGGTATGCTCGGCCTGATCCTGGATTTTTGCGAGGAGATCATTGCGTTCCTGCTCGGCCTCCCTCCGCTCGCGAATATTCCGAGATACTCCCAGAATCCCGGTAATTTCGCCGTCTTCATCCCGGATGAAACTCGTTCGAATTTCCATCCAAACCGGCAAACCATCTGCGGAGATGACTTCCAATTCCACGGATGCTGATTCGTACAGCTCCCTTGGATCTAATTCCATTCTCTTCAACTCCTCCGCCAGCACTTCCTGTGCAATCGTGAAGGATTCTGGCGAGAGAAAATCTTCGAGATTCATGGCAAGCGCTTCTTCAAATGAATAGCCCAGTGATTCGACGGACGGGCTGAAATAGGTGAACCCAAGACCCAGATCCGCAGTCCAGATTACATCCGTCACCGTATCTGCCAGGACCCGATACCGTTCCTCGCTCCGCTGTGCTCTTAGGATGTCTTCTTCCATGTTCTTTAAAACGACGGCGATCATCAACCCTCCCGCTGCGATGAGAACGGAGATCGTGAGCACATCATCAACGTCCACGGGGTAAGGCGTAGCGATGATATCCACCGCTTCCATCCAGCCGATCGCGGCGATGGATCCAATAGAAAACAGCGTGTACAGGGGAAGCAGTCGAACCCCAAAAAAAAGCCCGCCCAATATGACGAATAGGGGATAGAACACAACGCCCGGATCGTGAACGCCGCCTCCATCCACCAGATTGAAATTGGCGATCACCAGGAGCAGTGCACTCGCGGTCAATCCCGCGCGTGTGTAGTAGCCACGATGGTTGAACCACATCAGTGGCAAACACAGGATTGCGAGAACAAAGAGGGAGATCGCGGGCGCCACAGCATCAATCAGGATCAGATTGATCAGGCCCAGCAACAAGCTCGAAATGCTCACGATCAACAGGAACCTGAACATCATCCGTTGACGGCGGTCCCTATTGAATTGATCGATAGCATCCGGGTTATGCCGAGTTTGCAGCGTCATTGTGCTTCCCCTTCAAGGTCGCGATCCCCCCCATCTGCAGATCCGATGTGGTCGCTTTCCTGTAATTTCAGGTCGACCCGCTCGCAGATCCAACACACCGCATGCACTTAATACATTGGAGATGTTTCCAGACTCAAAGCCAATCACGACGGTTGTAAATAAGATACTCCGCCGGGGCCTTCAAATCAAGAGACTAAACCCAGATCGTTCGATCCCGGGATCTCATCCTTGTCCGACCCAATCATCCCTTATCCAGCCGACGCCTGGAGCACCTGGTGCGAAACGGTTGAAGATCTTTATCGAACCCAAAGATTCAGGAATTTCCCCACCTGATCGATTGCTCAGCCTGCTGCTTAACATATGAGCTAAAAACACAAAACCTCCCGCGGGGTTGGAACCCGCGGGAGGTTCATCGCAGTTCCCCTGGGAAGCCCAGCATCTGGCTGCGACCACCTGGCATGTCCCCTACTCAATCCCGAGGAGAGCCCCGATGATTGCAGTCTCCGCCAGATCATCTGCATGCAAATGAGGCAATGGCAGGCCGTCGCATAGGCCCGCCCCTGCGTGTGACAGGGAGGCGGCATCTTCCCTTCGGTCCAGCTTTTTTTAGGTTCGTCTTGGTAACCCCAGAAAACGAGCGGGTTCTTGGCTCAAAGCCCCTCTCCCTGAAAAAGTGGGAGGGGTTGGGGTGAGGGTTCCTTATGGCTCAATCCAGAAGGACGGGGAGCGAAGCGCCCCTATACTCTGAGCCCGGAGGTTCAGCTCCGGGTGAAGGAGGAGGGCCTTTATCCACCTGGTCGCCCATATAATTTGGAGGGGAGCTTTGCAGGCTATGTGCGAATCCCGTAATGCACATCCCCCCTCTCCTCGTTCCGGTCCGTAGCTGGTGATGGCTCAGGGGTTAGTGCGGCAACCTCGCGCCACAGTTCCTCCGTCATCTCGATATCAACCGAGGCCAGAGAACCCTCAAGCTGTTCCACGTTTCGGGCGCCGATGATGGGCGCAGTGACCGCAGGATGACCCCCCACCCAGGCCACGGCCAGACTGACGGGATCGTAGCCGCGTTCGTGGGCATATTCCGAGAAATGCTGAGCCGCCTCTTGAGCCCAACCCTCACCGTAGCGTATCTGGTACATCGCGTTTTCGGTCAGTCGGCCCGATTCCGGCGCCTTACCGGCGGCATACTTTCCGGACAACAAACCACCTGCCAGCGGGCTGTAGGGCGTCACCCCCAGGTTCTCCGCCTGCGCCATCGGCAGGATTTCAACCTCCACCTGGCGTTTCACCAGGTTGTACATCGGCTGGACGCATTGAAATTTCGTCAAACCATTCAGCGCTGACAGCCCCAATCCCTTTCCGATCTGCCAGGCGGCAAAGTTGCTCGCGCCAATATAGAGCACCTTGCCCTGCTTCACCAGGTCATCGAGCGCACGGAGTGATTCTTCCAGAGGTGTCGTGTCATCGAACCGGTGCAGGAAGTATAAATCGATGCGATCGGTGTTCAACCGCCGCAGGCTGTCCTCAATTGCGTTCATGATATGGTATCGGTTTGAGCCGCCCGCGTTTACATCCTCACCCATAGGGAAATAAACCTTGCTCGTGATCACGACCTGGTCCCGGCAATCGGCGATCAACCCGCCGAGTATCTCCTCGGCGCGCCCGCGCTGGTACACGTTGGCGCAATCAAAGAAATTGATCCCGGCCTCGCGGCAGCGTTGGAACAATGCCGCCGAGGTGGCCTCATCGGCATCACCCCCGAATGACATCGTACCGAAGCAGAGCTCCGAAACTTTCACACCTGTGTTGCCTAAGAATCGGTATTCCATCGTTTAGCTTTCTCCTCATTCGAACGCCTTTGAAATTGAACCATCTTCGTAGATGATCCCAGATCTAATTCGCTCCGCAGAATCCCGAGGGGCTTACAGGAACCCATGTGCAGTCGCTCCTGAAACCACACGCTGTCTGGTCTAATGTATTACATGCCGGGAGATCATCTCCATCTCCATGCTGGACGAGCAGGGTAAACCGCTCCTCAAACA
>CAZMZL010000138.1:0-8412 GCA_964570595.1 uncultured Anaerolineaceae bacterium | reverse complement strand
CGAACGCGCGGAACGATCATCCGACCTCGAAACTGCGGCTCGCTTGCGCTTTAGCGATCTACGTGAATTGGAAGATCAACTCGTAGAACTGGAGGAGCGCATCAATTCAATCCAAGGAAAGGATCCTCTTCTGAAAGAAGAAGTCGATGAGGAGGAGATTGCCCACATCGTCTCCCGTTGGACGGGCATCCCGATATCCAGGCTGCTCGAAGGTGAGAAAGAGAAACTCGTCAGGATGGAGGATCGTCTGCATGAGCGCGTCGTCGGACAGGATGATGCCATCCGGGCTGTCTCGAACGCCGTTCGGCGTTCACGGGCCGGCATTCAGGATCCGGATCGCCCGATCGGTTCCTTTATTTTCCTGGGACCCACCGGCGTGGGCAAGACCGAACTGGCACGAGCGCTGGCTGAATTCCTCTTCGATGACGAACGGGCGATGATCCGCATCGACATGAGCGAATATCAGGAGAAGCATACGGTTTCACGCCTGATGGGTGCACCACCAGGATATATCGGCTACGATGAAGGGGGGCAGTTGACCGAGGCTGTCCGGCGACGACCATACAGTGTGATCTTGCTGGATGAAATCGAAAAAGCCCATCCTGAGGTTTTCAACGTGCTGCTGCAGCTTCTGGACGACGGCCGTCTTACCGATGGCCATGGAAGGACGGTCGATTTCCGCAACACTGTGGTCATCATGACCAGCAACCTCGCCAATGAACTCTGGATCGGAGAAAACCGGGGAGCACAAGTGGATCGACCCCTTCTGAACAAGGCCCTGCAGGCCCACTTCCGGCCGGAGTTCCTCAACCGTGTGGACGAAATCGTCGTCTTCCACTCGTTGAAAAAGGAGGATCTCAAGAAGATCGTGGATATCCAGCTTCAACATGTCGAAGCGCTCTTACGAGGGAGAGGCTATGCTCTGGAGATCAGCCCGGAGGCTCGCCAGTACCTCGCCGATGTCGGTTATGACCCAGATTACGGCGCCCGCCCCTTGAAACGGGCAATCCGGCGAGAGCTCCTGGATCCGCTGGCGATGGAGGTGCTCTCTCAGAATTTGCCCATGGAAAGCACCATCCAGGTCGAGGCGGGCTCCGATGGGCTCCGTTTCGTACCGGTTCCCAAAGACGAGTCAACCTCCGGATAGCACAACGTTGATCTCAATATTGCCGGCAAGAAGAATGCTCCCACGGGTTTAGAGCCTGCGGGAGCTTCGTTTTCGCCATGGGGACACCTAATCCACTAACGTACCCTTTCGCAATCGATGCAAAAGTTGGTCTCACGATTTGCAAGATACTCTAAGCCACAACCGGGGCAGGTCGCCCGTCTCAATCCGCTATTCCCGGGCTTTGGTTTCGGCCTTAATTCTCTCGGCAGACTGGCGAAAGGATCGCCAGAACAGGAGCATTGTACTGGATCATTGGAAATTGCAGGTTTCCTGGATAAAGGTCCTCGCGATGAGTTTTCCAGATCAGACCTCCTCGCTCCCGATGCTCGGCGCATCGACCAACATTACAGTCAGCGATTCCAGAGCCGCTCGATGACCAGGTTCTTCGAGCACCGGACACAGGGCCATATTCACCTTGCCGGCAGTAAGTTTGAGTGCAAAGTTGTAACACGTGAGTTCACCGCAGCCTTTACAGTTGATTCCCGGCAGGAGCTTATATACCCCCAACGGAGTCGGGCGCTTTCGAACATCCAGGCTGGGTTGGAGTTCGCCACGCCGTTCCCAGGTGGTATTCACCAGGTCGACGAAAGCCTGGATTTTATCCTCGGCTCCATGGCGGTCTTCCACGTTGCTTACGGCGATCTCGAGCGGATGAAACGCGATCGTCTGCCCCTCCGTCTTCCAGATGAGCGCCGGAGCGGCCGGGTTGTATGCTGCCCCTCGCAGCGTACCGTTGAGGTAAGGGAGCACCTGCGTGATATCCGAAATCAACCGAGCCCGGGCGGCGAGCCGCTCTGATCCGGGCTTGCACGGCAATGTAAAAACCTCCAGGGCGTATACGTCGATCAGCATGTGGCGTTCCTCACTCCCGCCGGCCCGACGACCCCCAGAGGGTCATTCTTCACCTCGTGGCAGGACGGCCGCGGGGGGCGGAGGGGCATCCTGCGCTCCGGCCGCGATTTCGGGCGCCGCGCCGCTCACTTCGCCTTTGAAATAGCGGCGCTGCAGCGCAAAGGCCACGCTTACGAGCCCGATCATCACGGGCACCTCGATCAAGGGTCCGATCACGGCGGCGAAGGCCACACCCGAGCCGATGCCGAACACGGCCACAGCCACGGCAATGGCCAGCTCGAAGTTGTTGCTGGCGGCGGTGAAGGCAAGCGTGGTCGTTTTCGAGTAATCGGCGCCGATATGCTTTCCCATGAAGAAGCTGACCATGAACATGAGCAGGAAATAGATCGTCAGCGGGATGGCGATACGTACGACGTCGCCGGGGATGGTAACGATGAGTTCGCCCTTGAGGCTGAACATCACCACGATGGTAAACAGAAGCGCAGCGAGAGTCAGCGGGCTGATCTTCGGAATGAACTCACCATAGTACCAATCCTTGCCCTTCGTACGAATCAGCACGCGATTGGTGATGAACCCGGCGATAAAGGGAATGCCGAGATAGATAAACACGCTCTTGGCGATCTCGCCAATCGTGATGTCGACCGTGGTTCCCGTGCCAGCCAAACCCAGCGTCCTCGGAAGCAGCGTGATGAAGATATAGGCGTAAAGGCTGTAGAACAGCACTTGAAATACGCTGTTGAATGCCACGAGCCCGGCGGCATATTCCGTATCTCCCTCGGCCAACTCATTCCATACGATCACCATGGCGATACAGCGCGCCAGACCGATGAGGATCAACCCGACCATGTACTCCGGATAGTTGTGCAGGAATATCACCGCGAGCGCGAACATCAGGATGGGGCCAATCACCCAATTCTGTAGAAGAGACAACCCCAGCACCTTCCAATCTCGAAAGACATCCCCCAATTCGTCGTAATGGACCTTCGCCAGCGGCGGGTACATCATCAAGATCAAACCCAATGCGATGGGGATGTTCGTCGTGCCCACCGTTACCGCGGCGTTGAACATCTGGACTTGTTCAGGGACGAGGTAACCGATGAGCACCCCGACCGCCATCGCCAGGAAGATCCACAGGGTGAGGTAGCGGTCGAGCAGCGACAGCTTCCTGGTCACACCCTTCCTCGGCACCTCGACTGCTCCGCTGTTGGCATTACTTTTCATGGAAGTCCTCTCCTTCGCAACCCCTTCGTCCATCGATGCTGTTTCTTGGACCGCTTCTCCCCCTGCTATGAGCGACAGAGAAGCGCTCGGGCGGATAGGATCCCTTTGCTCTCACTTATTCCACAAATCCATACGCTCAATCGCGTACACCCCCACCCGGACTGATGAGGGCTTGTTCTTCAATCTTGATGACGGGCTCGATTACAATTTTGGATTTCACCGAATTGGCCACCAGTCTGTACTTCTGAGCAGAACTCAATGCGCGCCGGCTCCAAGATTTTTCCAATAATTCATCCACATCGAGTGCAATCGCATCGGCCGTCGCATCGACGGCTTACGGGCCGGCTTCATCCAGGGAATGCAAACCCTGCGGCTGGGACAATCCTCTCGCATCCACAAATCAGGTTCGATGACTCTCTCGATCGTCGCTTCGACCTCCGGTCGCTCGCTTTTTAGTCGTTCTACAGCCTCGATGGCATGCAGCTCGACCCGTTCGCAGTTGGAGCATCCCGGACCCAGGACCCTTATCGATATCACCTACGCTACCTCCCGACTCGATAACTTCATCAGCCGCGTTGCCCCCCGGATTCCAGGATGCCTGCTGCCTCATGGCAGCGGGGGCACGGGCAGGGCTCATCAGGGTTTCGTTCAATGAGAGGGAAATGCAGATCTACACCCTGAAGTTCGGCCATATTCATGGCGAACTCGCGCTGCTCCTGCAAGCCATTCGACACCGCCGATGATGTAAGAGAGTAATAAACATTCATACCCTGCCGTCGATCCTGGACCAGCCCTGCCTCACGAAGCGTCGCCAGTTGTTGGGAGATATATGCCTGTCTGAGCTGCAGCAAGCTCTCAAGGTGGCAGACGCAGGCCTGAATATCCACGCTCAAAGCGTCCAGGATCTGCAGCCGCACGGGGTGTGCGATCGCTTTTAACATCTTCGCGCTGTATTCGTGACCATTCATGCGACCCTCCGATACCTTATTCTACATTCCGAATATAGAATAAGGATATTCTCAATTTACCGTATCTGATGTGTGTCACGTGAATCGGGTGACAGGATGCATGATGGTTTTCAATATTTATGGATGGGATGGAGGCATGTTTGGATAAACAAACCACAGAACGGGGCTCACCTGGTTGGGGTCCCTGTCGTCGCTGGAACCTTACGATATCTCTGACGCCGTCCCTCGTTCCAAAACCCAGGAGAGCACCTTCTCCTGGATGAGATCACGGACCTCGCGGAATTTATTCAACGTCTCGTCCTCAGAGCCATTGAAAGCGGCTGGATCCTGAAAGGACCAATGGATGCGTTCTCCGCTTCCGGGAAAGACGGGGCAGTTTTGATCGGCGTCATCACAGACGGTAATCAAATAATCGAGTTGAACCGTGTCGATAAACTCCTTGATGTTCTTCGAATAATGGCCAGCGAGATCGAATCCGATCTCATCCATGACGCGACGAGTAAACGGATTGAGCGTCGCTGGTTCGATCCCAGCGCTGAAAGAATCATACGCATCATCGCCAAAGCGTCTTAAGAAGGCTTCGGCCATCTGGCTGCGTGCGGAGTTACCGGTACAGAGAAAGAGAACGCTGACGATTTTCATGATCGACACATCATCGCTCGACATCCTGTCAGATCCCAGGAGCGCTGCTGACTCTTTATCCCATTCATCAGATCCAAGATACACATGAATTCAACGATGCGTTCCTTTTCCGATGTCTGTCTTACGAACTCCCTGGCTGAGCTCCATCAAAGAAACAACCGGTTTAATGCGCTCCGGGTACACGGGTCTTCCCAAGGTATTCAAGGACTGCGCAATTCCTCGTCAAACGGATCGCAGGACGAAGAGAAGTAAAATGTCCCGAAGGAAATCATCGGGATACGCGACGATCCCCGTACACCTGCATATCGAATTCCCAGCCCAAAGCCCCGGGTAGGATTGAGCAGGGAATAGCGCGGCTTCATTCAGATGGATACTGCCCTGGGTTCAACGGTCATCCTTCACAACCAGCCGATCGACGATTCGGGGAATTCCAGGGCAAAAACCACCGGGAAGGTTCATGCCTAAGCGGATTGAACCTCGTAGCCGATACGATCGAGTGCAGCGATTACGTTTTCTGTGTCCATCTCACCAGGGACCCCATCGACTTCGATCGTCTGAGTCTCGTGATCTGCCCGAACGAGACGTATACCGGGAAACTGAGAGAGCGTGGCCTCAATCGTTCGCTCACATCCATCACAATGGATGGTCTGCTCGCCGACGACTCGCAGCTTGAGCATCCTTATCTCAGGCATCATGCATTCTTCGAGGTTGTGCTCACGAGGAATGCGGAATCGGATTTTTCTTTTTCCTGACCCGTAAGCTTTGGTTTTGGAACGAGCCGGCCAAGGAACGAATTCGCCAGCACGGCGCTCACGCTGGCGATCATGGCGATCATCGCCCAGACTGGATGCAGCAGCCCGGTGAGCGCAGCCAGGATGCCGATAGTGTTGAATGCAAATGCCAGGACCAGGTTCTGGACGGTCTTCTTATAGGAGGTGCGGCCGATGTGGTAGGCATCGAGCACGGCCGTCAGGCGTTTGTTCACCAGGATCACATCAGACGATTCGATGGCGATGTCTGTGCCCGCGCCGATGGCGATGCCAATATCGGCCTGCATCAACGCCGGGGCGTCATTAATTCCATCTCCCACCATCGCCACTCGCATCCCGGAGGCCTGCATCTTTCGGATTTGCTCGGCTTTCTGACCGGGTAGAACCTCGGCCAGGACCTCATGGATGTCCAGTTCTGACGCAACTGCTCGGGCCGTACGCCAGTTGTCCCCCGTGAGAATCACCGATTCGATGCCGGCTTTTCGCAGCCGCTCGACTGTCTCCCGGGATTCCGGCTTGAGCCGGTCGGTGATGGCGATCAAACCAACCACCGTTTCTCCCTTTCCCACGCCGATCACGGTCTTCCCCTGTTTTTCAAGGACCTCGGCATCGTCACTTACCCCGCTCAGGTCGAGACCTTCTTCCTTAAGGAAACGCAGACTGCCCACGGGAATTTCGCTCCCGTCCAACAAAGCCCGCACGCCCTTTCCAGGTGTGGCCTGGAAATCACTCACTTCCATGAGAGCTATCCCTTGATCCCGCACATAACCCACGATGGCAGTCGCCAGAGGGTGTTCTGAGACAAACTCGACGCTGCCTGCAAGGCGCAGCAATTCATCGGTTGAATGACCATCGATCGGGAGCACATCGGCGACGGTAGGTCGCCCCTCCGTCAGCGTTCCGGTCTTATCAAAGACCACCTTTTTAATGTCCTTCAACACCTGGAACGCCTCTCCCGAGCGCATGATGATCCCTTTTTCGGCGGCCTCGCCGCCCCCGCGGATCATGGCCAGCGGCGTCGCCATACCCAGCGCGCAGGGATAACCCATCACGAAAACCGCCAGGGTGGCGAAGACCGCTCTCAGCCCATTCATCTCACCCGTAACCAGCCATGCTCCCGCCGTCCAGATCAGGAAAGCCAGGGCCCCGAAGAAAATCACCCCGGGGACGAAGAACTTGAGCACCACATCCACCAGTTGCAGGATCCCCGGTTTCATGGCACGAGCCTGTTCGAGGTGACGCGCCACCTGGTGCAGGAAGCTGTCCTCCCCCACGCGCGTGACTTCGATCACGAGCGATCCGGTCTGATTGATCGAGCCGCCGATGACCGCATCGCCCGTCGTCTTCTCCACAGGCAGGGGTTCGCCGGTGACGAGGCTTTGGTCCACCCCCGAGGTACCGCTGATGACGACACCATCCACTGGAATGCTTTCACCCGGGCGCACACGTACTTGCTCATGCGGACGAACGTCATCCGTGGGGACCTCCAGCTCCTCCCCGTCCCGAATCACGTGCGCTGTGGCCGGCTTCAGATCCAGCAGCTTGCGGACGGATTGCGAGGCACGCGTCCGCACTGTAAGCGAGGTATAGCCTGACAGGATGTGGTAGGTCGTGACGAAGATCGCCACCCCGAAGAAATCAGCGGTCGGGTAATTTACAAGCGCAGGCAGATCCATGATAACCCCGCCGACGAGGCCGATTAAGCCGCCCAGAAGTCCAGCGAAGGCAGCAAATTCGAGCAATACATGCTGATTGAAGATCCCGCGCCGTACAGACTGGTAGGCCATCTTCACGATGTAGCCGCCCGCGCCGAACACCGTCGCCAGCGCCAGTGCCAGCATCGCCCACGCGAACCACGGCTGTCGATAGCCCATCCACATGGCGGCCATCAATCCGGCTGCGATGGCGGTGAATATGCCCGCGACGATCAGGCGCTTTCGCTCTCCCCGGAGCTCACTCTGCTGCTCCTCATAAGCCCGGACTTTGTCCGTGTCCCGTACGGTATAGCCAAGGCTGCGCAGGGTGTCCCGCAACTGCGTGGGGGTCAGCCTGGACGGGTCATAGGTGATGAGCGCTTCTTCATGCGCCAGGCTCACGTGCACCTGCCGCACGCCGTCCATCCTGCTCATGGCCTTGTCGATCGTCGCCGTGCAGAACGAGCAGGACATCCCGCCGATATTCACCTGCAGTCTCGCGGCTTGATTGGGTTCCAGATGGGTATCCGTCATAGAAAGCCTCCGTATTACGGACACGGCGTTCCAATCCACTCTTACTGCGAGGACAAAATGCTCCCTCCGATCGCCGGATCATTAATTTCCCGGCAGGGAATCGCCACGAGGTGAACCGCCAAAATAGTCGAGCATTGTCCCTGAATATCAAGCCCTTCCACGTCTTATTTTGCTGATTTTGCCGCCGATTTGACGACCTCGCTCAGAGTCGGATGGATGTGGATCGATTTCGAGAGCGATTCGACTTTCCCACGGTCGTGCATCGCGACGACGACTTCGTGGATCAGGATATCGGCGTGTGCGCCGAGGATGTGCGCCCCCAGAATCTCGTCATTCTCAGCGTCGACAATGACCTTCGCCAGTCCCTCGGTCTGCGCCAGAGCCCGGGCGCGCCCCGAGTCGGCGAAACGGGATGTACCGATCTTGATCGCATGGCCCAGTTCGCGGGCCTGCGCCTCGGTGAGCCCCACGCCGGCGAGGGCCGGCTCGCTGAACACCGCCCGCGGGACGACGCGGTAATCGACTGTTTTTTCCAGATCATTCACGGCGTTGCGCGCCGCGAT
>CAZMZL010000137.1:0-8490 GCA_964570595.1 uncultured Anaerolineaceae bacterium | reverse complement strand
AATCAATGATCAGGAACTGGAACTTGCCCAGGCGATCATCAATATCGGCGCCGTGGGTATTCAGGATGCCATCCATTTGGAGACAGCCGAATCACGCGCCAGTCAACTTCAAACCCTCGGAGAAATCGGACGCGAGATGACCTCCACGCTCGATCTGGAGAGTGCGCTCGAAAATGCGATGACGCACACGCAGCGCTTGCTCCAGGCTGAAGCAGTTGTGCTTTTCCTTTTGGATGAGAGCGGCGAAAAATTGGTCATAAAAGCCAGCGGCGGCACTCACATGCGGATTCGCGATGTGGCCATCAAACTCGAAGAAGGCATCGCGGGCTGGGTCACACGCAACAACTCGGCATTGATTGTTAACGATGTCCGTGGAAACCCTCTTTACCACAGCGCAATTGATGGTCAAACGGGCATCCTGACGACCTCCGTACTCTGCGTCCCCCTCGGACGACGTGATGAAGTTATGGGCGTCATTCAGTCGATCAACCACCCGCGCGGGGCCTTCACCGAAGCCGATCAACAACTGCTGTCATCCGTGGCTGCGTGGGCTTCGATCGCTATTGATAATGCCAACCTCTTCCAGGGGGTCGCCGACGAACGCAGCCGCCTTGAAGCCACGCTCGTTGAGACCGCCGACGCGGTCGTGCTCACCGACAACGCCGGTAGAATCATTCTCGTCAACCAGGCAGCCGGTCAGCTCTTCCGCATCAACCCCGAACTCACCCCGGGACGGCTCGCTTCAGATATCTTTGTGGGTCATCCCTTGGGCGATCTCCTTATGGATGATGAGATTTCCCTGCCTACGGGGTTGGAGGTGACCACACCCACGGAACGGATATTGTTCGCCACAATAAGCAGCATCACCGACGTCGGACGCGTGGCCGTGATGCAGGACATCACCGCATTGAAACAGATCGATCGTATGCGATCCCAGCTCCTGGGAACTGCTGCACATGATTTGAAAAATCCACTCAACGCCATCCGCCTCGGAGCAGATCTGTTGACAGATGCGGATCTTACCGATCAGCAGCGAAAAGCTTTGAGAATGATGCAGCGGGCAACCGATAGTATGGCAAATCTGATCACCGGGCTGCTCGAGACCATTCGGATCGAGGCGACATCCACCGTAGATTACAAACCCTGCCAGATTAATGACCTCGTGAATAAAGCGATCGAAGACCTGAGGCCTTTAGCTGAGGCACAAAATCAGACAGTGACGTTCGACCAACCTCGGGATTCCATCCTGATCATGGGCGACCCAACTCGATTGAACTCCGTCATGACCAATTTGTTGAGCAACGCCATTAAATTTTCCGGAGAGGGCGCAAAGATCGAGGTCGCCGTACGATGGGACGATGATGAAGCAGTTATAAGTGTCATTGATGATGGCCCGGGAATTCCGGAGGAGGAGATCCCCCGCATCTTCGAGCACCTTTTTAGAGGACGCATCACGGTCCAAGACCCCAACAACCCCATCGAAGGAACGGGTCTGGGCCTCTCGCTTGCCAAGACCATCATCGAGCAGCATGGTGGTCGAGTATGGGTGGAAACTGAAGAGGATGTGGGAAGCAGCTTCAGCTTCGCCCTCCCTCGCGAAACAACCCCAAAAACCGGATCGCTACGTCCGGATTGAAGCGACCCGCACCTATGCGCGGGGCATCTACCATGGAAGAAGCTTTGTGGGGAGATGCCGCCTCCAATTCCCTCCCATCGTCATTTATCCCCGTGTCAAACCACAAGAAATTCTGGCATGTGAGTGAAGAACCCAGGGCAAGCTGCGGGGCGCTTCCTCGGAAATATTCTGAATAATGGTTGGCGCCCCCATCCCCCGTTCGTCCTCCACCCCTATCGGGGATTCGGGCTTCTTCCCATAAAGGCTGAATCACGGTGAAGAGCCCTCCAACTGCGAGGTTGAACTCGGGTTTTTCTTTTTTGGCTGGTTTGTTATCGCTGGTAAAATTCTCTTTGGTCGCCTGGCTCAGGTCTGTCTCAAACTCAGGAGGGTAAATGTCCACAGGGATGAATTTTAAGTTTGGCACCGTTGGCACACCACGTTCCACGCCGAAAAAACCGGGGGGCTCCGTAGGTACGATCCTTCACCTGGCAGAGCAAGGATTGAGAGCTCTCGAGCTGGGCTGGGTTCGCTCCGTGCGTGTGTCCGAGAAGACATGTGCATTGATAAGAACCACCGCCGAAGATGCCGGGGTGGAGCTCAGCGTGCATGCCCCGTATTACATCAACCTCAATGCAGATGAGGAGGAATGGCCGAAGAGCCGCAAACGGTTGATGGATGCAGCCCACTTCGGAAATCTTGCGGGCGCGACGGACATCGTCTTTCATCCGGGTTCCTATTTTGGAAGACCTGCGCCGGAGGTGCTTGAAGTTGCCATCCCTCGGCTGCATGCATGCGTGGATGAGCTCCAGGCCAAGGACAATCCCGCAACCCTCCGCCCCGAGGTCATGGGCAAAGGCGCGATGCTTGGTTCCCTTGAAGACACATTGACGATGTCGCAGGAAATCGATGGCGTCGAACCGTGCCTTGATTTTTCACATCTCCATGCCCGACCGGGTGATGGATCGATGAATTCCCTGGAAGAATGGCGCGAGATGTTAAAAACCTACAAGCAAGTACTTGGCGCGAAATCTTTGAGGCGGCTCCACTGTCACCTTTCAGGGATCGAGTATGGACCAAAGGGGGAGCGGAACCACCTCATGTTGTCAAATTCGGACTTCGATCTTGACGGCCTCCTCTCCGCCTTACACGAATTCAAATGCGCTGGTCGTATTCTCTGCGAGAGTCCTGAAGACATGGATATCGACGCCCTGCGCATCAAGGAAGCGCTCGTTCGCGTTTCCAATATCGAGGCGTGATACGCCTCCGCGTCTTTCCAGATCCCCGACATGGACGGCACGAATTCGAGACGCCCAGCCTGAATTCTTCACCCCGTAATTCCTGATGGCATGGGATCCGGAGGGTGACCCTGTTCAAGATCGAACGACGGTGAGGAAGTTTCCCGGCCCCCCACCTGTCCTGAACGACCGGCGCCGATCCAATGGGCGAGCACATCCCCACGATCGAGGTTTTCGCCACCCACGAAGGCAAACATGCCAACCTCAAGGTCCTCAAAACCTTTTACACTCCCGTCTTTTGACACATAACGGGTGGTCTCGTCCACGACGAAAGACATGGAATCACCGTTGCGCATTTCGATCTTGAAACCACCCTCATCGATCTCAACGATCCGTCCACCCGTCTTGACATCGAGGACCGGACGTCGTGGAAATCCTGCGGCGACGAGGAGCGCAGTCATTGCCCCATCTTCGTTTACGATGGCTCCAATCTGGACAGACACTCCAGAGTACAGATCCTCGACGCTGTCGATTTCGCCATCCGGGCTGCGAAATCTGGTTCTCTCACTTGTCTTGAAATCAAGTTCCTGGTCGTCTTCTGTCAGGACTGTGAACCGACCCAGATCCGGATTCACGCTGGAAACCTCCCCGTTGTATCGGCGGATGGGTGGTAAATCATCGATCTCTCCTGCGACGATCAGAAGCGCCATGGGAGATCCATCCTGCGACGATCGAGCGACGACCAGAGCTTTCATGCCGGGTTCCAGATCCTCGAGCCCTTTAATCACGCCTTCCCGGCTTCGATAACGAGTTTGATCATCCGTCTCGAATCGAATGATTCGATCATCACGCGCCCGCAGACTGAAGCTGCCATTTGGCACTACGACGCCCGTGATCTCCCCCACCGCTCGAATGGTGTCTTGTTCTTGTGCCACATCAACGGCACCGATGACATTCGCGAGGATCGTGCCGTTCCCCTGCTCCAGGCCAATGACGATCACGTGCATCCCACGTACAAGATCATCGAAACTCTGGATCTTTCTACCCGGGCTGCGGTACTTCGTCCCTTCGTTCACGGCGATCATTCTCGCTTCCCCCGATCGGGCCTCCATTTCAAAAGAACTCATGGTCGCATCGACCTGCGTGATCTTGCCGATCAACCGGATTCGTCCTTCCGGCGCAGCCTCCTCAGCACTGACGGTCGATGTGAAGGACAGCGCGAAAACCATCACCAACAGGGAAACAAGGCCTAATTTATTCTTCATCTTGTACCTCCGTAATAGTATTTACGCTCTAATGCTAGGCAAAAGGTGCGATCCAGTCATCTCTAATATGTAAAAAGCAGGTAAATTCTGAATTGGATTCACACTGAACCGCCCTGAGGACACGAATCTGACTTGGACCGTCCCCGAAAATTTAAAAAAACGCCTCGCAAGGAGGCGAATATGGAGGTCATGAAGATGCGGGGCTATGAGTCTAAAAAGGCGATCTCTTCTTTGCCGGCAAGCTTGTCGTGTATCCTGGCGATAATGGTGTTCAAATGTTCTGGATGGTGGACGAAATCGAGGTCATCTGTACGAATCGTCAGGACCGGGCAGGTATCAAATCTCTCCATCCACTCATCGTAAAGATCATCGAGAAGCTGCATGTAATCCTGGGTGATCCCGCGTTCCATCTCTCTGCCCCGCGCTTCGATTCGATCCATCAATACGGGTAAGGGCGTCTTCAACATAATGAGTAAATCGGGTGAGGGGAGCTGCTCGACGATGAGATCGAAGACATGACGGTAGGTTTGATAATCACGCTCACTCAAGGAACCAAGTCGCACAGCCGCGGTCGCAAAAATTTCTGCATCTTCATAAATGGAGCGATCGATGATGGCGGATTCATTTGAGCGAGCCAGCGCAATATGCTGCTCGGCGCGATCTCCTAGGAAGAACACATTCAAATGGAACGACCAGGCGGCCATGTTGGTGTAAAAATCGGCCAGGTATGGATTATGTTCAACCGTCTCATATGCCGTAAACCAGCCCAGTTCCTTTCCCAACCGTTCCGTCAACGAAGTCTTCCCGGTGCCGATATTCCCGGCCACGAGGACAAAGTACTTGGCCATATCGTAAAGCTCCTTTAAATTTAGACGCCTATTATACACATACAGGCCGCCCGCTACCCGGAAATTAGAGATAAGAACCCCGCAGTATTCTGCGCGGGATCTTCCAGGGAAAAAACCTGTTTGGTGGGTACCGCCACCATAACCCGTTTACGCATCATCACTGGCCCAAGTTTCAGAGTGTTTTGCCTTTCCATAATAGCGTTGGACTATTGCACCTGAACCTGTCCTTGAGATACAGTGGGGTTCCGCACACCGGCGGATGGATATGAGGTAGACGATGAGATGCCCGTTCGTGAACGCCGAAGGTTTGCAATGTGAAGGCGAAATTCTTGCCGCAACCCAGGATGTGAGAATGCAGCTGCAATGGATCATCACGCCTGCAGGTTGGGAGGAAAGCGATCCTGATATCACTTCCAAGCTGACACCCATCACACTCGAGTGCAGCCTATATGGCCATCATCTCGATAAGACCGGTATCAAGGCGCCCGCGTTGAAGGTTTGGGAATTGCCGAAGCTGTCTTAACTAAAGTATCGCAAATTCGGGATTAATCATTCACGGATCCAAGGACAGCGTCGATATCACCCATCGTCGGCAGCTGCAGCGCTCCTTGGGCCATAACTGTGAAAGATGTCAAACTTTGCGTGAGATATGAAATCGCCCCGGTTCTGGTTACCCGGGACGATATTATTTTCCAGCTCGGGATGCTGTAGAACGGACCTAATTCCCGTCCGAATTTGCTTTTGACAGAAATGCGCTCAACTGGTCCACTTCCTTTTCAGTGATCGCCATTTTCTCCATCGTGTCTGCATCACGGGCGATGAGTCGGCGGCCGAGACCCGAATGGCGCCAGGATTTCAAGTCCTCTTCAATCGGAGATCCAACGATATCCTCCCGGGCAATGCGACCGTCTTCCATCACGACGATACGCGTAGTCTGCCTGGCGACGGCGGGATCGTGTGTGACCACCAGAAAGGTGACGCCCTCACTCCGGTTCAAATCTCGCAGAAGCTCCATTAATTCAATCCCCGCAGTACTGTCCAAGCTGCCGGTCGGTTCGTCCGCAAGAATAAGGCTTGGTTGATTGGCCAACGCTCGGGCAACCGCAACCCGTTGTCGCTGTCCTCCGGATAGTTGATTCGGGAGATGGTCCATCCGATCCGACAGACCGACCAGAGCGAGGAGTTCTTCGGCACGATCCCTTTTCGCCCCACCCTTTAACCTCCCATTCATGGGAATTTCGACGTTTTCTTTTGCCGTCAGCGTAGGAAGGAGATTGTGGAGCTGGAAGATGAAGCCAACTTTTTCTGCTCGGAAGGTATCCTTATCTTTGATTTCTACAACATTTTCCCCATCCACGATCACGGTTCCTGAAGTGGGTTTATCCAGCGCGCCAATGATGTTCAGCAACGTGCTCTTTCCGCTCCCACTCGGTCCCATGACCGTCACCAGTTCGCTGCGCATGACCTGCATGTTCACACCGTCAAGCGCCCGGATCTCCTCACCATCACCGTAAACCCTCGTGAGATCGGTGATTTCGATCAACACATCGGCTTTTTCATTCATTTCAACACCTTCCAGCAATGCAACCCCAGCACCATCGACATCCGCTGATAGAGATGCGGTTACCGCTCAATCTCGATATCTACGAAGGCCGTCATCCCCCAGCGCACCTCTTCCGGAATCTCATCCAGCAGGACAATGACTTTGAAATTCACACCAGCACCTTCAGAAGATTTCGGTGCAATGAAAACGACCGTCCCATTTGCAAGAAATTCGGGGAGTGCATCAAAGGTCACGACGGCGCGATCACCCACCTTCACCTGGGAAGCATCGATTTCACTCAGATCCGTCGTCTCGACCTGAAGGTTTTCGAGATCAGCGATAAGAAGGATGGGCTGTCCCGGGGCAATCCATTCATTGCTGTTGGGAAGAATATCGCTCACGGTCCCATTGAAGGGCGACTCCATAATGAGGTTGTCAAAAGCTGCTTCAGCAGCTTCAAGGCTCGATTCGGCCACGGCCAGGCGGGCTTCAGCAAGTTCCAATACTTTGGGGTCGGGACCATCCTGCATGCGTTCCCAATCCTTCTTTGCGGTGACCAGCCTTGCTTGTGAGACCGCCAGCTCGGCATCGAGCAGCGCCTGATCGATCTCGTCAGGGGCACCGTTGTACCAGTTGTAACTTCGTAATGCAGCGTCGTATCGCTGTTTTGCAGCTGCATAACTTTTATATGCCGATGCCTTTCCTACATCCTCTGATTTGCTTCCAGGAGTATTATCATAGGCAGATTTTGCATTCTTTAATGCTTTCTCAGCCAGCGTAAGTTCAGCCCTGGCATTTTTTACTGTCGTCTCGCTCGCCCGATAACCCTCCTGTTGGTTCTGCCATCTTGTCTCTGCTTCATCAAGGGCATTCATCGCCAACGCCAGCGCCTGCTGTGCCTCTGTGGATGCAATTTCGGCATATTCGTATAAATCGTCCAACGCTTGCTGCGCGGAGACAAGCTCAAGATAAGCAGCATCCACGGCGGAGCGAGCCATTTCCGTTCCCTTCAAGCTGACGAGCACATCACCTTCCTCAACCAGGTCACCTTCTTCAACATGAATGTCAGCGATGACGCCACCCAGAGGAAAGCTCAATTTGGCCCAGTTCGCTGGGACTGTGACGCCCGTCGCGCTCACGACGGGGAGGAACTCTTCGAATACGTCCGCTTCCGCCGTTTCAGTCTCGGTGCTGCCACTCCCCTGACAGGCAGAGAGGGCGACCGCACCGATGGCGATCATCGCTAGAACGATGAGTGGATTACTGGTGGTTCGTTTTTTCATTTTCATTTCCTTTCAGAGTTCACCTCATGGCATCGTCATCCAACGCCGTGTCGGTGTCGATGATTATTCGTAACGGAGAGCTTCAACCGGTTCCAGCCGTGTAGCCCTGAGCGCCGGATACAAACCACCCACAAGACCAAGAAATACCGCTACAAGTACCGCCCGGATAAAAATATCCGGCGTCCAGATAGGGTCGAGCACGTCTGAATACATCTCGACGAGTTTCATAGAATAAGCGAACATCAAGGCCACAGGCACGCCAAGAAATCCTCCCAGAAGACCGAGCAGCAGTGATTCCCGCATAATTAATCCGAGGACAGATTTACGCCTCCACCCGAGCGCTCTCAAGACACCAATCTCTCTGGTGCGCTCCAAGACTGCCATGAGCATCGTATTCATGACCCCCAAACCGCCGATGAGTATGGCGAGGAAGGAGATGCCCCCCAACATCGCATCCGCTGCTTCCATATCCGGCATTGATTCGGCGAATTCCCCACTTAAGGTCGCGTGCACTTCCGGGAAGCGTTGGTTGATATCGGCAACGACGAGGGGCGCTCTCTGTGGATCCCGGACCTTCACCATGAACATCATGACCTTTCGAGGTCGTCCACTAAAAGCCTGGACATCACGCAGGCTTGCTACGCCGCCTGCCTCGGCCCAACTTGTGTCACTCTTAAAGATCCCTACGACCTTGAAGC
>CAZMZL010000136.1:0-8625 GCA_964570595.1 uncultured Anaerolineaceae bacterium | reverse complement strand
GTGGAAGTCGCCAGAGCCGGCGCATCATTCACGCCGTCTCCAATCACCGCCACCTGACCGTATTCCTCAAGCAGTTCCTTGACCGCCGTCACTTTATCCTCGGGCAGGAGATTTGCCTTGAAATCGGTAAGACCTACGGCGCCAGCGATCATCGCTGCGACCCGCTCGTTGTCACCGGTCAGCATGATCAACGCCTTGATGCCCAACTGGCGCAGACGTTCGAGAGTCGGTTGTGCAGCCTGGCGCGGCTGATCGGCCATGCCGATGATGCCCAGGAAGCGCTCACCGTCGTGGACGATCATAATCGTCCTGCCTTCCGCCTGCAGGCTCTCCGCTTGATCGCTGACCTCTTGGGGCAGGATGGGACCGTCCTCGGTCTGAAAGAGTTTTAGATTACCAATTCGCACTGTACGCCCATCCAATTGTGCGCGCACACCGCGCCCGGTTATTGATTCAAGCTCGCCGACCTGAGGGAGATCATTCAACCCCTGCGACTCGGCTTTACGCAGAACCGACCGGGCCAGAGGGTGATTGGAACGGCTCTCCACAGCGGCGGCAGTAAGAAGCAGTTCCCGCTCGTCGGCCCCGTAGAGCGGGATCAGTGTCGTTACTTCAGGCTCGCCGCGTGTGATCGTACCGGTTTTGTCGAAGGCGATCGCGTCCAGCGCGCCCAAGTTTTCCAGATGCACTCCGCCCTTGATCAAGACGCCGTTGCGCGCCGCCTGAGCAATGCCCGCGAGCACCGCCGAGGGGGTGGCAAGAGCCAGCGCACAGGGGGAGGCGGCAACCAGAATAGTCATGCCGCGCAAGAAGGACTGTTCCCACGACAGAAGGTCGATCAGCGGCGGAACGAGGATCACCATTGCAACCATCACGAGCACCGCGGGCACGAAGAGGCGCGTAAATCGATCGGTAAACTGCTGGGTTGGTGATTTCTGCGCCTGGGCTTCCTCCACCATCTGGATCACGCGCGACAGGGTGCTGTCCTTGGCCAGTTTTGTGACCTTGATCACGAGCGCACCTTCGCCGTTGACCGTACCCGCGAACACTCCATCACCAGGTCCCTTCTCCACCGGCACGCTTTCACCGGTGATGGAACTTTGATCCACCGTCGATAGCCCTTCTGTGATTTCGCCGTCGATGGGCAGCCGTTCACCGGGGCGAACGATGACCACGTCGCCCCGCTGCAGCTCCTCGACGGGCAGCTCCTTCTCCTCGCCATCCCGCTGGACGCGGGCGGTCTTGGGTGTCATTTCCCCCAGGGCCTCGATGGCATGACGGGCGCGGTCCATGGCATAGTGCTCCAGGGCGTGACCCAGGCTGAAGAGAAAGAGCAGGAGAGCGCCCTCGGCCCAATGGCCGAGAATGGCTGCGCCGAGCGCGGCCACAACCATCAGAAAGTCAATGTCGAAGCGCAAGTTGAGGGCGGCTCTTATTCCGTGCCGGGTGGCATAGTAGCCCCCGGTCAGGTAAGCGAGGATGAAGAAGCCAATCGCCACAGGTTCAGGCATCTCAAAGAAAAGCGTTCCGAAGTAGCCCGTCACCAGGAAGACTCCGGAGGCGACGCTCAGCACAAGCTGAATGTTCTTCCGAGCCCATCCCTTGCGGGTTTCTTCCACCTCGATGGTGTACCCCAGGCTCTCCACGCGCTTCACGATGGCGGCTTGATCCAGGATGGTGGCGTCGTACTCGACCCACATCTTTTCGACGGCGTAATTCACCGACACAGCCAGCACACCATCCTGCCGCCTCATGATGTGTTCGATGCTAAGGGCGCAATCAGCGCAGTCCATATTCGTAATGCGCATCGTCTCGTGCCGGTAACGCTCGGCTACCTGGGCGCCGGCCTGCTCAGCCCAGCGGTGGACCTGGGACAACGAAACTCGATCCGCGTCGAAGTGGATACACAGAAGGGCCTGCCCATCCTGTCGATCCACGTGGACATGGGTGATGCCCTTTCGTTGGCTCAGTTCATCCTTCAGGCACGTCACGCATTGGTCGCGTTCGTCTTCAACCTCAGGCAGAAGGATGGGTATCTCTAATTGAAGTGTTTTCTCATTCACAGTAAACCGTTCCTGTTTTTTATTGCATTAAAGATTCGCTACGGGATCCGTTCACGCTGTCATGTTTTTCGATGGCCAGCGATCTCGATCAACCCGATAGGAGTGCAATTCGACTCGATGCGAACTGCCCCAGCGGGAGGGTCTGCTCGTATAGACCAGACAACGAGGAGGATTCGATTCTAGGCGGATGGAAAGATGCGGGGGAGAACGAAAGTGGTGAAAAGAAGCCAAGATCTGCCAGCTTTCGGGTCAACGCAGAAGAAACATCAGCGATCGAGAGAGCGGGCAGCGCACTGGCGCCGTGCAAGCCCTTGCATGGCGTCCTCACATTATCGTCGGAGGAATTATCCGCGCCAGCACGGAGATCAAGGGCATAGCGTTGATCCGCCCCTCCCATGAGTGCTTCGGAGACGAAGTGAGCGCCCAGACCGACGACGATAAGGAGCGCAAGGGAAATGATGAAAATCCGTGACATCATCAATGCGTATCAGCCATGCCCGACGTGATCCAGACCCTGCTGCAGCAATGAGGCAACGTGATCATCGTCCAGACAGTAGTAGACCTCCCGACCCTGGCGCCGTGCCCTAACGATGCGCATCTGCCGTAACCCGCGCAGGTGATGGGAGACGGCCGATTCGCTGATCCCTACCGCAGCCGCCAGCGTGTTCACGTTTTGCTCCCCCTCCCAAAGTAGGGCAAGGATTTTCACACGACTGGGATCGCTGAGGGTGCGGAAGAGTTCCGCCAGATCCAGGGCGGTGGCATCATCAAACAGGGATGCAGCCTCCGGAAGGACCTCTTTCATCGTCTGTAACCATGAACTAATGAGTATATGTTCATATATTTATATTGTATCCATGAAGGGATCCTTGTCAAGGGGTCCGGGCTCGTACCGATTCATGCTGGAGACGCCAGGGGATTGCGGGACCCGGATTCGGGCTCATACGTGTCATTGCGCATGACGCTTGAGCCATGGGCTCGATGGTTGCTGATCCGTATGCTCCGAAGCCGAAACAGGATCCGGGATACGATGATGTTGGTTTGCTGTTACACTGGGATCACATTCGGTGGGGGTTTTTCATCCCTTATGGATGTAGGAGTTCGTCTTTGGGAAAATCGGGTTCAGAACCAGGCACAATTGTCGCTGGCGCCCTCGGAGAGTGTGTCCATGTCGCCGGCGTGATCAACTTTCTTCGATTGGCCGAGGAAGCTGGGTGGCGGACCGTCTTTCTGGGACCGGCAAATTCAATCGAAGATGTCCTGGAAGCTGCGAGGCGGGAAAACGCAGATCTCGTCGGGGTTTCCTATCGATTAACTCCCGAGACAGGTGAGCGGCTGCTCGGAGAGTTCGCCGAGGCTGCGGATGAGCTGCTTGCAGACGGCGTGCGGTTCGCGTTTGGTGGCACACCTCCGGTAGCAGAACGGGCTGAGGCGCTGGGTTTCTTTGAACGCGTATTCGACGGGGGGGGAAGGCTGGAGACGACCCTCGCCTATCTTAAAGGGGTCTCCGAAGAGGTTGGATCGCCAGAAAATTTCCCGCAGAGTTTGATCGAGCGCATACACTGGAAAACACCGTTTCCATTGTTGCGCCATCACTTCGGGTTGCCGACGATGGAAAGCACTGAGGAAGGTATTCGCCGTGTGGCCGAGTCGTACGCGCTGGATGTTATTTCGATCGGCATCGATCAGGACGCGCAGCAAAACTTTTTCCACCCCGATCGACAGAATCCACGCGCGCGCGGGGCGGGTGGTGTACCCGTACGTTCGGCTGAAGACTACACACAACTCTACGAGGCTAGCAGGCATGGAAACCATCCTTTGCTGCGTACGTACTCGGGGACGGATGATTTTATCGAGCTGGCTGAAATGTATGTCGAGGCGATCCACAATGCCTGGTGCGCGATCCCTCTTTTCTGGTTTAATCAAATGGATGGGCGCGGGCCCTGGGACCTTGAAGGATCCATCGAACAGCATCAGCGTGTGATGGCATGGTATGGTGAGCGGAACATTCCGGTCGAGTTGAACGAACCGCATCACTGGGGGATGCGAGACGCGCCTGATGTCATCTTCGTCGTATCGGCCTATCTCTCCGCCCACAACGCGCACGCATTTGGGGTTCAGGACTACATCGCCCAGATGATGTTTAACAGTCCCTATGGCACATCTGACGCCATGGATCTGGCAAAAATGATGGCGTGCCTGAAGATTGTTGATCCGCTGAAGGGGGACGACTTTCGAATCTGGCGTCAAACGCGCACCGGGCTGCTGAGTTATCCGTTGGATTTGAGCGAAGCCCGGGCACACCTCGCTGCCAGCGTATACCTGCAGATGGCACTGGATCCTCATATCGTCCATGTTGTCGGCTACACGGAAGCGCACCATGCCGCTACAGCCGGTGATGTGATTGAAGCCTGTAAGATGGCGCAGCGCGGGATCACGAACGCGATGAATGGCGCGCCTGATATGACGGCAGATCCGGCGATAGGGAGGCGCGTTGAAGAGTTGGTCCGTGAGGCAGAAGACACGCTGGATGCTATTCGATCCTTGGCTTCGCCTGGTGTGGATGATCCGTTTATTGACCCGGCGACTCTATCTCATGCAGTAAGCAGGGGCATCCTGGACGCTCCGCAATTACAAAATAATCCATTTGCGGCGGGGCGCATCACGACGATGTTTGATGGACGGGGAGCTTGCGTAGCGGCAGATCCCGAAACGGGGCAGCCGATCTCGGAAAAGGAACGATTGGGTGGGTTGGGATTTTAGACCGCTGATGTATACGCGACTTGTTCTGATAAGAATACTTTGCATGGAATAAGGAGAATCATAATTCATGGCAGGATCTCTGAAGTATACGGTGATCGGTGCGGGTAACGGCGGGAAGGCGATGGCTGCCCACCTGGCGTTGATGGGGAAGGATGTCACGCTTTACAATCGCACGGCATTACGAATTGAGGCGATCAAGGAATTGGGCACCATCCGCCTCGAGAGTTACGAGGGTGGACCCCATGGGTTTGGAGAGCTCCAACTCGTGACATCGGATATGGCCGAAGCGCTGGACAACGCGGACATGGTCATGGTCGTTGTCCCGGCCACTGCGCACGCCAGCATCGCGGCCAAAGCAGCTCCCCATTTGCGCGATGATCAGATCGTCATCCTTCATCCCGGACGAACCGGAGGCGCGCTCGAGTTCAAAAAAGTGCTGCACGAGCTAAATTGCTCCGCCGATGTCAAGATCGCTGAAGCCGGGACGTTTATTTATGCCAGTCGATCGGAGGGTCCGGCAGAGGCACGAATATTTCGCATTAAGAACGCCGTCACTATAGCTGCACTCCCGGCAACAGGAACGCAAGAAGTCCTTGATAAACTACGGGATGTTTATCCGGAATTTGTCGATGGGAAGTCTGTGCTGCACACCGGATTGGACAACATGGGAGCGATGTTTCACCCTGCTCTCACATTGCTCAATTCGGGTCGGATAGAATCCACTGCGGGCGATTTTCAGTTTTACATCGACGGGGTGACGCCTTCGACAGCGCGAGTGCTGGAAGTCCTTGACCGGGAGCGCGTGACCGTTGCTTCTGCCGTCGGTGTCCGGGCACGGACAGCCCTTGAATGGCTTCAAATGGCATATAACGTCCAGGGGGACAACATTTACGAGGCGATACAAAATCAAACCGGCTACTACGGCATCACCGCGCCAAAGACGTTGAACCATCGCTACATCTATGAGGATGTTCCCATGAGCCTTGTGCCCATCGCTTCTATCGCGAAGCGTTATGGGGTTTCCGTACGGGGCATTGAGAGTATTATCCGCCTGGCATGCTTTGTCCATCAAACAGATTACTGGCGTCGCGGTCGTACGCTCGACAGACTGGGCATCGAGCAGCACAGCGTCACTGAACTGAAGCAATTTGTGACCGAAGGGTCTCGACTCAGGCGGTGAGAATACCAGTATCATAAAAAGTGAATGACGTCTTCACAATCACCACACAACCCGATGATAACCTCCTCTCAAGACAAAATTCTGGTATTGAGAGGAGGTTTTATCTTGGTTAAAGAGATCGTACGTAAATATCCCTTCGTGTTCCTTTTCGTTGCGCCGATCGCTGTGAGTGGGTGCGCGAGCACAGGCATCGACGCTCGTTCGATTGAGATCGATGGTCCGAATAATGATCTGGTCAGGCCCATATCCGCATCCTCTGTACCGGGGCGCTTGATCGCAGACGAGGATCGGGTTTCGGCGATCGAAGCTTGAGCGCGATCGGAGATCCTGACAGTTGCTTGGAGCGGAAGCCTTTCTGAAGCAGAGGCCGAAGGCCTGCAGGACATGCGGGAAGAAGAGAAGCTCGCTCACGATCTGTATGTCGAACCGTACACGATCTGGGGTCTGCCGACTTTCGACAATATCGCACAAAGTGAAGCTACACACACTGCATCAGTTAAGGCCTTGCTGGATCAATTTAGGATCGAGGATTCGGCCGATGCACCCCCGGTGTTTTTACGGAGCCCGCGCTTCAGTCGCTGTACGACCCATCACTGGCGAAGGGATCGAGTTCGGTCGAAGATGCGCTGCACGCAGCAGCGCTTGTGGAAGAGGTCGACATTCAGGACCTCGTGGTTCGGAGCGGGGAGACATCCAATCAAGCCATCAGTACGGTCTAGGTCAATTTGATGATGGGCTCTCAAAATCCCCCCCGATCCTCATGGAAAAAGCCAGAATACCCTGTAGCTTGCGACGGGGATCAACGAAAAGCATGGGTTATGGGAGCCCCCAGCCCCAACAAAGCGCTCCCCATGGAAGTTGGGGGCTGTCCCCAAAAGAGAGAAAAACGGAATCCATCAACTTGCTGATAGGAAGGAGCAAGCTCCTTGAATCCGGGAACAGGAATCCATCATCCCCCTGATGGGGAACACTCAAAGGGAACAGGAGCAAACCCCGGTCCCAAATCGGAAATCAAAGCCCCTCTCCTTTGCAGGGAGAGGGGTTGGGGTGAGGGTGGGCAGATCACCGCGCAGAGCTACGCTTCGAGCGCCGTGATAAGCTCCGCGAGCGGCGGGGCCTGGAACCACTTCTGGTCATCGACCACCAGCGCGGGGATCATGAAGATGCCTTCCCGCAGGGTTCGCCCCGGGGCTTTCAACACCTCGATCGTTTCGATATCGACTCCCGGTCGAGCCTCACGCAATTGGTCCAGCAGATGATCGGTGAGGGCGCAGCGGGGTCAAAAAGTCGATTTAAAATAGGTGATCTTTTTCAAGCGGAATCCTGTTGAGATTTACGATTAGAGGCGATGACATCACCCCCGTCATCTCCTCTGCATCCGAGCATCGACCGTAATTCTAACCTATTAACTTATGAAGATACCTGATCCCGAACATCGGATCCCTTCAGAGGGGACCCCAGGAATATGTCCTGTACAACATCCTCCGCCTGGTCCGGATCGCGCAGCAAATCCAGAGCCAGGGCGGTACACTCGATCGGCATGGGTTTCGAAGATGGCTGTCAGGACAGCAGGATCTCCGGATTTCAGATCGTGAATCAAATCAACTTCGTTCGTCATCGTTTACTTCTCTTAGACGTCGTGAGCGGATTTTGGTTACAAAATGACCTTTTCAATTTTTCTCTGGTCGGAAATGTTTTGTGGCGAAGTGTGCGATGAACTGAAGTTGGTTCGTAAATGCGGGGAATTTACAGGGGATCGGGCGACGGGTCGAACAAGAACCCAATTGCGTAGTTCGAAACCACTTGCTAATTCGATGGATCCTCATCCGGATCTTCCTCGGGTTTATCTTCATCCTCATGTTCATCCTCGTCGTTCCCTTGCTCTGCTTCATCCCCCTTGTCTCCTTCATCATCGTCTGAAGAATCGCTTTCAGAACCCTCTTCTCCTCCATCCTCCAATGCGTCGTCTCCATCGCTCTCGTCTTCATGAATGGGATCGTCTTCGTCGAAATCGTCAAAGGGGGACTCATCATCGAAGTGTATACCCTGTTCCTCTTTAACGTCTTCGACGTTGATGCCCTTGATGATCGCCAGGGCGGTTACCCCTTCATTCTCTTCCAGGCTCACCAGAGCAAGGACCCGATCACCGACCTGAACGCCGTTTTCGATGAGGCTTAAACCCGTAATCGAGATTTCCACGTCATCTATGAGCCAGGTGTCTGTTCCGATCCGCAATACCTCACCGTCAATCTTGTAGACTTTCACAGATACACGCTCGGCCTCGACCCAGCCCTCGGCCTGAACCATGCCGGCAATTTCGAGCTTTACGCCGCTGGAAAGCTCGTCGGGGATCTCCAAGTCGTCCGGAATGAGCACGACGATATCATCCACTACCCACCGCTCATCTTCGATCGCGGTGAGCGTCCCTCGAAACACAACTTCTTCGGTCCGACCCTGAGCAATTAGGCGCCGGATCTCGTCGGTTCGACGGTCAAGGAAGCGCTCCTTCAACTCGCGCTGGGCTGTGGGGTTCGCGGCGAGATTGAGGCTGAATTTCTCGGAAGCTTGTTTCGCTGGGTAGAGTGCATCCCCCGGCAGGGATTGAGCCGAGGCTGATAT
>CAZMZL010000135.1:0-8628 GCA_964570595.1 uncultured Anaerolineaceae bacterium | reverse complement strand
CCGTCACCGTCAAACACACTTACCCATCACAAGGTGAGTGGGAGTGGAAAATCACGATTGATGACGGGGATGGATCCTTCGGAGAAGCGGAGGGCGCCCTCATCATCGCCGGCCCAGCAGTCGTCCTTACGAGCGACCCGTCCCCACCCCTGGTCACATTGGATGCCGGCGAAGCGACCGTGCGTTTTTCTGCCGCGGTCACCGGCGGCGTGAGCCCGTACGCATATACCTGGGATCTCGACGGAGACGGTCTTGATGACGCGGGACTGACCGGTGAAACCGCGAATCATAATTACGGCGAGTACGGCGAGTTCAACGCTGGCGTGACCATCAGCGATGCCTGTGGATTGTCCGATACAGACCACTTGCTTGTGGTTGTGATCGATCCTGAAGAGGAACCGGAAAAGGCATGCCATCCCACTGCGCTGAAGATCGCCGAAGCCGTGACGAGCATCTTCCCGGCTCAGGCGGAAAAGACCTACACTTGTGAGGACATCCTCGCGATCTTCGAAGGCGAGGTTTTTGGCTTTCAGGTAGGCTTCGGTCGTATGTGGCATGCCTATCAATTGACACAAGTGATCGATGAGCTTACGTGGGAGCAGATACGCGATTGGCAGCTTGTGGGAGGATTCGGTTGGGGCTCTCTCACACAGCTCAATCGCTTTGCGGATACGCTCGAAGGTGTCGAGCTCATGAACCTCATGGAGCGTGTTTTAAACGGCGACAACACCCTCGGTGACATTCGTGCCGCCGCCCGGGCCGCGACGCGCTACGAAGCAGATTTCGAGGACGCACTCGAGCGGTTGGAATCCGGTTTCAACTCCGGCGAACTGGGGCAGTTCTACAAGCTGGCGGAGAGCCTGGGGGTGGATGCGGAGGTGATAGACGGTTATATGGCGGACGGTATGAGCATGTCCGAACTAAAACATTCGGCCAAACTCGCCGAGCGGATGGGCGCGGATTGGACCGAAGTCGCAGAGGCGAAGTTCTTCGATCACAGTTGGGGGGAGATCAGCCAGGCTTACAAGCTCGCCGATGATGAAAATTCCGTGGAAGCAATCCTCGCTCTTGGAGTGAAGGATTTCCGGAACCTGCAACGGGGTGTTGCGCGCGAGGAGCGCGAAGCCTCCCGGAGCGATAAGACCGCCGAGCGGATCGCCGAACGGTATGGGGGTAATTCGTCCGATGATGTTCTGTCTGTTTACAACGGCGAGTGTAATGGGAGCTGGGGATGTGTACGGAAACATTTCCGCGATCAGGAGCAGGTGGAATCTCAGAGCATTTCCGATCGCGATGCACGGACGGCACAGCAAATCGCGAGCAAATATGGCGTTTCCGAAAGTGAAGTCGGGGCTCAGCTCGGGGCATGCAGCGGCGACTGGAACTGTGTGCGTGCGTTTTTTCGAAATGCAGCTCGAGAAACGCGCGACAAAAACAAGAATAAGTAATAAAACCTTGTCGGGCTAGGAACCGAGACCCAGCTCCGCCAGATACCCGTCTAATTGCCCTTCTGTCATGACCCCGATGTGCTGCACCTGGATCACGCCCTCGCGGTCCACGAAGAAAGAGGAGGGGTAGGTGCGATTGCGGTACAGTTTCTGAACTTTCGCGCCGGGATCGAGCAGCAGATCGAAGGTGAGGCCAAGCTCGTCCCCGAATGCGGCGACGGCCTCGGCGGGCTCATCGAAATCAACTGCAAGCACGACAAAACCATCGTCCTTGAACATCTGAAAACGCTCTTCAAATAGGGGCATCTCGAGCCGGCATGGTCCGCACCATGTCGCCCATAAATTGATCAAAACGGGCCGACCACGGAAATCGCTCAATCGGACCACCTCGCCATCGAGATTCTTCAATGCAAAGTCCGGCGCAAGCGCGCCTTTTTCCGGAGCCGTTTCTAAATTGGAAACGGGAGGCCTTTCCGCTGGTTCTGTGGATGAATTTTGAGCCCCTCTTGTAAATGAAAATACCGCCAGCACCAAACCTGCGATGATGAGCGCCCCTACTCCGAGTAGTAAACGCCTCGAGGATTCTGATTTCCGATCTACCATCATGACCTCCTTGCCCTGCTAGATACCGAAGTCCACAAAGAACCCGAACCGAGCCAGTTGTTCAAAAGTCCCTGTGAAAAGCATGACCCCAATGACGATCAACACAATGCCTGTGGCCATCGAGAAAACTCGGATTGCCTTGGTGTGTGTGCGCATTAATTCCGCCACGCGCCCTACCCCGAGCGCCGCCAACAGAAAGGGGATCGCGAGGCCCAACGAGTATGCCGTGAGAAGAACGACGCCCTGGGTCACTTCCGCCCCGCTTATCGCCAGGGTGAGCACCGCGCCGAGCACCGGCCCCACACACGGCGCCCATCCCGCCGAGAAAAACACGCCCATCAATCCCGATGAGAGATAGCCCGAGTTCGCATTGGGGTTGTACTGGCGGCGAGTGTCCATATTCAGAAATGGTATATTTATGATGCCGATGGTGTGCAAACCAAAGATAACGATTACCACGCCCCCTATCCTGGCGATCCAACCACGAATATCAAATAAGAACCTCCCCAGCAGGGAAGCCGCCGCGCCCAGGGTGATGAAGACTAAACTAAACCCGATGACGAAGGCGACGCCATGGCTGAAGGTTACCCAGCGATCCTCGACAACCACACCCTCCGGCGTCACGGATCGTCCGCCCAGATACCCAATATAAGCCGGGACAAGGGCCATCACGCACGGTGATAAGAACGATGCCAATCCTGCGAGAAAGGCGAGTCCAAAGGTTACGTTGACTGGATCCATCCAACCTCCCAAATCACATAAGACGGGACCTGGTTATGAGTGTCTTTGCAATTTGACGAGCAGCACGCTGCCGCTCTTACCTGATGCGGCTCGCACTCATGAATTTTTAACAAAACCACTGGGTTGAGATCTGACTCGGGGGACCTTCGGCTGTGATGATACAATCACGCTGCGCTCAAGGAGGCCTATGTGAAACTGCGGCAGGCAAGCATTCTCGGGAGCATGATCCTGGTCTTCTCGGTGATGGCATCATGCACACCTGCCCCCGATCCTACAGAGACACGGTCCAACAATCCGGCTGCGACAAACGATACGAATACCCTCCAACCGCTCCCTACGAAATCGCCGACCACCAACACCAATGATGCTGTTTCAGACGACAGGCCGATATGCCCCCCCAAAAGCGGGCGGGGCTACGGTGAAATCAATACGCTTGAGAATCAAGTCGCTCAATTGCGAGGGCTGCGCCCGTCAGCTCCCGTGGAAACCACGTATCTGTTGGATTCGCAGGCCAGAGAGAGGGTGCACGCAACCTTCCTTCGACAGTATTCGCTGGAGGATGCCGAAAACAATCAACGGCTCTACAACCTGCTTGGTTTATTCGATGACGAGGATAATTTATTCGGTCTGTATGAGGACTTGCTCTTGGAACAGGTCGCGGGTTACTTCGATTTCGCCGCGAACGAGATGGTTGTAATCTGCCGTGATGAATTCGGCGCGGTCCAGCGAATGACCTATGTGCATGAATACACACATGCGCTTCTGAATCAAAGCTTCGATCTCGAACGATTTCGAGAACTGAGCGACGTCCTTTGCGCTGAGTCTTATGATCGATGTCTGGCCCTCCGTGCGCTCGTGGAGGGGGACGCGGCGCTCATCCAGGAGCAGTGGATGAGAACCTATGCATCCGAGGAAGATTATCAAGAAGCGTTGGGTTTTTTCTCATCCTTCGATATGCCCGCTTATGAAAATGCACCTGAGTATATTCAAGAGGAGTTGATTTTCCCTTCGACTTACGGGCAGGGTTTTATCCGAAATTTCTACATTAAAGACGGTTGGGCGGCGGTTGACCCTGTTTATAAGGAGCCTCCGGTATCCAGCGAGCAAATAATCCACCCTGAACGCTACCCAAAGGACACCCCTGTCAGCGTAGAAATCCCCGACCTCTCTGATGTGCTCGCGGACGAATGGCGAGAGACTGATCGTGGCTCCCTCGGTGAATGGAGAACCCTCGCTGTGCTGGAGCAGCAGTTGCCCATGGACATGGTCGATGTGGCTGCGGAAGGCTGGGGAGGCGACACCTACTTGCTCCTGACGAACGAGAAGAGCGGAGATTCTGCCCTGGTCCTCCTCACGATCTGGGATACGATGCGAGACGCCTATGAATTCACAGCCGGATTCATCGAGTTTGGAATTCAGCAATATGGGCCGCCAACCGTGCAAACGATTAGCGAGGCCGCCTGGGAACTCGATGACCGCGCGGTGGCCTTTCTGCGCATTTCAAATCAAACCCTCTGGGTTGTAGCACCTGACAAGGCCTCCCTCGAGCTGCTCATGGAGGGGATCCCCTTTCCGGCACGCTGGAGCAAATGACCCCAGGTCTTGATATCGCTCGCATCCGCGCGATTTGTTTTGATCTGGATGGCACCCTCGTGGACACCGATGATGCCTATGTTCGTAGGGTCTCACGTTACTTCCAACCGGTTCGGATGGTTTTCCCAGGGATAGACACAAACAGCCTCGCGCGCAGGGCAGTCCTGGCAGGAGAGGGTCCAACGAACAAGCTGCTCGGAATTCTTGACTCACTTCATCTCGATGAAGCGCTTCGCCCATTGCTTCATGGCCTCCACTACATACGGGGAGAATCGCGCGGGGACCGGATCGGTCTTATCCCTGGCGTACGCGCGCTGCTCAATATTCTTTTCCTTGACTATCCGCTTGCAATCGTCACCGCCAGAGAAAAATACAGTGCGGACGAGATTCTGTCACATCTTGATCTGAGCACGTTCTTCCAGTCTGTCATCGCAGCAGGAACATGTCGCCGGACGAAACCCCATCCCGCGCCCATCCGTTTTGCCGCGCTTCAGATGGATGTCCCGGTCGAGGCCTGTCTCATGGTAGGGGACACGACTGTAGATATTCTTGCCGGCAAGGCTGCCGGGGCACAAACCGTGGGTGTTCTTTGCGGGTTTGGCGAACAGAAGGAACTGATTCGATCGGGGGCGAATCACATTTTAAAATCAACGGCCGATCTTGCAGATTTGCTTATACCATCGATCCGAATATCGGAATAGCCTGCCCCACACAGGCGAGGAGATCTACAACAATGCTGAAAACCTAGTTGGTGGAAATATCAGGTAACCCTCTATAATAAATGCACACAGAATATCAAGGCCATCCGTTGAAGTGATGCTCAATCCAAAATTGAGGGGCAAAATGTCAAACTCAAAATTCAAGACGATGGGTCAGCAATTCGGGCGGCGATCATGGGCGGAGCCATGGAAGATCAAGATGGTCGAGCCGATCCACATGACTACGCGCGAAGAGCGCGAGGCGGCCATTGAGGAGGCCGGCAATAACACCTTCCTGCTGCGCTCAAAGGATGTCTACATTGATTTGCTCACCGATAGCGGCACCAGCGCAATGAGCGATCGCCAATGGGCCGGAATCATGATGGGCGATGAGGCCTACGCCGGAAGCAGGAATTTCTACCACCTCGAAGAGGCGGTGACGAGTCACTATGGGTATGCCCACCTTGTCCCCACACATCAGGGGCGAGGAGCAGAACACCTGCTGAGTCAGACCCTCATTCAAGCCGGGGATACGATCCCTGGAAATATGTACTTCACCACCACGCGTCTTCACCAGGAACTCGCGGGTGGAACCTTCGTCGACGTCATCATTGATGAAGCTCATGATCCCTCCAGCCTGCATCCCTTCAAGGGGGATGTCGATCTTGAAAAGCTCGAAGACCTGATCCAGCGCGAGAAGGTCCCCTATGTCAGCCTCGCGGGAACTGTCAACATGGCCGGTGGGCAGCCGGTGAGCATGGCGAACGTGAAGGCGCTTCGTGAATTATGCAACCGGTATAGCGTCCCCATCTTTCTCGACGCCACTCGCATGGTTGAAAACGCGTTCTTCATACAAGAACGAGAGGATGGTTTCGCGGATAAATCCATCGCAGAAATCTTGAAGGAATTCTGCAGTTATACCGATGGCGCCTGGATGAGCGCAAAGAAGGACAACCTCGTTAACATCGGGGGATGGTTGGCAGTAAACGACGCTGAGCTGTTCGACTCGCTTCGAAACATGGTTGTGATTTATGAAGGCCTGCATACCTACGGCGGCATGGCCGGGCGCGACATGGAAGCGCTCGCCATCGGGATCAAGGAATCGGTGGCCGACGATCACGTGCGGGCGCGCGTCGAACAGGTGCGCTATCTCGGCCAGTTGCTCATCGATTGGGGAATCCCCCTCGTGCGACCAATCGGCGGCCACGCCATCTTTCTGGATGCAAAAGTTTTCTACCCACAAATCCCTCAGGATCAGTTCCCCGCGCAAGTCCTGACCGCAGGTCTCTACCTCGACTCGGGGATCCGCAGCATGGAACGCGGGATTGTGAGCGCAGGTCGAGATCCGCAAAGCGGCGACCACCGCCACCCCGCCCTCGAGCTCACGCGCCTCGCCATTCCGCGCCGCGTGTACACACAGGCACATATGGACGTCGTCGCCGAGGCCATCAAGGGCGTCTTCGATGTGCGCGAGGCAACGCAGGGATTGAAAATGGTATACGAACCGAAACAACTGCGATTCTTCCAGGCACGCTTCGAGCCTCTATAATCCTGATAAGGTGGTCGGTTCTCCTCCAAATTTTATGGGTGTCTCTAACCTCCCGCAGGCTTGGAGCCTGCGGGAGGTTTATTACGTGCTAAGACCGGGTTGTCAATATCTCCATTGTTCAGGCAGGATCAGAGAGAACGGCTTTCTGCTCTCCGGGGTAAAGAGCGTCTACTCCGGCCATCTTTAAGCCTCGTCCAAATCCAATTCGTCCATCTCGTCGAGCGCATCATAAACACGCTCGCGGAGCGTCGCCTCCCCGGGGCGCCGTCGGCCCAATCCCTTCAATCGCTCCAATACCGTGGTGCTTACGACCTTTGACACGTTGCGCAACGATCGTACGGATATCTTCGCCCCGCGCTCGAACCAAACCGCAGATCCATAGCCGATCGCAACGGTCGTCCCGGCAGCCACGGCTGCAGATACCGCCCAGGCGGGCGGTCCCCCCAATTTGATGAGTTCATAAAACAGCGTTCGCGCCATCATTCCAACGCCAAAAACAGCGATCAACTCCTTCGCCCTGGCAGCGGTAATCTTGTAGTCGTATATTCTGGCAATGCTGATGATCAAAGCTGTTTGAATCCCCAGCAACGGAATGAAGCTGATAAAGGGCAGAGGGGCGATCGCGATCGCCCCGGCAGTTGACGACGCTTTCCCGATCGTCAATTGGGAAAGCGCCCAGCGGTACTCAGGCAGCGCAGCGCCGAGGGCGGCGATGATCTCCGGCTCGCTCTTCGCCACGGCGATGAGGACACGATCCACGCCTGCACCATCCTTCGCGCTCAGAGGGATGATCTGCTCCACATGAATGCCAAGCCCCGCTGCCGCGATCCCTAAGATTTCTCCCCGTTCCTTACGTACGAGGTCGATCTTATTAAGTCCCACGACGGTAGGGCGATCCAGCGCCATGATCTCATCGAAAAGATCCTTCTCTGCTTTGCGAATGCCCTGGGACGCATCAAAAAGGAGAATGATCACGTCCGCGGCTCTGGCGGCAGCTAGAGCCTTTTCCTTCTCTTCCAATCCGACAGCGCCAACGGCGTCCATCCCTGGTGTGTCGACGATATCAAACAATCCCGCGTCCGACTCTTTTGTCTCCTTCGTTGTTCCTGGGATGGCGCTGACCTCGGATTCGTCCAGTGACGAGCGGACAAACTGGTTGTAAAGCGTTGATTTCCCCACATTTGCAGGTCCCACAATTGCAACGTATTGCTTCCTCCCCGCCGCAAAATGCATATGCTCGATCGATTGATCGATCAGAGCTCCCCAGCCTTTCTGGTTGCCCGGTATTGTGTTCAATGTCCTCAAGAGGTCGGATCGAGTTCCTTCACCCAGCGAATCCCACACCTTACGGATCTCATCACCCCATCTCCCCAGGTACTCTCCACCTCCCGCTTTCGGGATTCCCTCTTCACTTCCATCCATTTGGATTACCCAAGCTCTCTCTTTTGGCTGCTAATCTGTGGATAACTGCAGAAAAACTGTGGAAAAGCCCTTCTCTGTGTGGAAAACCATCCGCTCTGCTTTGGTCTTCTCCCCACATCCCTGTGATCATTCTTTATAAGCCCTTCGTTATCCACAACGCACATCCATGCGCCCAGGGGGAGGTCTTGCTTCTCTCGCGTCCTCACACATGCTCCCCAGATGGTCTGTGAGTAAAGACAGGCCCCAGAGACCCCACATCCAGGCAAGCGTTTTAATACACCCCTAGATATAGGGTTATTTCTGCCGCCCACGGCCGTTCCTCCACATATCCCCATCCCCTACTATAACTACTAAAAATATATATTTCATTATCAAGATTTAACCAAGGGGATAAGAAACAATGGGTCGATACATAAAAATAACAGGGCCTTCCTGTGACCACCAGCAAGGTTCAAGTTCAAGCCATTCACAATAAGGCTTTTACTGGAAAACTGAAGGACCGCGATGTTGCTGCGATCAGGGATATATCCCTCTCATTTCAGAGGCCTTCGCAACCCGTCCGATCCCTACACAT
>CAZMZL010000134.1:0-8637 GCA_964570595.1 uncultured Anaerolineaceae bacterium | reverse complement strand
CGCGGCCCTGTAAGAATGATGCTGACCTCGGCAGGTGCGGGATAACCGTAGAGCCCAGGTCCTTCGCCAATCGTCTCAATTGGGCGGTTCACGGTGACCGAAGTTTGAATCGGATCGATCTTTACGATGACCGTTACCGTCTGATCCCCCACAAGGGATAGACCATCGGGTAGGTCCAGGGCGAGGCGTCTTTCCGTGTTCCCGGTCAATGAAGAAATGTTCAGGGGAACCGTGTTGACAAATCCTGGAAGAGCGTCCAGAGCGTCTTGATCAGACGAAAATATTACCACGATATTTGGGGTGACCGAGATGCCGGAGATCCGGTAATATCCGGCCGCTTGAAGGTCCTCTTCGCCGGTCAATTCTGCGATGACGGAGACAGGTCGAAACTGCTCGGCCTCGAGGATGGGGACTTCCACGCGGGCCGACTCCGTTGCGAGCTGGACCCCTTCAACCACTCCCCCTTCATCGTCAACGGGCGAAAGCGACACGAGCTGGTTGAAACTTTCGTTGCGCCCACCCAGGTTGATTTCTCCACGTACTTCCGCGACAAGATCGATGGAATCTTGAGGACCGAAGACGGTGACTGTTTGAGGGGAGACCGTCGGGTTCTCGTCCCGGAAACCCAGCGCTGGATTGCCAGAAACGATGATCTCAATGGGGACATCCGTGGAGACCAAGGGCTCGATGATCAGCGTCACGGTTTCAGGGTCGATGGAAGTGACTTTTGCCGAGTTTGTGCTCACGCGGTCAAGAATGGTGGCTCGATACTGACCGGAATTCAGGTCAGAGAGATCGATATAGAGCTCGATATCTGTATCTGACAGCGTGTCCCAGGTTGAGCTGGGCGCACGGACGACTACGTTCGCCGTGGCGGGATACTCACTGGTGATAATGAGTTCCTCGTCTAACGCTCTATAGTCAATCGGTAAAGCACGTGGGAATGGTCGCTCCTCGATGGGATCAACGACATTGACGGCTGCAACCCAGGCGACCACAGCGAGCATGAAGGCCAAGAAGAGCGTACCGAAATTGTCTCCAAACCATCGGATCATCGGCCCGAATCTCCGTCGCCGGGGATTTGAACCTTAAAGCTCCCCCTTCGGGGAATGAAGCGGTCCAACCAGGCCGGCAAGCGCGTCGTTGTGCGCGGTCGGAAGAAGGCCATGAGGATATTGCGCAGACGGGCCTTGTCCAGACGCCGGATCATGCGGCCATTGTGGGTCACCGCGATCCCTCCTGTTTCTTCTGATACGACCACCGAGACCGAATCGCTGATCTCGCTGATGCCCAGTGCAGCACGGTGACGCAAGCCGAATTGTCTCTCGGATGACCGTGACAACGTTCCACTTGACGACAGGGGAAGCACACAAGCCGAGGCGGCGATACGGCCGTCGCAAATGATTGCGGCGCCGTCGTGTAAGGGCGTATTGATATGAAAAATCTGGAGCAAGAGCTCGGGTGTGAGGAGGGCATCCATCGCGACGCCGGTTTCCTTATATTCATCGAGGTGGTCGTCACGCTCAATGACGATGAGCGCGCCATACCGGCGATCTGAGAGCCTTTGGGCTGTACTGCAGATGGTTTCGATCATCTTCTCCATCTTATCCGGATCGGTGCTCATGAAAGCCATATTCGTGGTTCGGCCCAACCTTTCCAATGCTCGTCGGATCTCGGGAGCGAAGATGACCGGGATCGCAATCAATATGGCAGGGAGAGCGTTGCGCAGGATAAAGGAAAACGCAGGTAAGTCCAGAAGGGTAGTCAGGAGAGCGATGGTAATGACAAGGACGATCACGCCACGGAGAAGCACGACGGCCTGAGTACCTCTCACAAGCCTCAGCAGAAAAAATACAACAAGCGTGACGAGCAATAAATCGACCACACTTAATAAATCGAATCGCTGAAAAAAGAAGCCGAGCTCGGCGAGTAAATTCTCCACAATCCCTACCTGTAAACTATTAAACCCGCTGACCTATTGGATGTTACGGATAAGTTCTTCATAGCCTTCAATATTGGGCGGGTCGAGATCGATGATGGTCTGGATCGTTTGGATCGCTTCTTGAACCTGTCCGGCATCCAGTTGGATCTCGCCCAGAGCATCATATTGCGCAATTGCGTCTGCCTTCCTGCCCGCGGCGCGATAGGCTTCAGCGAGACGACTGTGGAGGGCTTGTTTGCCCGGATACTCCCTCGCCAGATCCTCGATGATGGTGAGTGCATCTTGCCCGCGACCCGCCTGAACGAGTTGATCGAGATGGATATCCAGCGCTTCGGCGGCTTGTTTCTCCTGTCCCAATCGCAGGTTGAGGTCGATCACGTGAGCACGAGCTTGTTCATTGTCCGGATCGAGTTCACAAATTTGTTCAAAATCTTCGAGCGCTTGGCGCACATCGAGGCGTGAAAGGTCAATGTCCCCCATCATTTCAAGGATTTGAATGGCCCATTTTGGATCGATGCGGCCCCGCTGCGAGAGCATCAAGGCGGCAAGCAAAGTCTCCCGTGCGGAGTCAATCTGGGCCATATGCTTGAACAGGTCGGCAAGCTCAAGGTCCTGTTTGATCGCCTCTTCGACCCGGTCTTGCTGCGCGAGCAGATCGATCATCTGTTTGCGCGTAGCTACGTCGATGGGGTTGGCGTTTACGATCCGGTCGTATACTGCAGTCGCCTGAGGGATCTCACCCCGGACCATATGTGTGCGGGCGATGGTTTGCAGCTTGACCATGCCGGCATCCTTGTTGCCGGTCTTGATAAGAATCTCGGCCATGCGACCGTGCAATGCAAGGTAGGATGGGACGAAATCGAGAGCCAGCATCGCTTCTTCCATGGCGCCCATATATTTTTCGTGTGCAATCAAGTCGTCGATCCGTCCGATGGACTGGATCACCCTTTCCGTACCGCCCACCGCGAGCATCTCTGCAATCGGGATAAGCGTTCCCCCGCTGCTTTCCCCCTCAAGTTGACGCCGTGCCTGTTTCAGTCTCTGCAGCCATTCGGGTCCGCTGAGGAAATTAAGCGTGTTTTCGACGATTTGCGAAAGTGCTTCCTCATCGCCCTCGTTCTGAGAGGCGAGGATGGTGTCGTAAAGTTGGTTGAGCTGACTCGATTGATTGTCGTCAACGGATAATGAGTCGGCTCGTCGCAACGCTTGAAGCAAGTAACGCGCAGCTTCAGGCAGGTTCCCCTGAATCCTCGATATGCGGCCCAAGGCGAGATTTGCCCCAAGATCGAGCTCGGGATGTCCGAGCGATTTTGAGAAGCTCTTCATCGCTTCGTCGAGCTCATTTTCGTTTTTCAGGAGAAGACCAAGGTTGTAATAGGCAGCGGGGTGATCCAGCCCTGCCTGGATGGCGTTCTGATACTCTTTCACTGCCTGTCGGTTGTTGCCTCGAGTTTGCAAGTCGATCGCCAGTCCGAGGTAACGGTACATTTGAGGTTGGCCGAGTGATTTCCGTTCCTCGCTGATTTTCCCCTTCGTGAGATCGGCCATATCAAGCGTGGAGACATCTTCGTCGGCAGCACCGGTAGGATCATCGAAGAGGAGACCGGCCAGGAGCGTGAGTGCCTGTGTTTGCGCTACAGTTTCCGGGTCAGCTTGTTTACCATCTTTTACCGTCTTGTCGTCAACCTCGTCGGCTTTGAGATATTCCTTGACTTGATCGATTCGGAGCGGCGCTGTAGCTGCTCGCGGTTCGGTCGGAGGAGGAAGCGCTTCTCCTTTCTGGACCATCTTGAGCGCTTTGGTGGCATCTTTATCGGCAGGGATAATCCTGAGCGCGCGCTGGACGGCATCGATGGCCTGATCTGAATTGCCCGTGCTTTGAATGATCGCCGCCAGAGCGAGATACTCGTCGATTGCTTCCTGTTTACGACCGAGCCGCTCATAGGTCAGCGCCAGGCGGGAACGGGTGGCGCGATCATCGGGGGTGATGCGAGCGATGTGAACCCAATTCTCGATCGCTTTTTCAGCATCCTTACGTGCAAGATGTTGCTCGGCAGCTTCCCGCCGCCGTTCGACAGCAGCCGTTGTCTGCCCCATGCGTTCCAAAATTTCGGCGCTTTTCTCTATTGGGACCGGGTTGTGGGGATCCAGTTTCGTAGCGTAGTGATAGACATCCAACGCTTCCTTATACTGCTCCGTCTCGAGTAGTGCCAGTCCGAGGCTGGTTAACGCGTGGATGTCATCCGGGATTTCTGCGAGTGCTTTTCGATAAAACTCGATCGCACGATCCCACTCTAAATCCCAGGCGGCAGAATGTCCCAGGTGCATGGATTCATCGAAGAGATCTTTGCGTCCGGTCATGCCTTATATTTTCCGCATCTTTGGGTAATCAAGCGAGTATAGCATAAGTTGGGGGCGGATGCCGCCGCGTTGAAGGGCGAGATTAAACAAGTTCGAGATCCGACCAATTGAACCCGGCCTTTGCATCCGTCTTCAAGGGAACAACCAGTTCAAAAGCAGACTGCATGGTCTCCTGGACGATGCCTGCGACGGATTCGAGCTCGTTCTCTGGGCAGTCAAACACGAGTTCATCGTGAACCTGAAGAAGCATTCTGGCGGTGTATCCATGATCTGCAAGCTGCTTCGGTAATTTCAGCATGGCAATTTTCATGATATCCGCGGCAGTTCCCTGGATGGGAGCGTTGATGGCCTCCCGCATCGCGCGCGATCGAACGACCTCGGAAACAGAAACATCCTTGAGAAGCTGGGGGAAATAGCGTCGCCGGCCCATCAAGGTGGAGACATAGCCTTGCTCGGAGGCCTGATGTCGGATTTTCTCAAGATACCTTTGCACACCGGGAAATTGTGTGAAGTAGGCATCCACAAAGTCTTCCGCTTCGGCAAGGGTGAGGTCGGTCGAACGTGAAAGACCAAAAGGGCTCATGCCATAAATCAAGCCAAAGTTAACCGCTTTGGCATGCCTGCGCATATCCACAGTGACGTCCTTTAAATCCACTCGGTAGATCGCTGAAGCCGTGGCTTGATGGATATCTTCGTCATTAAGAAAGGCCTGAATCATGGCTTTGTCTTCGGCAATATGAGCAACGATTCTGAGTTCGATCTGGGAATAGTCCACACCCAGGAGTACGTTGCCAGGGGAGGGGACAAAGGCCCGGCGGATTCGGCGCCCGAGCGCAGTGCGTATGGGTATATTCTGCAAGTTGGGATTTGAGGACGCGAGCCTTCCAGTTACCGAACCCGTTTGACTGTAGGAGGTATGAACCCGTCCTGTTGCCGGGTTCACTTGATCTGGAAGCGCATCCGCATAGGTCGATTTGAGCTTTGCGATTTCCCGATATTCCAGAATGAGCTCGATCATCGGGTGCTTATCATTGAGTTCGTCGAGCACCGATGCCGCTGTCGAATAGTGTCCCGAAGCAGTCTTTCGAGTCCTGTCTGGAGGATCGAGACCGAGCTCATCGAAAAGGACTTTGGACAGCTGTTGTGTGGAATTGATATTGAACTCATGTCCAACCATGTCGTAAATTTGTCCGGCGATCTGACCGATTCGTTCGAACATCTCATCCGACAATTCTTTGAGAAACTCTGTATCGAGCGCGATCCCCGCCATTTCCATCTCGGCAAGAATAGGCACGAGCGGCATTTCAAGATTCAGAAACATCTCATGCTGATTCTTTTCTTCTAACTCAAGCTGAAGCTCCGGGATGAGACGAAGACATATCTCTGCATCCGTAACTGCATAGGTCGCAGCCTTTTCGATCGGGACGTCGGCCATGGATCGCTGGTTTTTACCTGAACCAATCAGCTCCTTAATCTCGGTCATCTCAATCCCCAAGCGTACCCAGGCGAGGCTCTTCAAACCGAGGTTTCGGGAAGCCGGGTCGCATAGCCATTCGGCGATCATTGTGTCAAATGCGAGGGGAGAGGGGGTAAGCCCGTGGCGTGCGAGCACAATGAAATCATATTTCACATTGTGCCCCACTTTTGGGATGCCTGGGTCTGTTAAAGGACTGGCTAACGCCTCGAGCGTCTCTCCAAGTTCGAGCTGCGATTTCCCTGCGACAGCAGGGGAGTGACCGAGAGGGATGTAATACCCCTCTCCGGGCTTATGTGCGAGCGAAATCCCCACGAGATCGGCGCGCATCGCATCCGTGCTCGTGGTCTCTGTATCGAACGCGATCTGGCTCGCACTCTCGAGCGTTTTGACCAGTTCCATGAGCCCTTCGGATGTATCTACGATGATGACATTCTCGGGGGGAGTGACCTTCAGCCTGTCCTTGCTTGTGAAAAGGCTGAGTTGGCCTTCGGGTGGGGCGGCTTCATCAGGGATCCGTTTCAGGAGCGTTCGAAATTCGAGTTTCCTGAATAGGGCGACGATTTCGTCCCGGTTATAACCCGACGCCCGGCAGGCTTCAAGATCAAAATCGAGCGGGACATCTGTGACAATCCGCCCAAGTTTTCGGCTCATATAAGCTTTCTCGCGTTGTTCGATCAGTTTATTCCGAAAGCGGGGGGGGACGTCATCGATGTGTTCGTAGATCTCATCAAGTGTTTGATATTCGGCGAGCAGCTTGACGGCTGTTTTATCACCCACACCCCGTACGCCCGGGATGTTGTCACTGGTATCCCCCACGATGGCTTTATAGTCGATAAGCTGCTCGGGCTTGAGATGATATCGATCGATGACTTCCTGAACGCCATAATCCCTGGCATCAGAGAGTTTCTGCCCCGCCAGACGGATGAGGATGGATTCGTCCACGAGTTGAAGTAGATCGCGATCCCCGGTGAGGATGATTACGGTCACATCTTCATCGGCTGCCTGTTTTGCAACAGTCCCAAGCACATCGTCAGCTTCATAGCCCTCAGCTTCGAGAATCGGGATGCCAAATGCGGTCACGACTTCTCGTATGCGTTCGATCTGCAACCGCAGGTCATCGGGCATTTTATCCCGAGTGGCTTTGTACTCCGGGTACATGTCGTCACGGAAAGTTTTCCCGGTATCGAACGAAACAGCGAGGTATTCGGGAGTTTCCTGTTCCAGAAGACTCATCAAGACAGAGGTGAACCCATATGTGCCGGCAGTTGGTTCACCGGCCTTGGTCATCCAGCGCGAAGCGTCACCCACACCTGTCAGCGCAAAGTAAGTGCGGTAGGCAAGTGCGTGCCCGTCGATCAGGAAAAGGCGCGGTTTTTCTGACATGGGTCAATTCTCCGAACAATCTGCTTCCAGAAGCATCAAAGCGCTTCATTCTTCCCGCCCCATATCACGCAGGAGGCGGCTTTGAAAAGTATCGGTAATCTGTTGAGCACCCGAGCCGCACGGCTGCGATCTGAATGTGCGGCTCACAAGCGATCGGTGGTGCTCACATCGATGAGATCGGGACCTGCAGGTTGATCGGGTATTGCAGGACCCGTCATGGCTCCCTCGAATGGTTTTGACGGAACTACCAAATTGGAGAATGTATCCGCAATCTTCTCCGCCTGCGCTCTCGCCAGGCTGAATTCAATTTGAGCATCAAAGAGAGAAACCACACGGATATTCGGAGCGATGGCGTGGATAAACATGGTCATACCGAGGTCCCGATCCGCAAGTGGGTAAAACTTCACCAGAGGTAGAACCACATCTGTGGATCTTGCCACCTCTTTAAGGAATGGAAATACGTGCTGGGTCTGGGAAGTTGAGAGCTGGCCGACGACCGTTTTCACTTCGCCGTCCTCGATGAGCAAGCAAGAAAATGCCTGGCTCTCATGCACAAGGTTTACAAGATCCTCCCGGGGGCTTTTCCTGCCCGAAGATCGGGACGTGTTCTGGCTTTGGGCGTCAGGAAGTACGGCGGCTTGTTCGGGTTCTTCGGCGAAGGGATCTGTGGATATCACTCCTTCAGAATTACCCAGAAAATCTGCGACGATCCCCGGGAGATCTAAGAAATGAAGAGGTTTGAGCAGGAACTTTTGAGCTTTAAGGTCTTCGATCGGAATCCCCCCTGTGGGTTGGGGTGTGTGCATGACGATGATGGGCAGGTCTGGTCGACGCGCACGAAGTTGTTCAATCAGAGACTTGGCGGACATATCCGCCGGCTCCGACTCCATGAGCACGAGATGGATGTCTCTCGTCATCGAAACAGCAAGCGCCTCCATGCCCGTGGCAGCGCTATCGACATGAAATAGCCCGGTCTCCTCGATCGTCTGCCTGGCGGTTGAGCTGACTGTGAGGTCCTTATCGATGATGAGTATCGTGTCGGTTGGCATTTTTAAGCGTTTCACCAGGAGTTTTCAGGCATCGTGTTATTCTGATCTGCGAGATCTCGGGACTGATGGGATATCTGACTCTAACACGGAACGGATGATGGAAAAAGGCAAAGGCATGGGGGTTATGTCTTCATCCGGCAGCCGGTGCAATAAACTTGGGCTTCCTGCTCCTTGGCGAGGAGAGGAAGCCCAAGAATGGATCCATATTATCAGGGTGTGATCACGTGTCCCAGGTGATGTAATCAAATTTGATCGTTTGGGGTTCTCCGGGAGTGATTCCCTCTATTTCGGCGCGACCAATATTTCCTTCATTTGTCTGATAGCACAGCCAGTCTCCGACACTCACGCCTCCAAACGGGATGGCGCTCGCACCCAGAACCTCCGTTTTACACTTTTCAAGTGAGGGAACCGTGTTCATGTGCTTG
>CAZMZL010000133.1:0-8651 GCA_964570595.1 uncultured Anaerolineaceae bacterium | reverse complement strand
TCTGCTTTCCAGCGCATATTCTCGGGTTTGACCTTGGGAATGATGGCCTGGAAATACCTCAATCTCTCCTCATCCGTCATCGGCACAAATGTCTCAGCAATTTCGAGATTTTCTTCAAGTTGCTCCATTGATTCCATCCCCACAATCACTGTGCTCACCGGCAAACTAAAAGCATACCGCAGGGAACGGGGGACCTCATCCGTCAGGCTTCCAAAACCCAGCACCTTCATCGCGATCGTGGCGACTTGCATGGCATTCGCGGCTGGAAGGAATTCCTCCGCGAAACTTAGAATGAAATGGTCCAGGCCGGACAGCGCGACCAAGGCGCTGTCAAACGGGAAACGGTTGAGCGCTTCAATGAGGACTTGTGGGTCCGTATGTCCGCTGATGCTGATGTTTTGTACCAACCCTTCTTCACGCGCCTGCACAGCAGCACGCAATGCCCCGCTTTTGGACGTAAACTCATTCAAGCGTTCATAATCCCATACGTTATGCAGCCGCCACTCGTTCACGTGGTCCGTCTGAAGTCGTTTAAGGCTCTCCTCCAACTGCCGGCGAGCGCCGTCTTTGGTCGTATCCCAGGTCTTCGTCGCAATCCACATCTCTGTCCGGCGATGTTTCGCAACTTTTCCAAGCCTTGTTTCCGCCTGGCCCTTCGAATAAATCCAGGCAGTGTCGAAGTAGCGAATCCCGCGGTCGATCGCGGTATTCACGATCTCGATGGCCTCATCCTCTGTACAGTGATGCTCGTCCACGATGCGCTGGCCGCCGAAACTGAGAATCGGGAACGATTCCCCGGTCCTACCAAAGGGTCTTGTTTCCATCACTCCTCCTCCTCTCTTCGGAGATCATCACGAATATTAATCGAATTCTAAGGAACCTGTAAGTCAAAGAAATTCGCATGGGTGGTAAGATTCATCCATAATATTTTGGAAATTTTTGTACGTTTGGAAATTAATGATGAAACTTACCCGCCGCCAGGAAGAATTTCTCGAGAACCTCGTTGATTTGAATCAAGAGTATAACGGCCCCATTCATTACTCACAACTCGCTGAGCGCCTGGGAGTCAGTCCCATCACAGCGTACGACATGCTATGCAAGCTGGAAGAGAAGGGCGTCGTGGCTTCGCAGTATCGACTGGCTCGCGAGAAGTGCGGTCCCGGTCGTGCAGAGCGTGTTTTTTACCGAAGGGAACAGAATACGCACCAGTCGGGTTCAAGCGCAGACAGACATAATCCCGACGATCTCCTCACCATCGAGATTCCCCGCAATGGAGAACTCTCTGAAGATCATTCCACCCAGGAAAACGCCCCAACAGATGAAAATACCGAGATATCCTATTGTGTCAATGTGCTGACCATCGCTGCTTTACGGCTTCAGGGTGGCTCAGGGATTAATGCGCATCGAGCGTATATTCAAAAGATACTGGAACCCAATCTCGCCTCACGAGAAAAATTATCGCTCCTGGGAGGATTTGCATTTGGCATTCTCGCTCAAGACCGAAATTGGAATGATGAATTTACTCATAAGTTATCTGGACATATCGACCAATATCTCAAAATCGTGGCGCACCTGATTCCCGAGGAGTGCGACCAGCTTGCCAAAGCGCTGACAGGGAAATTCTCGCTCATCGACAGCGCTTTGTTAGATGATTCGCTCGAGTGAAGAACCCCGCAGCAAGATGCGGGGCATCTTCCAGGGAAAAAGTCTAAAGGGCGGTTGGCACCCCCTTTCCCCCCACTTGCCCCTTATCCCTGGAGCAAGCTACAGGGAATTCTGGCTTTTTCCCATAGGGTTAAGTCTAAGAGACCATATAGCTTAGGTAGAAGTAGGCGATAGAATTTGAAGAAACAAGAACACCACCCGATCATCCAGGTCCATAATCTGACCAAGGTATATACCGCCGGGGATGTAACCTTCCTGGCTCTCAAGGATATTGAGGTAGATATCGAGGCGGGCGAGTTCCTCGGGATTACGGGAAAATCGGGGGCTGGGAAGACTACACTTCTCAATATGATCTCCGGGGTGAGTCAACCCACATCGGGTGAAGTCCATTATTTTGGACATCACAATGGAAACTCACGCGTGATCGAAAACCCTATTCAGGTTCACGCTTTAAGTGAAGACGAATTGGCTGGATGGCGGGGGGAAAATCTTGGAATCATCTACCAATCTTTCGAATTGATGCCAACGCTGAACCTGATCGAGAACGTGATGCTTCCCCCGGATTTTACGGGTTCGTATTCCCCAATTACGAGCAAGGAAAGAGCCCTCGAACTCCTGGATATGGTCGATATCGTCGAGCATGCGTATAAAATCCCGGCGCACATTTCCGGAGGCCAGAAACAGCGCGTGGCGATTGCCCGAGCCCTGGTAAATGATCCCCCATTGATCGTCGCCGACGAACCCACGGGCAATCTGGATACCGTCACCGCGGAGACGATCCTGCAGATATTCGAGGGGTTGATCGCTCGAGGGAAAACGATCATCATGGTCACCCACGATGAGAGTCTGGCGCCGCGGTTTTCTCGACGACTCCATATTATCGACGGTGAATTAAGCGCACCGGGAAAGAATGGCAAATTGATCGCCTCAAACCGAGCCCATGATTCCGAACGTGCAGCGGAATTCACCGGCCAAATTATCGCTCAATCCGCGTCGGGTGTCCGGTCGCCATCGGAGGAACTTATTCCCGGAAGACTTGATGAACGGGCATCATCGGATGGCTCAACTAAAACCCATCCGGCCATCTTGCTGAAAGCTGTGGAGAAAGTGTACGAGAACGCGGCGGGCAGATTTCCTGCGTTGAAGTCCATTGATCTTCAGCTCAACTATGGCCAATTCATATCCGTTGTCGGCAAATCAGGCAGTGGAAAATCGACGCTCATCAACATGATCACTGGAATCGACTTTCCAACTTCGGGCGAGGTGATTGTTGGAAACACACGCATATATGAGATGAACGAGAGCGAGCGGGCACTTTGGCGAGGCCGAAACATGGGCGTCGTCTTCCAGTTCTTTCAACTACTTCCGACCCTCAGCCTATTAGAAAACACGATGCTCCCAATGGATTATTGCGATGTGTATTCATTTGGTGAACGCCCTGATCGTGCTTTGGAACTCCTTAAATTGGTTGGACTTGAAGAACAAGCCCACCAGCTTCCAGCATCTGTCTCAAGCGGTCAACAACAGAGTGCCGCCATCGCCCGATCACTCGCGACGGATCCTGCCATTATTCTCGCCGATGAACCGACTGGAAACCTGGACTCGCATTCGGCGGGCGTCATCCTCAATCTGTTCAAGCAATTGGCCGACCAGGGTAAAACGATCATCATCGTGACCCATGATCCTGCCATCACAAAACGGACCGACCAAACCGTGATCCTCTCAGATGGCGAGATTGTGGACCAGGCGATCGCCCGTGCCCTGCCCTTCTTGAGCCATCCACAGATGTTAACCGCCACACATCAAGCGAAGAAACAAAGTTATTCCCCCGGCGCCACTATTCTGCGCCAGGGGGACCCGGTCGACTGCTTCTTCATGGTGTCCAACGGCGAAGTGGACATTGTGCTCCAGAACGAAAATTGCGATGAGATGAACCTGGCTCGATTGGGCCCAGGGCAATTCTTCGGTGAAGTCGAATTAACTCGGGGCGGCGATTCCATCGCCAGCGTCCGAGCCTCTCTCGGATCGTCAGTGGAGCTGGCCTTGCTTCCGAAGAAAGAATTCTTTCAGCTTATCGATGGGTCACCGCTCACAAGGAACATGATGAATGAAGTCGCCGAATCGCGATTGGTCGAAAACCGACGATCGAAAGAACTCGGGTGTTAGAGGATTTGGTTGGGATGAAGACATTCAGGCCCAGATGGAGCAAGGTCGCCTCGGACTTGAGGGACAGCATATCTCGCACAATCCTGGTCGTCGCCTCCATCGCCGTCGGTGTCTTTGCAATCGGAATGATCGTAAGCGCCTACGCCATTATTTCTGAGGATATTAATGTCAGCTTCGCCGCTGTGAATCCGGTCAACATCGAAATCTGGACGGACCCTTTCCGTGAAGATCTCGTGCGCATTGTTAAACGGGTGCCCGGCGTCACGGATACAGAAGGCCGGAAATTTATCGGCGTACGCAGTAAAAAGGAGGGCGAGGGCTGGCAGAATTTAAATCTCATCGCCCTTCCGGACTTCGAGGACATCCACATCAACCAACTCACAGAGATCGAGGGTACCAGCATCCTCGATCGCAGAGAGATGCTCGTCAGCGAAAGTTTTATGATCAACACAGGATACCAGGTTGGTGATGAGATCATCATCGAGATGCCTGATGGATCCTCTCACCGCCTCCCTCTTGTGGGCCTTGTCAACGACCAAGCCACAGGCAGGGGTGACCCCACTTCTAACACGAATGCCTATATCACCACAGACACGCTGCGCTCGCTGGGGATGGGCGATGATTTCAATCGCCTCTATGTTACCGTCGAAGACAGTGGGGACGAAGCTGTAGTCGATGAGATCGCCTCCGCCGTTGAGGAGAAAATTGAAAGTCGTGGGCGCGGGGTCTATCGTACGGACGTCCGGGTATCGGATGTCCACCCGATGGGATCGATGATCTTGGCCCTGTTGGGCGTTCTTGGAGCTCTGGGCATCCTGGTGACGATCCTGAGCAGCACGCTCATCATCAACACGCTCAACGGTTTGCTCGCACAGCAAATGCGCCAGATTGGCATCATGAAACTCGTCGGCGGGAAGAGCCTGCAGATTCTGGGGATGTACATGGTCCTCATCTTCGCCTATGGGCTGATTGCATTGGTCATTGCCGTTCCTTCCGGCGCGGTGGCCGGATACGCGTTTGCGGAGTTTATCGCCTTCATGATGGGATCAGAGCTGCAGGGGTTCCGCGTCATACCTATCGCTATCTTTCTGCAAATCATCGTCGCGTTCCTGATCCCCCTGACCGCGGGCTTCTTCCCCGTCCGGAAAGGCTCAAAGACCAACGTCCGCCGGGCGATCAGCAACGACCGGCATGGCACTCAGGCTTCTGCACTTGGCTGGCTGAATCAGATCTCCAAATGGATCCAATGGATATCGCGGCCGATTCTGCTCTCCATTCGAAATACGTTCCGGCAGCGGGGCCGCCTGGCGCTCACCATATTCACGCTCACCATCGCGGGCGCCGTCTTTATCGGAGTGTTTAACGTTCGTGCATCCATGACGCAATTCATGGACCAGCTCGCCCAACTCTTCATGGGGGATGTCACCGTGACATTCAACCAGCCCTATTCGATCACACGAATCGAACAGGCCATCCTGCCCCTCCCCGGTGTTTCCAACCTGGAAGGATGGGGAGGAGCGGCTGCGGAGATTTGGGATGCAGAAGATAATGTGATCGAAAATCTATTCATCATCGCCCCTCCCGTGAACACCGCACTCCTTAATCCGGACATCGTCGTCGGAAGGTGGCTCGAACCAGGCGAACGAAAAGCCATCGTGGTCTCGGATACGATTTATGACACATACCCGGATCTCGAAGCTGGGGATACGATCCGCGTTAAAGTGCCCGGACATCGAGCAGATGACTGGTCCGTCGTCGGTGTATTCCGCTTTATTAGCATGCTGGGCGATCCGATTGCCTATGCAGATTTCGACTTTGTCGCCGACCTTCTCGATCAGCCCAATCAGGCCCGCTCCTACCGCGTGACTACGGATATTCAAACGCTCGAAAGTCAGAGAGAGATGAGTGCAACCCTGGATCAGTACCTCACGGATCGAGGTTTCCTGATCAGCAGTATTGAAGCGGGGCTGAGCATTCAAGAGGATTCAGCGCAAGGCATCAATATCCTGGTCATCTTCTTGTTGATCATGGCGCTGCTGATCGCATTTGTAGGGAGTATTGGGCTGACAGGAACAATGGGGATGAATGTCCTCGAGCGGACGCGAGAAATTGGCGTGATGCGCGCCATCGGCGCCGTAGATTCGGAGATCATCAAATCGGTCGTGATCGAAGGTGTGATGATCGGCCTCATTACTTGGGTCCTGGCCATCGTGATGTCGTTCCCAATCAGCTTCCTGTTGTTACGGATCATCACCGTAGCGATGATGGGAACTTCGATGGATCTCACCATCACCCCACAGGGCATGTTCATCTGGCTGATCGTCGTCATCGCCCTCTCTTTAGTCGCCAGCATCATACCCGCCCGCAACGCCGCTCGATTGACCATACGCGAAGTGCTGGCCTATGAATGAGCCCGGTCGAGATGGATGACGTGATTCGGCGCCCGATCCCTGTCCTTATCAGCGCTATCAGTTGGACATCGTATCAAGCTGAGAAGTTCGGACCCCTCAGACGGCAATTCCATCTAACTACGTAAGCCGCTTAACCCCTCAGGCAGCCGAAATTCACCATCGTCCGGGTTGAAACCGTGAACGTGCTCAACGGCGTCGATCTTCAAGGGTCCATACAGGTGTGGAAATCGTTCCACGTTGTCTTCGACCCGTTCGTACCTGATAGGGAAGTTCACACGCAGGCTGTCGATCTCGAGGAGGACGAGATCCTTCCGACCGGCGTAGAAGGCGTTGGCCACTTTCAGGACCTGATCGAGCTCTGAGCAATGGATGAACCCATCCTCACGAAAACTCTCTGGCCGATACGTCCCCGTGCCTCGAGCGATCTCCCAAATCTCCTTCTTCGCTATATGATAAATATACATCGGACGTCCTCACGCTTCATGGATGTTGGTTCGTCGAGGCTTTACGACCCTCGCGATTCTGAAAGACATGTGTTGGAGGGATTTGTATGAATTGCCATTTGACGGTCGCGGGTGGTCCACACGAGGACCGAGAAAGAGCGCCGATAGAGAAGCTACGCCGGTTTCCGAAATTCTACAAACGTCTCCGGGTGGTTGAGCATTTCTTGCACCCGGGAAAAATATCGACCCGCATGGAGCCCATCCATTAGAGCATGATGCCCCTGAACCGATAAAGGCATGTGGAGCGAACTGTCCTTTTGAGCTATCTTTCCCCAGGCAATGCGCGGAACCGAATCGACAGGGTGCATGTGGATGGGGTGCATGAAGCCCGTGAATGAGATCCAGGGGATGCTTGTCATGAAGAGCAAATCGTCCTGCCCGACCTTATCTTCAATGGTTGGATTTTCTTTTACCCTGGCGACCGCTTTTTGCGCATGCTCTATAAATTTTGAAAAATCATAGGTGAAATTGATCGTACAGAAACTGAATGTCTCATCCTCAAGAAGGATCGTAATCGACGGATGGACGACCTCATGTTCGATGACCCGTCCCTCACGAATTCGATGACAGAACTCGGGTATCGAATTCGCCGCATGGGCGAGAACGTAGGTCAATCCAAGCGTGAATGAGACGGAAATGCCTTCAAGGGTGGGCTTGAACTCCGTTACATCCACATCCGCACAAACGTTAAAGTGTGGATAATCAAAGCTGTTGAAGATCTCAAAATGCTTGCGCCTCGGCCACGAATCCATATCGATATATTTCATGGTCGCCTCCCGGACGATGGGAATCTGTCTTCTATTCACACCTTTCATCATCATCGGATCAAAGTACAAATTGTATTTGGCAGCATCCGACTCGTCACAGGGGTTCGATCCATCGTTCCATGCCTGGACCACGGGAAAAAGGAGGCTCTGTTTAATGGAGGATCGAATCCCGCTTATGCGTCTGATTTCAGGAACACAAACTCCCCATCTTGCATCAGGATCTCGCCATCCACCTCAATCGTGCAGTTTGTCGGGATGACATCCACGTGGACATCGGAAGCCCAGTCGGCTCCTGTTCTCAGAGGATAGGGATTGCCAAAAGCGACATGGACTCCTGGAATTTTCTCGTCCTGGAGCAGACGGCCCGTCAAATGTTTTACGGCAGTGTTCGTACCAATCGCAAATTCTCCGACCCGCCTTCCATTCTCGCTGGAGTTCAAGTATGCCCGCACCTCTTCCTCAAGAGACTTATCGTCACAATCGACATCAACCACATAGCCCTTCTCGATCATAAACGTAATCGGCTGATCCAGAACGCCGTATTTCGGCGAGAAGTAATCTCCCAGCACATCCGCAACAATCTTCCCATCTGCGGAACTCGGGCAGGTGAACACCTCTCCTTCCGGCAGGTTTCCCCAATCGCCCTCGTGATGATAACGTCCATGGCAAGGAACCCACATATGTTCGGGGTTGAATTGTGCGCTGAGATCGGTCCCCTTTTCTGAGGTCACATGGATCCGGTCAGCATCCTTGACGAGTTCGTACACCTGGTTTGTGATCGCATAGACTTGTCCATAATCTGCGCGCATCCCTTCCCGCATGAGCTGCTCGGTGATACTGACCATATGGCCATGACGAATTTTAGAGATCTCCGCCAGGCTTCTCCCCAACCCCATGCGCATGGCAAGCTCACCCTCCTCAGCCCCGGCCGCAAAGAATGTCACCGTCGGCACAAAAGCCGTGGCATGCGCGATCAATCCTTCGGGTACGCTGGTGATGGGTCGGACCGCATATTCTTCCAGACGCCTTAATTCGACAACCGCCCCAGCAGCAAACGCCTCCTCCTTCAAAGCCTCCCCTATAGATAGAGTCTCATCATCGCTGATGATGAATACCCTGTCTTTCTCTCGAATATTCAT